>NZ_JBFTJF010000006.1:0-325097 GCF_056395305.1 Variovorax sp. 10L426 | reverse complement strand
GCGCAGCGGTACGCGGATCAGGGCTGCGCGTGTTTGAGCGAAGCGAGTTTCGCGCGGACCCCGCGTACCGTGAGCAGCGCAGGGCAGCCGCGAAGCGGCCGGTGACGTCGGCCGGCCCAGCGCACACCGCCCGCCTCCGCCACCCCAAACCTCAATCAGCCTCAAGCCGACGCCCATAGGCAGTGAAGCTCTCCGCCTTGAGCGCCCTCATCATCACCTTCGCTGCCGGCGACAAGAGACGATCGGTGCGGGTGATGATGCCGAACGCATCCATATGACAAGGCATCTCGATGGGCAGCAGCGCAACGATCCCGTGCGCCGCGTAGTAGCGAGCCACGTCGGTCGCGAGCACGGCCACCATGTCGCTCTGCTGCAGCATGCGTGTGATGAAGAGCAGCGCCGCCGTCTCGATCACGTTCAGCGGCGGCGGAAGGCCTTCCTCCTGGAACATCAGTTCGAAGCGATGCCGCAACACGCTGCCTGCGGGCGGCACGATCCAGCCCGCAGACACCAGGTCGCGCAGGCCCAGGCCCGTCATGCCCAGCAGCGGATGGCCGGGTCGAACGAGCGCACAGACGGGCTCCTCGGTGAGTGCTTCGTAGCGTACGTTTGTCTTATCGTGTTCCGCGAAGAGGCGTGCGACAAGCAGGTCGAGCTTGCCCTGTTCGAGCCGCTCCAGCAGCACCGGGCTGGTCTCGATCTCCAGCGACACACGCAGGTTCGGGTGATCGCGCTTGACCGCCGCGACCGCCGGCGGTAGCAACACCAGCCCAGGCGCCGTGATGGCGCCGATGTTGACCTGCCCCGCACTGCCGGCCTTGAGAGCCGTGAGTTCGTCATGTGCCTGGTTCAGGCTCGCAAGCGCGACGCGCGCGTGGCGGATCATGGTTTCCCCGTACCACGTCGGCCGCATGCCGCGCGGCAGGCGGTCGAACAGCGGCACCTCCAGCACGTCCTCGAGGTCCTTCAGCAGCTTCGAAGCCGCGGGCTGCGTCATGTTCAGCACCTGCGCGGCGCGATGGATGTTGCCTTCTTCGGCCAGTGCCACGAGCAGCAGCAACTGGCGGGTCTTGAGTCGCGCACGGATGAACCAGTGCGTGTAGTTGGTCATGGGGGTTTACCTGAATGCTTCTTCTGATATCCATTCCATCCAAATATTGATTGGAAAGATATTGGTGCGATTCCTACACTCGCCCCACTTTGAAGCGCAGCGACCTCCAGCAGAATGCACGGCAGCTCATCAACGGGCGCTGGGAGACGGGCGTGACCACGGGCGTCAGCCGCAACCCGTCCGACACCCGCGAGGTCGTCGCCGAATATGCGCGCGCCGATCGCAGCCAGACCGAGCGTGCCATCCGCGCCGCGGCCGATGCCTTTCCTCACTGGAGCCTGACCACGCCACAGCGCCGCGCCGATGTGCTCGACCAGATCGGCAGCGAGATCCTCGCGCGGCGCGAGGAACTCGGCATGCTGCTGGCGCGCGAAGAAGGCAAGACCTTGCCGGAGGCCGTCGGCGAGGCGGCACGTGCAGGCCACATCTTCAAGTTCTTTGCCGGCGAAGCCCTGCGCGGCGGCGGCGAGGCGCTGGCTTCCGTGCGGCCCGACGTGCTGGTCGACATCACCCGCGAGCCGGTCGGCGTGGTCGGCTTGATCGCGCCGTGGAACTTTCCGCTCGCGATTCCCGCATGGAAGATCGCGCCGGCGCTCGCGTACGGCAACAGCGTCGTCTTCAAGCCTGCAGAACTGGTGCCTGCGTGCGGATGGGCGCTGGCTGAAATCATCAGCCGCGCGGCACTGCCGGCGGGTACTTTCAATCTCGTGATGGGCAGCGGGCGCGAAGTGGGGCAGACGATCGTCGACAGCCCGCTCGTGGATGCCATCAGCTTCACGGGCTCGGTCGCCACCGGCGAGCACATCCTGCAGGCCGCCACCCAGCGTCGCGCCAAGGTTCAGTTGGAGATGGGCGGCAAGAACCCGCTGGTGGTTCTGGCGGATGCCGATCTCGACCGTGCGGTCGACTGCGCCGTGCAGGGTGCCTACTTCTCCACCGGCCAGCGGTGCACGGCGTCGAGCCGGCTGATCGTCGAAGCGCAGATCCACGATGCCTTCGTCGCGCGCCTTCGTCATCGTCTCGCTGCGCTCAAGATCGGCCACGCGCTGGAGCGCGGCACCGACATCGGCCCCGTGGTCGATGCCGCCCAGCTCGAACAGAACCTCACCGCCGTCGCCAATGCGAGCGAAGAGGGTGCCGAACATGTCTGGGGCGGCGAACGGCTGAAGCGCGCGACCGCCGGTCACTACATGAGTCCGGCGCTGTTCCTGGCCCGGCCCGAGCATCGCGTTGCGCGCGACGAGATCTTCGGGCCTGTTGCCTGCGTGCTGCGCGCCGACGACTACGCGCATGCGCTGGAGCTTGCCAACGACACGCCCTTCGGCCTGTGCGCCGGCATCTGCACCAAATCGCTTTCGCGCGCAATGCACTTCAAACGCCACGCCAAGGTCGGCATGACCATGGTCAACTTGCCGACGGCGGGCGTCGACTACCACGTGCCCTTCGGCGGCCGCAAGGCGTCCAGCTACGGTCCGCGCGAGCAAGGCCGTCATGCCGCGGAGTTCTACACCACCGTCAAGACCGGCTATGTGCTGGCCTGAGCGGACCGACAACCAGGGTTTCTTTCACCACGTTCAACAAGGAGACAACATGAAACTGAACCGTCGCACGCTCAACATCGCCCTCGCAACCGCGTCGCTCTCATCGCTGCTGCCGCTGAAGGCACTGGCGCAGCAGAAGATCGTCCTGGGCTTCGCCCAGGTCGGCGCCGAAAGCGAATGGCGCACGGCCAACACCGAGTCGATCAAGTCGGCGGCGAAAGAGGCCGGCATCGATCTCAAGTTCTCCGATGCGCAGCAGAAGCAGGAAAACCAGATCAAGGCCATCCGCTCGTACATCGCGCAGAAGGTCGACGTCATCGCCTTCTCGCCGGTCGTCCAATCCGGCTGGGACCCGGTGCTGCAAGAGGCCAAGGCCGCCGGCATTCCGGTGGTGCTGACGGACCGCGCGGTCGACAGCAAGGACACCTCGCTCTACGTGACCTTCATGGGCTCGGACTTCGTCGAGGAAGGCCGCAAGGCCGGCAAATGGCTGGTCGAGAAGGAGAAGGGAAACCCGGGACCGATCAACATCGTCGAGCTGCAGGGCACCGTCGGTTCGGCACCCGCGATCGACCGCAAGAAGGGCTTCGAGGAAATCATCAAGTCCGATCCGAAGTTCAAGATCATCCGCTCGCAGACCGGCGACTTCACCCGCGCCAAGGGCAAGGAAGTGATGGAAGCCTTCCTGAAGGCTGAGGGCAAGAAGATCAACGTGCTCTTCGCGCACAACGACGACATGGCGATCGGCGCCATCCAGGCCATCGAGGAAGCCGGCATGAAGCCGGCGCAGGACATCATCATCATCTCGATCGACGGCGTGAAGGGTGCCTTCGAGGCCATGATGGCCGGCAAGCTCAATGTGTCGGTCGAATGCAGCCCGCTGCTTGGCCCGCAGCTGATGAGCGCGGTCAAGGACATCAAGGCCGGCAAGCCACTGCCGAAGCGCATCCTGACGAAGGAAGGCATCTTCCCGATGGAAGTCGCCAAGGCTGAATTCCCCAGCAGGAAGTACTGAGCCGCCGATCCCAAAAAGGAGATTTCCCGATGAAAAGAAAATTTCTCAAAACCTTGCTTGCCGGCGCCGCGGCTACGTTGCTCGTCGGCGTCGCGCCGCTCGTCTACGCGCAGGACAAGGGCCTCGTTGCAATCTCGATGCCGACGAAGTCGTCGGCGCGGTGGATTGCCGATGGCTCGAACATGGTCAAGTACTTCAACGAGAAGGGCTACAAGACCGACCTGCAGTACGCCGAGGACGACATCCCGAACCAGCTCGCGCAGATCGAGAACATGGTCACCAAGGGACCGAAGGTGCTGGTGATCGCGGCGATCGACGGTACGACGCTGTCGGACGCGCTGCAGAAGGCGGCCGACAAGGGGGTGAAGGTGATCGCCTACGACCGGCTCATCAAGGGCTCGAAGAACGTCGACTACTACGCCACCTTCGACAACTACCAGGTCGGCGTGTTGCAGGCGCAGTACATCGAGAGTGCGCTGAAGCTGAAGGAGGGCAAGGGCCCGTACAACATCGAGCTCTTCGGTGGTTCGCCCGACGACAACAACGCCTTCTTCTTCTACAACGGCGCGATGTCGGTGCTCAAGCCCTACATCGACAGCGGCAAGCTGGTGGTGCGCAGCAAGCAGATGGGCATGGACAAGGTCTCGACGCTGCGCTGGGACGGCGCCGTGGCGCAGGCGCGCATGGACAACCTGCTGTCGGCCTACTACACCAAGGACCGGGTCGATGCGGTGCTGTCGCCCTACGACGGCCTGTCGATCGGCATCATCTCCTCGCTCAAGGGCGTGGGCTACGGCTCGGCCCAGCAGCCGATGCCGGTGGTGACGGGGCAGGACGCCGAAATCCCCTCGGTCAAGTCGATCCTGAAGAAGGAGCAGACTTCCACCGTGTTCAAGGACACGCGCGAGCTGGCGAAAGTCACGGTGGGCATGGTGGACTCCATGCTCGCTGGCAAGCAGGTGGAAGTGAACGACACCAAGACCTACAACAACGGCGTCAAGGTCGTGCCGTCCTACCTGCTCAAGCCCGTGAGCGTGGACGCGTCGAACTGGAAGCAGGCGCTGGTCGACAGCGGCTACTACAAGGAGAGCCAGATCAAGTAGCCGACAGTGCGATGCGGGGTCGGCCGGCCCCGCAGGCTCGAAGGAGACAGGGTGAACGATGTGATTCTGGAGATGCGCGGCATCACCAAGAGCTTTCCGGGGGTGAACGCGCTGGACAACGTCAACCTCGCGGTGCGCGCGGGAGAGATCCACGCCGTGGTCGGCGAGAACGGCGCGGGCAAGTCCACGCTGATGAAGGTGCTCAGCGGCGTGTATCCCTGCGACTCCTACGAGGGCGAGATCCACTTCGAGGGCGAGTTGCGCCGCTTCAAGGGCATCGCCGACAGTGAGAAGCTCGGCATCATCATCATCCACCAGGAGCTGGCGCTGGTGCCGTTGCTGTCGATCGCGGAGAACATCTTTCTCGGCAACGAGACGGCACGCGGCGGAGTGATCGACTGGTTCGAGGCCTATGCCCGCACGCGGGAGTTGCTGGCCAAGGTCGGACTCAAGGAGCCGCCGACGGCGCTCATCACCAACCTGGGCGTTGGCAAGCAGCAGATGGTCGAGATCGCGAAGGCGCTCTCGAAAGAGGTGAAGCTGCTGATCCTCGACGAGCCGACCGCCAGCCTGAACGAGAGCGACAGCGATGCCTTGCTGCGCCTGCTGCTGGAACTCAAGGCGCAGGGCATCGCGTCGATCCTCATCTCGCACAAGCTCAACGAGATCGCCAAGGTGGCCGATTCGATCACCGTGCTGCGCGACGGCGCCACTGTCGAGACCATGGATTGCCGCAGCGCGCCGATCAGCGAGGACCGCATCATCCGCGGCATGGTCGGACGCGACATGGCGCACCGCTATCCGGAGCGCACACCGGCCATCGGCGAGACAATCTTCGAGGTGCGCGACTGGCGCGTGCACCATGCGTTGCACGCCGACCGCGAGCAGATCAAGGGCGTGAACCTGCACGTCCGGCGCGGCGAGATCGTCGGGATCGCGGGGCTGATGGGCGCGGGGCGCACGGAGTTCGCAATGAGCGTGTTCGGGCGTTCGTACGGGCAGCGCATCAGCGGCTCGGTGCACATGCACGGCAAGGAAGTCGACGTCGGCACGATCCGCAAGGCGATCGACCACGGCATCGCCTACGTCACCGAGGACCGCAAGAGCTTGGGCCTGGTGCTGGAGGAGGACATCCGCAAGAACGTGAGCATGGCCAACCTGGCGGCCATCTCCGAGCGTGGCGTGATCGACGATGGCCGCGAGTTCAAGGTGGCGAACGACTACCGGCGCGCGCTCAACATCCGCTGCGCCGGGGTGAACCAGCGCGTCGTCAATCTCTCGGGCGGCAACCAGCAGAAGGTGGTGCTGAGCAAGTGGCTCTTCGCCAAGCCCGAGTTGCTGATCCTCGACGAGCCCACGCGCGGCATCGACGTGGGTGCCAAGTACGAGATCTACACCATCATCGACCAGCTCGCGAGCGAGGGTAAGGGCATTCTCTTGATTTCTTCCGAACTGCCGGAGCTGCTTGGCATGTGCGACCGTATCTATGTGATGAACGAGGGGCGCTTCGTCGCCGAGTTTCCTGTGGCCGAGGCTTCCCAGGAAAAAATAATGCGAGTGATCGTGGCCTCCGGGAGCAGCGTCCATGCCGCCTGAAGCAGAAGCCGTCAAACCGGCAACACCGATCACGCCGCCGGCGTCCGGCACGGCGACGGCCGAGCATGCAGGGTTCATCAAGAACAACCTGCGCGAATATGGGATGCTGATTTCGCTGGTTGCGATCATGGCGCTGTTCCAGGTCCTGACCGACGGCACGCTGATGCGGCCGCTGAACCTCACCAACCTGCTGCTGCAGAACAGCTACATCGTGATCATGGCGCTGGGCATGCTGCTTGTGATCGTTGCGGGCCACATCGACCTTTCGGTGGGCTCGGTGTGCGGCTTTGTCGGCGCACTCGCGGCGGTGTTGATGGTGGAGTACGACTGGCACTACGTGCCAACATTCATCGTGTGCCTGATCGCCGGTGGCGTGATCGGCGCGGCGCAGGGCTGGTTCGTGGCCTTCTTCCGTATACCGTCGTTCATCGTCACGCTGGCGGGCATGCTGGTGTTCAAGGGGCTCACGCTGGCGTTGCTGGCAGGGCAGTCGGTAGGGCCGTTCCCTGAAACCTTCCAGAAGCTGAGTTCGGGCTTCGTGCCTGACGTGATCGGCGGCGAGAGCTTGCGGACCACATCGCTGCTGCTGGGTGCGCTGGCCGCTGCGGCGCTCGTGTTCTTCAAACTTCGCGGGCGCGCGAAGCTCGCGGCGCATGGCATGGCGCAGGAGCCCTATGCCTTCTTCCTCGTCAAGAACCTGTTCTTCGCGGCGGCGATCCTGCTGCTGAGCTACCTGCTCGCGACCTACAAGGGTCTGCCCAACGTGCTGATCGTGATGGCGGTGTTGATCGTCGCCTACGACTTCGTCACGAACCGAACGACGGTGGGCCGTCGCATCTATGCGCTGGGCGGCAACGAGAAAGCGGCGCGGCTGTCGGGCATCAAGACCCAGCGGCTGGCGTTTCTCACCTTCGTGAACATGGGCGTGCTCGCGGCGCTGGCAGGCCTGGTGTTCGCGGCGCGGCTCAATACGGCCACGCCCAAGGCGGGGCTGGGTTTCGAGCTCGACGTGATCGCGGCCTGCTTCATCGGCGGTGCGTCGGCCTCGGGCGGCGTCGGCAAGGTCATGGGCGCAGTGATCGGGGCCTTCATCATGGGCGTGATGAACAACGGCATGTCGATCCTCGGCATCGGCATCGACTACCAGCAGGTGATCAAGGGACTGGTGTTGCTGGCGGCCGTCTTCATCGACGTCTACAACAAGAACAAATGAACACGCCCGCCACTCTCGATGTGTCGGTGCTGCAACTCACGGGCATCGACAAGCAGTTCAACGGCGTGCCGGCGCTGCGCGGCGTTGCGTTGCGGCTGCGGGCCGGCGAGATCCATGCGCTGCTGGGGCAGAACGGCGCGGGCAAGTCGACGCTGATCAAGGTGCTGACGGGCGTCTATGCGGCCGATGCCGGAGAGATGACGCTCGCCGGAAGTCCGATCAGGCCATCCTCGCCGATCGACGCGCAGCGCATGGGCATCAGCACGGTCTACCAGGAGGTGAACCTCTGCCCGAATCTCTCGGTGGCGGAGAACATTTTTTCGGGGCGCTACCCGCGCCGTGGCGTGGCGCAGGGCTTCCGCATCGACTGGGCCGCCGTCAACCGCGAGGCGCGCGCACTGCTGGCGCGACTCGACGTGCACATCGACGTATCGCGGCTGCTGTCGAGCTATTCGGTGGCCGTGCAGCAGATGGTCGCGATCGCGCGGGCGCTGGGTTTGTCGTCGAAGGTGTTGATCCTCGACGAGCCGACATCGAGCCTCGACGACGAAGAAGTGAAAAGCCTCTTCGCAGTGCTGCGCCGGTTGCGCGGCGAGGGGCTGGCGATCCTGTTCGTCACGCACTTCCTGAACCAGGTCTATGCGGTGTCGGATCGCATCACGGTGCTGCGAAACGGCGCCTGGGTGGGCGAGTGGCCGACCAGCGAACTGGGCCCACAGGCGCTGATCTCGGCGATGGTCGGACGCGAATTCGCGGCGCAGGCGACGGGGCATGCGGACCTGCCTCCGATCGACGAGAGCGCTGCCGCCGTCCTGGCCGCAGAGGGCCTGGGGCAGCGCGGACAGTTGCAGCCGGTCGACCTGCAGGTGCGCCCCGGCGAGATCGTGGGACTCGCCGGGTTGCTCGGCTCGGGACGTACGGAGTTGGCTCGACTGCTGTTCGGCCTCGCCAAGCCGGATCGCGGCGGCCTGAAGGTCGACGGCGTCGCGGTCGAGCTGGCGAGTCCGGCCGATGCGGTGAAGCATGGCCTTGCCCTGTGTCCTGAAGAGCGCAAGACCGACGGCATCGTGGCCGACCTTTCATTGCGCGAGAACATAGCGCTTGCTCTGCAGGCTCGGCGCGGCGTGCGCAACACGCTGTCGCGCGCCGAGCAGGCGGCGCTGGCGGAGCGTTTCGTCAAGACGCTGGGCATCCAGACCGCCAGCATCGAGACGCCGATCGGATTGCTCTCGGGCGGCAATCAGCAGAAGGCGGTACTGGCGCGCTGGCTGGCGATCGAGCCGCGCCTGTTGATCCTCGACGAGCCCACACGCGGCATCGACGTCGCAGCCAAGCAGGAGATCATGGACGAGATCCTTCGTCTTGCGCGCGGCGGCATGGCGGTGCTGTTCATCTCGTCGGAAATGAACGAAGTCGTGCGCGTGTCGCATCGCATCGTGGTGCTGCGCGAGCGGCGCAAGGTGGGCGAACTGCCGGCCGGAGCCAGCGAGGACGCGGTGTACGAGCTCATCGCGGCGGAACAATGACTCGCATGTTTCGCCATCGGCTGGCGTGGCCGATCATCACGTTGCTGATTCTGCTGGCGATCAATGCGGTCTTCAACCCGAGCTTCCTGCATCTGGAAGTGCGCAGCGGGCATCTGTACGGCAGCCTGATCGATATCCTCAACCGCGCGGCGCCGCTGGTGCTGGTCGCGCTCGGCATGACGCTCGTGATCGCGACGCGCGGGATCGACATCTCGGTGGGGGCCGTGGTGGCCATTGCGGGAGCGCTGGCGGCCTGGATGATCGGCGGCTCGCTGGTCGTGAGCAACGGCGCCGAAGCCGAGGTCAGCCGATTTCCGATGTGGCTGGCCATCGTCGCGGCGCTCGGCGTGGCGCTGGTCTGCGGACTGTGGAACGGCCTGTTGGTCGCGCGCGTAGGGATGCAGCCGATCATCGCGACCCTGATCCTGATGGTGGCCGGACGCGGCATTGCGCAGCTGATCACGGGCGGGCAGATCATCACGATTTACTACTCGCCGTTCTTTTTCGTCGGCAACGGCTATCTCCTCGGACTGCCGTTCTCGGTTTATGTGGCTGCTGCGGTGTTCGCGCTGGTCTATCTGGCGATCACGCGCAGTGCGCTGGGTCTTTTCGTGCAGTCGGTGGGCATCAATCCGAACGCGGCACGCGTGGCCGGCGTGCGGGCGCGCCGCATCATCGTGGGCGCATACATGTTCTGCGGCTTCTGTGCGGGTGTGGCGGGGCTGCTGATCAGCTCCAACGTCAAGAGTGCGGACGGCAACAACGCAGGCCAGCTGCTGGAGCTCGATGCCATCCTGGCCGTCACGCTCGGCGGCACGGCGCTCACCGGCGGGCGCTTCAGCCTGGTGGGCAGCGTGATCGGTGCACTGATCATCCAGACGCTGACCTACGGCATCTATTCGCTCGGCGTACCGCCGGAGATCAACCTGGTGGTGAAGGCGGCGGTTGTCTTCGCGGTCATGCTGCTGCAGTCGGCCGAGTTCCGCGCGAGCATCCGTCAGCTCGTGCAGCGGCCTGCGCGTGGGGAGATGGTTAGATGAGCGCAGTCGTACCCGAATCGGCGGTACCTGAATCGGACGCGCCCGCGAGGCGGCCGCGCACGCGGCTCAACCCGAAATACCTGCCGCTGGCCGCGACCATCTCGCTCTTCGTGCTGATGGCGACGCTGGGCTCGGTCTTCTACAACGGTTTCTTCTCGGCGCAGGTCTTCCTCAATCTCCTGATCGACAACGCCTTTCTCTGCATCGTCGCGGTAGGCATGACCTTCGTCATCCTCTCCGGCGGCATCGACCTGTCGGTGGGCTCGGTGGTCGCATTGACGACGATGGTCTCCGCGGCGCTTGTCGAGAAGCACGGCTGGAGTCCCGCGATCGTGATTCCGCTGGTGCTGGTCATGGGCACGCTGTTCGGCGCCTTCATGGGGGTGCTGATCGAGCGCTTCCGGCTGCAGCCTTTCATCGTGACGCTGGCGGGGATGTTCCTCGCGCGCGGGCTCTGCTATCTGATCAGCATCGATTCGATCAGCATCACCAACGAGGCCTACTCGCAGATCTCGCAGTGGCTCCTGCCGGTGTGGGGCACGGCATCGATCTCGCTCAGCGGCCTGATCGCGCTGGCGATGGTCGCGCTCGCGGTGTTCGTCGCGCACTACACGCCGTTCGGCCGCACGGTGTACGCGATCGGCGGCAACGAACAATCGGCGGTGCTGATGGGGCTGCCGGTGCGCTCGACCGTCATCGGCGTCTACACGCTCTCGGGCTTCTGCTCGGCACTGGGCGGCGTGGTGTTCACCTTCTACATGCTTTCGGGCTATGGGCTGCACGCGGTGGGGATGGAGCTGGATGCGATCGCGGCGGTGGTGATCGGCGGCACGCTGCTCACCGGCGGTGTCGGCTACGTGATCGGCACGTTGTTCGGCGTGCTGATGCTCGGGATCATCCAGACGCTCATTTCCTTCGACGGTACCCTGAGTTCGTGGTGGACGCGCATCGTGGTCGGCGTCCTGCTCTTTGTCTTCTGCCTGCTGCAGCGCCTGTTCTCGGCGCGTGCGGCGGAGCGTCCCTAGGCTTCACCGAAATCCCCCGCATGTCCGACACACCGAAAAAACTGCGCTCGACCGAATGGTTCGGGTCGGCCGACAAGAACGGCTTCATGTACCGCAGCTGGATGAAGAACCAGGGCATTCCTGATCACGAGTTCGACGGGCGGCCCGTCATCGGGATCTGCAATACGTGGTCGGAGCTGACGCCCTGCAATGCGCACTTCCGCAAGATCGCCGAGCACGTGAAGCGCGGCATTTCGGAAGCAGGCGGGTTTCCGGTGGAGTTTCCGGTGTTCTCCAACGGCGAGTCCAATCTGCGGCCGACCGCGATGCTGACGCGCAACCTCGCGAGCATGGATGTGGAGGAGGCGATTCGCGGCAACCCGATCGATGCGGTGGTGCTGCTCACGGGCTGCGACAAGACCACGCCGGCATTGCTGATGGGCGCGGCGAGTTGCGACATTCCGGCCATCGTCGTCACGGGCGGGCCGATGCTCAACGGCAAGCTCGAAGGGCACGACATCGGTTCCGGAACGGCCGTTTGGCAACTGCACGAGGCGATGAAGGCCGGCGAGATCGACGTGCACCAGTTTCTTTCGGCCGAAGCGGGCATGTCGCGTTCGGCAGGCACATGCAACACCATGGGGACCGCCTCGACCATGGCCTGCATGGCCGAGGCGCTGGGCGTCTCGCTGCCGCACAACGCGGCGATTCCGGCGGTGGATTCGCGCCGCTATGTGCTCGCGCAGATGTCGGGCATGCGGGCCGTGGAGATGGCGCGCGAAGGGCTGACGCTGTCGAAGATCCTCACGCGCGAAGCGTTCGAGAATGCGATACGTACCAACGCCGCGATCGGCGGCTCGACCAATGCGGTGATTCACCTGAAGGCCATCGCAGGGCGCATCGGCGTCGCGCTCGAACTCGAAGACTGGACGCGCATCGGACGCGGCACGCCGACACTGGTCGACCTCATGCCCTCGGGGCGCTTCCTGATGGAGGAGTTCTACTACGCGGGCGGTCTGCCGGCAGTCTTGCGCAGGCTCGGCGAGAACGGCCTGTTGCCGCATCCCGACGCGCTCACCGTCAACGGCCGGTCGCTGTGGGACAACGTGCGCGAGGCGCCCAGCTACAACGACGAAGTGATCCGCCCGCTCGACAGGCCGCTCATCGACGACGGCGGCATCTGCATCCTGCGCGGCAACCTGTCGCCGCGCGGCGCGGTGCTCAAGCCCTCCGCCGCTTCACCCGAGTTGCTCAAGCATCGGGGCCGTGCGGTGGTGTTCGAGGATTTCGATCACTACAAGACGCGCATCGTCGATGAGTCGCTCGACGTGGATGCGAATTCGGTGCTCGTGATGAAAAACTGCGGGCCCAAGGGCTACCCCGGCATGGCCGAGGTCGGCAACATGGGGCTGCCGCCGAAGCTTCTGCGCGAGGGCATCAAGGACATGGTGCGTATTTCCGATGCGCGCATGAGCGGAACCGCGTACGGCACGGTGGTGCTGCACGTTGCACCCGAAGCGGCCGACGGCGGTCCGCTCGCGGCGGTGCGGGACGGTGACTGGATCGAACTCGATTGCGAGCAGGGCCGCCTGCATCTCGACATCAGCGATGCGGAACTGACCGATCGCCTGGCGTCCATCGCGCGTGCGCCGGCCCATGTGAAAGGCGGTGGCTACCAGCGGCTCTATGTGGAGCACGTGCTGCAGGCCGATGAAGGCTGCGATTTCGATTTTCTGGTCGGGTGCCGCGGCGCTGCCGTGCCGCGGCACTCTCATTGAATCTCACTACCAGAACGGACGTGCCTCGGCCACTTTGTCGAGCGCCTTCCGGCATTCGACGGCGCTGGCGGGCTGGCGCGCGCTGAGCCATCCCACCGCGAACCATGCGTGTCCGTCGTGGGCGGCGTTCTCACGATACGCGGCAATCGCGACCGCGGTGTCGTTGTGTTCGCCGAGCGCATCCTGCGCGGGTTCGAGTTGCTTGAGATAGCGCTTTGCTTTCGCGCCGAACAGCGGAGCGACGAACTCGCCGAGGTAGCGCAGCCGTTTGAGCCGCTTTCGCACGCGATGCTGCGCGGCAGGTTCGAGATCCTCGAATCGGCGGCCGTCGCGTGTCACCTGCCGATGCAGCTTCGAAAGCCGTTCGCGCAGCGCATCGCGAGGCGGTCCGGCGCATTCCGCCTCCTCACGCGTGATCTCGTCCATCGTCTCGACGGGCAGCGATGCAGCGATCAGCGCCATGAGCACGGACTGGAATGCCGGGCCCCGCACCACATCGCGAGGATCAGGCAGGTCGGCGAAGCTGCCGGCCCAATCGACTGGCGGCGCGCCGATGGCTTCGAGCGCCGGCTGCACGGTCTGGGTGAGGTGATCGTGATCGCGCTGCTGACCGAGCGCGCGAAAAGCGTCCGTCAGCGCCGGATCCCACGTGGGGTCGATGGCGGGCGCAAGTTCCGCCATCTCGCGCAGTGCCGTTCGCAGTCGGCGGATGCCGACGCGCAACTGATGCACGTGCTCGGCGTCGGTACTGCCGGCGGCGACTTCGCTTGCATTGGGGAGGATTTGCGCCAGGCAGGTCTTGAGCACGGCGCGGAAGACTTCCGGCGCGTCCAGATCGTTGTGCAGTTCCGGTGCACGGGCTTTCACCGCATCACCAAAGAGCGTGCCTTGTGCCAGCCGCTGGCCGCGTACGGATTTCGACACGGTGTCGAGCCAGAGCTCGTACCGGTTGCGCCAACGCTGGGCGAGTTCGAGCATGGATCGCGGACTGCCGCCTTTCAGCTCGATCTCGAGTTCGCACAGCGCGTGCGCGCGTTCGCCCGCGCGCACTTCGCCGCGATCGAAGGCCAGTTCGACCAGCGCATCGCCGGTGCGCATTTCGCGCGTGGTGCGGCGGACGTCCGTGCCATAGAGGGGAACGAGTTCGACCGTTGCCGGGTCGTGGCCGGCCTTGCGGCATGCGTCGCGGATCAGGTCGCCGACGGGCGTGCCTTCATGCCGCGCGATGCTGGGCACGGGCACATCGCGTGCGCCGGCGGGGGGCAGATCCACATTGTGTTCGTGGCGCTCGAGCAGGCTGTTGGTCGGCGCCTTGGCGGTCTGCCGCCACGCCTGGCCTTCCTTGCGCAAGCGAAGCACCAGGCGCTCGGCGGCCAGCGCGCCGTCCGCCGTGTCGAAGTAGCGGGCGCGCAACCGCTCGACGTGCGAGCGGCCACGGGCCACCGCCGCTTCAACCGCGGCCCGGTGCTGCGGGTCGACCTGGAACTTGAGTTCGAATTCGGTCACTGATCCGTTGTCGCCGCTTGCGCGTCGCAATCAGCCCGGCAAGTCGGTGACCTGCTGCGCCAGATCGAACAACTTGGATTTGCTGGCGTAGTAGCGATCCAGGCGCCATTCCTTCAGGATGTCCATCGCCAGCTGGAAGCTCTTGTAGTCGAGGTCATAGAGCGTGACGAGTTCGAAGCTGTGCTCCGATTCGAGCGCCAGCACCAGGCGGGCAAGGATTTTTGCCGACTCGTTGGTCGGGTCGGTTTCGATGAATCGACGGGCGACCTTGATGGCATTCATGGGGAAGTTTTCCTCGTTGAAACTAGCCCACGACTATATCCAGCGCCGCCGCGCCATTTGTGACAGCCGCGTGACGAAGCGGGATTTCCGTTCAAGCGCAGCAGAAGTCTATTGCGCGGGTACCGGCGTCTCGGTCGTGCGAATCACGCCGCCTCCCAGCACGCTGCCGCTGATGGTGGTCGATCCGGCGCCGGTGATCCGCGCTTCGCAGGCTGCACGGTCGGAGGGCGGCTGCCGGCTGCAGCGCGCAAGCGCGTTCTGCCGCAACGTGGCGTCGTCGACCTTGGGGAAGGACGTCTGGGCCGCCGCGCCTCTTTCGCGAAGGCACGCCTGCTTGTTCTGGTGCACACCGTCGCAGGGGAGCGACGACTTGGAGGAAGACTGGGCAAGGGCGGCCGAGGCGGCAGCGAGGCCACCGGTCGCCACGAGGACTGCGAGACACGAACGAAGAGCGTTCTTCATGGGTACTCCTTGGGTTGCGGCGCGGCCTTGCACCCGAGAGGATGCGCTGCCTCACGCCGGCGGAAATCGGAGTATGCGAGACGAAAGGACCTGAGACCAGCCCCCCTCGCCTCGCCTTCGTGTCGGACCAGTCCGGCAAAAGGGCGGGCAGACGACTCGCAGAAGCATTTCGCCCGCCGCGGCGGGTCAGCCTTCGGCGATGCGCTTGGCCAGGTGGGCGAGCGCTTCCTCGACCTGATCGACCAGGATCAGCGAGAGGTCGCCGGGCTGCAGGCGTGCGAGGGCGGAATCGATGGCGATGAATTCGCCGCGGATCTCGTCGACGAAGCGCGTGCGCTGCGCGCCCTCGAGCCCTTGCCGCAGGAGTGCCATCACCTCGCCGTCGGCGCGGCCACGCTGGGCCGCGTCCTGATAGAGGATGACGTCGTCGAAGGCCTCGCCGAGGATCGCGGTCTGGTCGCGAATGTCGCAATCGCGGCGGTCGCCCGCGCCGCTGATCACGACCGAGCGCTTCTTCGCGGACATCGTGTCGACGGCGGCGACCAGCGCCCGCATGGCGTCGGTGTTGTGGCCGTAGTCGGCGATCACGGTCGCGCCGCGATAGTCCATCACGTTGAAGCGGCCCGGCACGCCCGCGGCGTCGTTCTTGAAGCTGGCGAGGCCGCTGCGGATGGCATCCCAGTCGAGGCCCACGGCCCAGGCCGCGGCGATCGCTGCCATCACGTTGTCGACCTGGAAGCCGATGGTGCCGTTGCGGGTGATCTGCACGTCGCGCAGCGGAATGCGCTCCCGCCACGAGCCTTCCGCGGCGATCACCGCGTCCTGGTCCACATAGACCGTGCGCCTGCCCTGCGCGCGGTGCGTGGCCATCACCGGATGCTGGCGGTCGGCGGTGAAGAAGATCACGCTGCCGGGGCAACTCGCTGCCATCGCGGCGACGTTCGGGTCGGCCGCGTTGAGCACGGCGTAGCCGGTGGGCGCCACGTTGCGCACGATCACGCGCTTGAGAACGGCCAGGTCTTCCACCGTCGTGATGTAGTTCAGGCCGAGGTGGTCGCCGCTGCCGATGTTGGTCACCACTGCCACCTGGCAGCGGTCGAAGCCGAGGCCTTCGCGCAGGATGCCGCCGCGCGCCACTTCGAACACGGCCGCGTCGACATCCGGATGGAGCAGCACGTTGCGCGCGCTCTTCGGGCCGCTGCAGTCGCCGCTGTCGGTCTGGCGGCCGTCGACGTAGACACCGTCGGTGTTGGTCATGCCGGTGCGCAGGCCGCTGGCGGCGAGCAGGTGGTTGATCAGTCGTGCAGTCGTCGTCTTGCCATTGGTGCCGGTCACGGCCACGACCGGGATGCGGCCATCGTCGCCGTGGGCGAAGAGGGTGTCCATCACCGCTTCGCCGACCGCGCGGCCGCGGCCGAACGAGGGCGAGATATGCATGCGCAGCCCGGGCGCGGCATTGACCTCGACCACGCCGCCGTGCTGTTCTTCGAGCGGGCGCAGCACGTTCTCGCAAACCATGTCGACGCCGCAGATGTGCAAGCCGACCATCTGAGCCGCATCGACCGCGCGCGCGGCGACTTCGGGATGCACCGTGTCGGTCACGTCGGTGGCGGTGCCGCCGGTCGAAAGATTGGCGTTGTTGCGCAGCACGACGCGCTGGCCGAGTGCGGGCACGCTCTCGGGTGTCAGGCCTTGCGCTTCGAGGCGGCCGACGGCAATGTCGTCGAGCCGGATCTTGGTGAGCGAGGTCGCGTGCCCCTCGCCGCGGCGCGGGTCCTGGTTGACGATGTCGACGAGTTCGCGAACGGTCTTGGCGCCGTCGCCGATCACCTGCGGCGGATCGCGGCGGGCCGCCGCCACCAGCCGGTCGCCGACGACGAGCAGGCGGAAGTCGAAGCCGGGAAGGAATTTCTCGACCATCACCTCGCCGTAGACCGCTGCCGACGCGTAGGCGGCATTGAGCTGCTCGCGCGACGTGATATTGACCGTGACGCCCTTGCCCTGGTTGCCGTCCTGCGGCTTGACGACCACCGGCAGCCCGATGTCCTGGGCCGCGGCCCAGCCGTCGTCGGCGTCCGTCACCGGACGGCCGAGCGGAACGGGTACGCCGGCCGCGTTGAGCAGTTGCTTGGTGAGTTCCTTGTCCTGCGCGATGGCTTCGGCGACGCCGCTTGTGCTGTCGACTTCGGCCGCCTGGATGCGGCGCTGCCTGGAACCCCAGCCGAACTGCACCAGGCTGCCGCTGGTGAGGCGCCGGTACGGAATGCCGCGTGCGACGGCCGCGTCGACGATGGAGCCGGTGCTCGGGCCGAGGCGTTCGGATTCGTCCAGATCGCGCAGCTCCGTGATAGCCGCCGTGGCGTCGAATCCCGCGCCGTTCTGCGCGGCGTCGATGAGCTGCCTGGCCAACTCCAGCGCGCGGCGGCCGACCGCTTCTTCGCTGTACTGGAAGGTGACCTGGTAGACGCCTTCCTCGATGGTGCGCGAGGTATGGCCGAAGTTGACTGCGCAGCCCGCCTGCGCCTGCAGCGCCACGGCAGCGTTTTCGAGCACATGGGCCAGCGCAAGCGGCTGGCCGAGCACGATCGGATGCAGTTCGCCGATGGTCGGGAAGAGCGCGCGAAGGCGAGGCTCGAAGCCGGCCAGGCGCCCGATGGCGTTCTCGTCGTCCTTGCAGTTGACGATCGCCTCGATGCAGGTGTGGCGGCTCCAGAGATTGGGGCCGCGCAGGGCGCGGATGCGTGTGATGTCCATGTTGTTATCTCCCTCCGTTGCTTCGCGCCGCTTGCGCGGACGCGAAGCGCGGGGGTTTCATCTAGGCAAATTGGTGTTCGGGTGCAACCAGCGTCTGCGACAGTTGCAGCGATGCAAGTGCAGCCTGCAGGTCTGCTTCGAAGGCTTCGACGCCGGCGCCGATCAGGTTGAGCGGGATGCCCAGCGCCCAGGCTGCGGCGACCGCGGCCAGCAGGCTTTCGAGGCTGACGCCGACATGCGTGGCACGCCAGATGGTGAGCCGGCCGAGTCCGGGCAGGAAGGACTCGCTGCTGCCGTTCGCCAGGACCACGCGGTCCTGCCGCACGACAACGGCCTTGCCGCCATCGGCCCGGTGCTTCGCCAGCGCTTCGGCCTGCGGGTCGGCGGCATAGAGGATCACGGCGCCATCGCACAGCGGCGCCAGGCTGGCCACGCGCGGGTCGGCGGCATTGAGAACGGCGGTGCCTTCGGGCAGCACGACGTCCACCTGCGTGCGCAGCACCTTGACCATCTGGTCGCTCTCGGTGATGTCGAATTCGGCAAGCGACTCCGAGCCTTCGAGGTCGGTCACGATGCCGACTTCGCAGCGGTCGTAGGCGAGGCCGTCGCGCAGGATGGTTTCGGCGCCGTTCTCGATCACCACGGCCTGCACGGCGCGGTTCACCAGCAGGCGATGGCCGGCATGCCAGTTGGCGCTCGGGCGCGCGTCGACCCGACGCCGATCGAGGAAGAGGCCGTCGCTGCAAGCCAGGCCGGTATGGCGGCCGCCGAGGCCGATCAGCCAGGCGACCAGCCGCGACAGCACGGCCGTATCGCGCGAGCCGGCCACGCCGACCACGGGGATGCGGCCCGGTGCGTCGTCCGGGAACAGGTGGTCGCAGATCGCGCGGCCGACCGGGCGAGGCGAGCCGACGGCCGGCTTCAGGTGCATCAGCAAGCCGGGACCGGCGTTGACTTCGACGATCGCGCCGCCCTGGGCCGCGAGCGGCTGGGCGATGTCTTGCGCCACGAGGTCGATGCCCGCGATGTCCAGGCCGACCACGCGGGCGGCAAGGACGGCAGCGTGCGCGACTTCCGGATGCACCTGGTCGGTGCAGTCGATCGACATGTTGCCGTTGCGCTGGATCGTGACGACCCGGCCCGATGCGGGCACGGATGCGCCGTCGAGATCCTGGCGCTTGAGTTCGAGCTGAAGCTTGGCGTCGGTCTCGAGGACGATGACGTCCAGCGGATATTCCTCTTCCGCGCCGCGACGGGGGTCGCTGTTGAGCTGGCTGTCGATGAGCTGGACCACGGTCGACGTGCCGTCGCCGGTGACGGTGATGATCTCGCCGCGCGCTGCGGCGACCACCTGGCCGCCGACCACCAGTAGCCGGTGCTCCGACCCGCGGATGAAGCGCTCGACCATCACGTCGCTGCCCTCGGGCTCGGCGACCGCGAAGGCGGCGATGACCTCTTCCCGTGTGTGGAGTTCGAGCGAAACCCCACGGCCGTGGTTGGCGTCGGAAGGTTTGACCGCCACAGGCAGGCCGATGTCCTCGGCGGCGTCCCACGCTTCCTCGGCATTGGCGACGACCTGGCCTTCAGGCACCGGCACGCCGCAGCTCGCGAGCAGTGATTTGGTCAGTTCCTTGTCGCTGGCGATCGATTCGCCGATGGCGCTGGTGTAGTCGGTCTCGGCCGTCCAGATGCGCTGCTGGTTGGCACCGTAGCCGAGCTGCACCAGGTTGCCGCTGTTGAGCCGCATGTGCGGGATGCCGCGGTCGGTGGCTGCGCCCACGATGCAGGCAGTGCTCGGGCCCAAGTAGCAATCCTCGACCTTGGCCTTGACGGCATCGACTGCGCGCTGGACGTCGGCGGCGTCGAAGGGGGCGTTGTTGATGGCAGCCATCAGCAAGCGGTGGCCTTCGGCCAGGGCGACGCGGGCGACCTGTTCATCGCGGGCGCGGAACACCATCCGGTAGACGCCATGCTGCGAGGTGCTGCGCGTCTGGCCGAAGCCGGTCGGCATGCCGGCGAGATTGAGCAGTTCGATCACCACGTGTTCCAGCACATGGCCGGCCCAGGTGCCTTCGGTCAGGCGCTGGATGAAGCCGCCGCGCTCGCCGACGCCGCAGTGGTGCTCGATCAGCGCCGGCAGCAGCGTGGTGAGCCGGTCGGTGAAACCGGCAATGGTGTTGGACGGATGGTCCTCCAGCGCGCCGAGGTCGAGCCAGACCTCCAGCACGGGGCGGTAGGTCCACAGGTTGGGGCCACGCAAATAGTTGATGCGCAGCAGGCGGATGTCGTCGAAACGGGTCATGAAAACGTTCGATGTGCTTTGGCCGAGCACTGCGGCGCCTTCAGGCGCACCCATGGCGATCGGTCAGAATCGGCGCCCGGCGAGCGCCATGAAGGGTCCGGCAGCGGGCCGGAAATATAGAAACACAATGCAACATCACGATCCAGTCGGCACCCCGGAGGGCGAATCAGAAGGAGCTTCGGAAGCTTTAAAAAGCCGGCTCTCTGTCGCGGAAAACGTTCTGGCGACGCTCCCGGTTGACCTCGACGGGGAACTTCGGTTTACATCCGGTCTGCTGGCGCTGACAGACCGCCGCCTGATGGCGCGCGACGCCGGGGGCGCCTGGTCCGAATGGCCGCTGCCGGCGGCGGAGTTGGACCTGCATTTGGCCGATCACGCCGGGATAGGGACGCTCGATCTGCAGGACGGCAGGGGCCGGTTGGCTCGCTGGCGCTACACGCTGGCCCAGCAACCGGCGGCACTGCGCCTTCAGAAACTGTTCACGCAGCAGGTCGCTGGAGTCGCGCAGGTGACAGCCGCCGGCGCCGACGCCGATGAGGCGGCGGTCGAACCCGAACTTCAGACGCCGCCGTCGACCTGGGTGCTGTTGCGCCTGGGACGCTTTGCCAAGCCTTACCGCAAGCAGTTGATCAGCGGCTTTCTCCTGACGCTGGCCTCGACCGCCGCGACGCTGGTGCCACCGTATCTGACGATCCCGCTGATGGACGACATCCTGATCCCGTTCCAGAACGGGCAGAAGATCGCCGTGGCGAAGGTCGTGATGTTCCTCGGCGCGCTGTTGGCCTCGGCCCTGGTGGGCTGGGCGCTGGGCTGGGCGCGCACCTACCTGCTGGCGCTGGTATCCGAACGCATCGGTGCCGACCTGCGCACCACCACTTACGAACACTTGCTGACGTTGCCGCTGGATTACTTCGGCGGCAAGCGCACCGGCGACCTCATGGCGCGCATCGGCTCGGAGACCGACCGCATCAACGTCTTCCTGTCGCTGCATGCGCTGGATTTCCTGACCGACGTGCTGATGATCGCCATGACCGCGGTGATCCTGTTCTCGATCAATCCGCTGCTCGCGGTCGTGACGCTGGTGCCGCTGCCTTTCATCGCGTGGATGATCCATGTCGTGCGCGACCGGCTGCGCACCGGCTTCGAGAAGATCGACCGCGTCTGGAGCGAGGTCACCAACGTGCTCGCCGACACCATCCCCGGCATCCGCGTGGTGAAGGCCTTCGCGCAGGAAAAGCGCGAAGCCAACCGATTCCGGTCCGCGAACCTCTACAACCTGCAGGTCAACGACAAGCTCAACAAGACCTGGTCGCTCTTCACGCCGAGCGTGTCGCTACTGACCGAGATCGGGCTGCTGGTGGTCTGGGGCTTCGGCATCTGGCAGGTGGCGCGCGGCAGCATCACGGTCGGTGTGCTCACCGCGTTCATCGCCTACATCGGCCGCTTCTATACGCGGCTGGATTCGATGAGCCGCATCGTATCGGTCACGCAGAAGGCGGCGGCCGGTGCCAAGCGCATCTTCGACATCCTCGACCATGTGAGCAACGTCCCGGAGCCGGCCAACCCGGTGAAGGTCGAACGCATCCAGGGCCGCATCGAGATGGCCGACCTCGGCTTCCGCTACGGCAGCCGCGCGGTGATCCGCGACCTCGACCTCGTGATCGAACCGGGCGAAATGATCGGCCTCGTCGGCCACAGCGGCTCGGGCAAGAGCACGCTGGTCAACCTGATCTGCCGCTTCTACGACGTGACCGATGGGGCCATCAAGGTCGACGGCACCGACATCCGCCGCTTCGCCGTGTCGGACTATCGGCGGCATGTGGGGCTGGTGCTGCAGGAGCCTTTCCTGTTCTTCGGCACGATTGCCCAGAACATCGCCTACGGCAAGCCCGACGCCACGCGGGAGGAAATCGTGGCCGCGGCTCGCGCGGCGCATGCGCACGACTTCATCCTGCGCCTTGCGCACGGCTACGACTCGCTCGTCGGCGAGCGCGGCCAAGGGCTGTCGGGCGGCGAGCGCCAGCGCATCAGCATTGCGCGTGCATTGCTGATCGACCCGCGCATCCTCATCCTCGACGAGGCCACCTCGGCGGTCGACACCGAGACCGAGAAGGAAATCCAGAAGGCTCTCGACAACCTCGTGAAAGGCCGCACGACCATCGCGATCGCGCACCGGCTCTCCACGTTGCGCAAGGCCGACCGGCTGGTGGTGATGGATCGCGGCGAGATCGTGGAAGTCGGGCCACATGACGCGCTCATGGAAAAGCAGGGTGCCTATTGGCGGCTCTACCAGGCGCAACTTCGGCAGGCTGATGACGAGAGCGCGGGGGCAGCCGCCGAGCGTACGGCGGTGGCAATGGCCCTGGGTGGCCACGCAGCCCATCCGGCGGGGGACGCATGAGCAGCATGAACAAGGGATTCCAACTCGAACGCGATGCTTTCGGGCGCCTCGTGCTGACCGATGCCGAAGGCGTGCGCCACGTTGGCGTCGTGCCGGTGCGGGCCTTTCCGCTCACCGCGCCGGACGACGGTATTTCGCTGGTCGGGACCGATGGACGCGAAATCGTCTGGGTCGACCGCATCGCCGATCTGCCCGCGCCCTTGCGCACGCTGCTCAACGAGGATCTTGTCGCGCGCGACTTCGCGCCGACGCTGCTGAAGCTTCACCGGGTGTCGAGCTTCGGCGTGCCCAGCACGTGGCACGTGAACACTGACCGCGGTGAGACCAGCTTCGTGCTCAAGGCCGAAGAGGACATTCGACGGCTGGAAGGGGGCGCGCTGCTGATTGCGAGCGCGCATGGCGTGCAGTTCCGCATACCCGACGTGAAGGCGCTGGACCGCCCATCGCGCAAGTTGCTCGAACGCTTTCTTTGATACGGATGGTGGTGTAGTCGTCTGCGCCCGGGGGTGCCAAACTCGTGGTTTTTTCCGAAACCGCGATCGCCATGCACACCACCGCACTCGTCCTCTTCTCCGGCGGCCAGGACTCCACCACCTGTCTGGCCGATGCGCTCGACAAGTACGAGCGCGTGGAGACCGTCGGTTTCGACTACGGACAGCGTCACCGGATCGAGTTGGACGTCCGGTCCAAGGTGCTGGACCAGGTGCGGGAGCGCTTCCCGGATTGGGCGCCGCGGCTCGGTGACGACCACATGCTGTCGGTCGATGTGCTGAAACAGGTCAGCGCTTCTTCGCTCACGCAGGACATCGCCTTCGAGATGCAGGCCAACGGGCTGCCGAACACCTTCGTCCCGGGGCGCAACCTGTTGTTCATCACGCTGGCCGGTGCGCTGGCCTATCGGCGAGGTCTGGACGTGATCGTCACCGGCGTGTGCGAGACCGACTACTCCGGCTACCCGGACTGCCGCGATGACACCATGAAGGCGATGCAACTGGCGCTCTCGCTGGGCATGGACCGGCGCCTTGTGGTCGAGACGCCGCTCATGTGGATCGACAAGGCAGAGACCTGGTCGATGGCGCACCGCCTGGGCGGCGAGGCGCTGGTCGAGTTGATCGTCGAGGAGACGCACACTTGCTATCTCGGCGACCGCACCCAGCGCCACGCATGGGGCTACGGCTGCGGCAACTGCCCTGCCTGCGAGTTGCGCGCGCGAGGCTGGGAACGTTACGTGGCTTCGACCCTGTAGCGGGCGGCGCCGCCGTCGGATTCGGGCACCAGCGTCCAGCGCTTGTCGTGGAAGCTGCCGACCGAGGCGCGGTGCGCGATCGAGACCATCGCGCCACCGGCTGCGCGGACGCCGGCTGCGAGGCGCTTGTACAGTGTTTCCTCGGCTTCGGCGTCGAGTGCGCTGGTGGCTTCATCCGCGAACAGCCATGCCGGTTTGCGCAACAACACACGGGCGATCGCGAGGCGTTGCTGCTCGCCGCCTGACAGCTTCTGGCTCCAGGCGTCGCTGTCGTCGAGGCGGCTGGCAAGGTCGGGCAGCAGGGCTTCGTTCAGCGCCTGCACGAGCTGCTCTTCGGTGAACTCGCTGGCCGCGTGCGGATAGGCGAGCGCATCGCGCAGCCGGCCGTTGGGCACGTAGGGCCGCTGCGGAATGAACATCGCGTTCGCGGGCATCGAAACCTGGCCGTTCGCGAAAGGCCAGATGCCGGCGAAGGCACGGAACAGCGTCGACTTGCCGCTGCCCGAAGGACCTTGCAGCAACACGCTTTCGCCGGGCTGCACCGACAGCGCAGCATTGCGGATCAGCGGCGCGCCGTCGGGCAACGCGACGCTGACGCCAGCCGTGCGCAGGCCCTGGCCGCTGACGGCAGGCGTGCGTTCAAGGGCGCTCTTGCTGTCGGCGTGGGCGCGCATGGCGGCCTCGAACGAGGTGAGCCGGTCCGCCGTGGCACGCCAGACGGCGACGCGGTCATAGTTGTCGACGAACCAGCTGAGTGAGTCCTGCACCCGCCCGAAGGCGGAGTTGACCTGCATCAACTGGCCGAGCTGGATGGCGCCGCTGAAGAAGCGCGGCGCTTGCACGATGAAGGCGAAGATCACCGAGGCCTGGCCGAACGAAGCCGTGAAGGCCACCAGGTTCTTCTGCTTGTTGATGAGTTGCAGGTAGTTCTTCAGCACGGAACCGAAGCGCAGCTTGAGTTGCCCGTGTTCGACCTGTTCGCCACGGTCGAGCGCGATGGCTTCGCTGTATTCGCGCACGCGCACCAGGTGATGGCGGAAGTCGGCCTCGAAACGTTGCTGCTGGTAGTTGAGCCCGATCAGCGGCCGGCCGATGTAGTGCGTGATGACAGTGCCCGCGGCGCAGTAGAGCAGCGCAATCCAGACCATCGAGCCGGGAATCGTGTGTTCGGTGCCGAAGAGCGTGAAGCTGGTGATCCCGCTCAGTCCCCACAGGATGCCGATGAAGCTCACCAGCGTGACCACGGCGTTGAGCAGGCCCATCGACAGCGTCATCGTGTAGTCGGTGAAGATCTGCATGTCTTCCTGGATCCGCTGGTCGGGGTTGTCCGGCGACTGGCCGTCGCGCTGGCCGTAGCGCGCCAGTTCGAGATGGTAGAAGGTGTGGTCGGCCATCCAGCGTGCCAGGTAGCTGCGCGTCATCCACGCCCGCCAGCGCAATTGCAACAACTGTGTCAGATAGAACTTGAGGATCGCGATGACGATGTATGCGGCGGCGATCCAGCAGAAGAAGACGATCTCGCGCCAGAACACCGCCTGGTCCTTGTTCTGCAACGCGTCGTAGAAGCGCGCATACCACTGGTTGTTGAGCACCAGCATGTAGACCACGCCGAGATTGAGCGCAACGATCGCGGCGAGCAGGCCGCGGGCGATCCATTTCTCTTCCGATTGGAAGTAGGGCGCCGCCAGTGCGCCGATACGCCGCAGGGTGGAGATGATGTTCTTGGAGCCGTCTGGAGAAGTCATGGGCATGAGCATGGGTGCACGCCCGAACGGCGCGTTGCCTTTCATCGTAGCGCCGGGACGCGCCGCAGTCTTAATCGGCGCTGAAACATGAATTCGATGACTTCGGCGTGACAGCTGGGTGGCGAGCCGTCATTTGGGGGAGGGATTTGACAAACCCTTGTCACATCTCCCTCCCATCATCAGCCGGCTTTGCGCCGAACGCGCACCGATCGGCGGCCTTGCCCGCCATCTATCCAATACCGAAGAGGAATCTCATGTTGCGTCGCACTTTTCAATGGACCCTGCCCGCCCTTCTGCTGACCATCGGCGTCGGCGCGGCCGCGCAAGGCCGTACGGAGCTGCTGGTCTACACCGCGCTCGAAGCGGACCAGGTGCAGGCCTACAAGGCGGCCTTCGAGAAGGACAACCCCAACATCGAGCTGAAGTTCGTCCGCGATTCCACCGGCATCGTCACTGCAAAGCTGCTGGCCGAGAAGGCCAATCCGCAGGCCGACGTCGTCTGGGGCCTGGCCGCCACATCGCTGATGCTGCTCGACAAGGAAGGCATGCTCCAGCCCTATGCGCCGAAGGGCCTCGAAGCCATCAAGCCCACGATGCGTGACAGCGCCAACCCGCCCAAGTGGGTCGGCATGGACGTGTGGTCGTCCGCCATTTGCTTCAACACCGTCGAAGCGCAGAAGAAGAACCTGCCGAAGCCGACGAGTTGGGCCGACCTGACGAATCCCGTCTACAAGGGCCAGATCACGATGCCGAACCCGGCCGCGTCGGGCACCGGCTACCTGATGGTTTCAGGGTGGATCCAGATGATGGGCGAGCAGAAGGCGTGGCAATACATGGACGCGCTGCACCAGAACATCGGCATCTACAGCCAGTCCGGCAGCAAGCCCTGCCGCCAGGCCGGCGCAGGCGAATTCGCGCTGGGCATGTCCTTCGAATACCGCGCCAACAAGACCAAGCGTGACGGCGCGCCCATCGACATCGTGTTGCCCAAGGAAGGTCTCGGCTGGGACATGGAAGCCACCGGCATCATGAAGACCACCAAGAAGCCCGAAGCCGCGAAGGCCTTGGCCGACTGGGCCGCGACGAAGCAGGCCAACGAGCTCTACGCGAAGAATTTCGCGGTGCTCGCGCTGCCGGGCATCCAGGAGAAGCTGGAATTCGTGCCGGGCGACGTCGAAAAGCTGCTGGCCAAGAATGACTTCGACTGGGCTGCCGCGAACCGCGAGCGCATCCTGGCCGAATGGTCGCGCCGCTACGAATCGAAATCGGAGAAGAAGGCGCCGCAGTGAGTTTTCTTTCCCTGCGTGGCATCGGCAAGTCGTTCGGCGCGACGCGGGTGCTGGACGGCATCGACCTGGACGTCGAGCCGGGCGAATTCGTGTGCCTGCTCGGGCCATCGGGCTGCGGCAAGACCACGCTGCTGCGCATCGTTTGCGGCATCGAGCACGCGGACGCCGGCAAGCTGGAACTGAACGGCCAGGACATCGGCGGGCTGCCGCCGGCGGCACGCGGCTTCGGCGTCGTGTTCCAGTCGTACGCGTTGTTTCCCAACCTCACGGCGGCGCAGAACATTGCCTACGGCCTGCAGCCGACCGGCGCGTTGGCGCGCGAGATCGCCAAGCGATCGCGCGAGATGCTCGACCTGGTCGGCCTTGCCGCGCACGCCGACAAGTACCCCGTGCAACTTTCTGGCGGGCAGCAGCAGCGCGTGGCGCTGGCGCGCGCGCTCGCGCCGAATCCGCGGTTGCTCCTTCTGGACGAGCCGCTCTCCGCGCTCGATGCGCAGGTGCGCGCGAGCCTTCGCGGTGAAATCCGCGCGCTGCAGAAGCGGCTCGGCGTCGTCACGATCATGGTGACGCACGACCAGGAAGAAGCGCTCTCGATGGCCGACCGCGTCGTGCTGATGCACGACGGCCGCATCGAACAGGCGGGCACGCCCGGCGAGTTGTATCACCGTCCGCGCACGCGCTTCGTCGCCAGCTTCGTCGGCCGCATGAACATGCTGCCGGCCACGGTACTGCCCGATGGCAAGGTGCGCGTGCGTGACAGCGAACTGCTGTGCCCGTCCGGCGACGTCGGCGTAGGTAGCCAAGCCACGGTTGGCATCCGGCCCGAGCACGTCGTGGTCCGTCGATTCGGCGACGACGTCGGCGCCAACAGTTTCGCCGCCCGATTGCTGGCCACCGAGTTCTTCGGCAACCGCACCGCAGCGCGCCTGGCCTGCGAGCCGCTGGGCATGGAGATCGAGGTGGACTTGCCGATCGACCACCGCGCCGCAGATCCGCTGGTGCCCAGCAGCATGGTGCATATCCAACTGCCGCAGCACGCGTTGTCGGTGTTGGCGCGTTGACCGCGCCCCTTCGCGCCGATCCCGTGGACGTGTCGACGCGCATCGTTCCTGCCGTCGAGCAGGCCAGGCAGCGCGGCGCATTCGATCGCGATCGTTGGCTCGTCGGCATTGCTGCGTTGCTGGCCGTGGCGGCGCTGGTCGTCATCGTGGCGCTGCCGGTGGGCGCCCTGGTCGGCCAGAGTTTCTTCGACCGCGCCGGAGGCTTCGTCGGCCTCGCGAACTTTGCCCGCTATCTCGACAATCCGGCGCTCGTGCGCTCGGCCTTCAACAGCGTCTGGCTTGCGTCGGTGAGCGCGGTGCTGTGCACGGGCATCGCCTATGTCTATGCCTACGGCCTCACGCTCTCGTGCATGCGCGCCAAGGGGCTGCTGAGAGCCATCGCGCTGATGCCGCTGCTCGCACCGTCGCTGCTGCCGGCCATCAGTCTCGTCTACCTTTTCGGCAACCAGGGCGTGTTCAAGGGCTGGCTGGGCGATGTGTCGATCTACGGACCGTTGGGCATCGTGCTCGGCTCCGTGTTCTGGACCTTGCCGCATGCGCTGCTCATCCTGACCACCGCCATGTCGACCTCCGATGGTCGCCTCTACGAAGCCGCGGAGACGCTCGGCGCGTCGCGCTGGCGCGTCTTTCGCACGGTGACCTTGCCGGCGTCGCGCTACGGGCTGATCGTGGCCGGCATGGTGGTGTTCGTCCTCGTCATCACCGACTTCGGCGTCCCCAAGGTGGTCGGCGGCCAGACCGGCGTGCTCGCCACCGACATCTACAAGCAGGTGGTCGGACAGCAGAACTTCCAGATGGGCGCGGTCGTGGGCTTCGTGCTGCTCGTTCCGGCCGTCCTGTCGTTCATGGTCGAGCGCCGTGTGCGCAACCGGCAGGCCGCCGCGTTGTCGGCACGTGCCACGCCGCATGGGCCGGAACCGGTGCCCGTTCGCGACCGCGCGCTGTTGCTCGCCTGCGTTCTGATCGCTGCGTGCATCGTGGTGATGATCGGCATGGCGGTGTTCGCATCGTTGGCGACCTACTGGCCCTACCAGCTCGCGCCGTCGCTCAAGAACTACGACTTCGGCAACATGGACGGCGGCGGCTGGGGCAGCTACGTCAATTCGCTGCGCCTTGCGGTTGGCGCGGCGGCGGTGGGGGCCATCGCGACCTTTCTTTCGGCCTATCTGGTCGAGAAGCCGCGCCATTTCGGTCTGTTGCGCGAGCTGCTCAATCTGCTGGCCAACCTGCCGCTGGCGGTGCCCGGGCTGGTGCTCGGCGTGGGCTACATCTTCTTTTTCAATTCGTCGTCGAATCCCCTGCATGGTCTCTATGGCGGCATGGCGATCCTCGTGGTGTGCACGGTGGCGCATTTCTTTTCGGTTGCCCACCTCACGTCGCTGACCGCGCTGCGCCAGCTCGACCGCGAGTACGAGCTGGTGTCCGAGTCGATGGGGGTGCCTTTCTGGCGCACGCTATGGCGTGTGCACTTGCCGGTCGCACTGCCCACCGTGCTCAACGTCGCGGGCTACTTCTTCGTCAACGCAATGACGACGGTGTCGGCAGTGGTCTTTCTCTACTCGCCGCAGACCACGCTGGCGGCGATTGCCGTGCTGAACATGGATGACGCCGGGGACGTGGCGCCGGCGGCGGCCATGGCCTCGCTGATCATGCTGACGGCCGCGATCGGCCGCGGCCTTTTTGCATTGGCGGCGCGTTCCACGCTCGCCAAGACCCAAGCCTGGAGAAATCGATGAGTGCAGCAGGCACTTCCTTTGATGTGATCGTGGTGGGCGCCGGCATCGTCGGCCTGGCCCATGCCTATACCGCCGCTGCGAGCGGCCTGAAGGTCTGCGTGGTGGAACGCGACGCCGCGTGCATCGGCGCGTCGATCCGCAATTTCGGCTTCGTGACCGTCACCGGTCAGGCGCCTGGCGACACCTGGCGGCGAGCCATGCACTCGCGCGACGTGTGGACGGCCATCGCGCCGCAGGCCGACATCGAGATCGTTCACCGCCATCTGTGGTTGGCGGCCTATCGGCCGGAAGCGCATGCGGTGCTCGAAGCGTTCTTGCGCACGCCGATGGGCGAGGCCTGCCAGCTGATCGAGGCGGCCGAGGCCCAGGCCAAGGCACCCTCGCTGCGTCTGGAGGAAGCGCGCTCGGTGCTGTTCAGTCCGCACGAACTGCGCGTCGAGTCGCGCACCGCCATCGGCCTGCTGACGCGCTGGCTGGCTGAAGTGCACGGCGTGGCGTTCCGTTTTTCCGAGGCCGTGCTCGAAGTCGCGACGCCTCGCGTGCGCACGTCGCGCGAAACCCTGCACGCAGAGCGCGTCGTCGTCTGCACCAACACCGAACTGCACGGCCTCTTCGCGGACCGCATCGCCGCGCACCCGCTGCGACTGTGCCGGCTTCAGATGCTGCGTGTTCAGCCGGAGGCCGGGTTCCGTCTGCCGGGCTCGGTGATGATGGACCTGAGCCTCGTGCGCTACGAGGGCTACAGCACGTTGCCTGAAGCGGCGGCCTTGCGCGCGCGCCTTCAAAAAGAGGAAGCGGCGTCGCTGGCGCATGGCGTTCATCTGATCGTGGTCCAGAGCGCCGACGGGTCTCTAGTGGTCGGGGACTCGCATCACTACAGCGCGGCGCCCGAGCCGTTTGCAATGGAAGAGGTGGACCGGCTGATCCTGCGCCACCTGCGCTCGACGCTCGATCTGGAGCAGGCGCAAATCACCGAACGCTGGACCGGTGTGTACCCTTCGTCGCCTGAATTGCCCTGCGTGATCGATGCACCTGACAATGCCACCCGCGTGGTGCTGGTCACCAGCGGCACCGGTGCGAGCACCGGGTTCGGTATTGCGCGCGACGTCTTCGATGCATGGTGAAAAACATGAGCAACATGAGCAATCAGACCCAATCCCTCAGGGCTGTCGTCTTCGACTGGGCCGGCACCATCGTCGACTTCGGCTCCTGCGCGCCCATGGGCGCCTTCGTGAAGCTGTTCGAACAGTTCGGCGTGCAAATCACGATCGCCGACGCTCGCGGTCCGATGGGCATGGCCAAGTGGGACCACATCAAGGCGGTCGGCAGCCTGCCTTCCGTGGCCGCTCAATGGCAGGACCGGCACGGCCGAGCCTTCACCGATCCTGACGTGGACCAACTCTACGAGGTGTTCACGCCGATGAATGCCGCGAGCGTCCGGGATCACATGGACTTCATTCCCGGCGCGCTCGATGCGGTCAATGCATGCCGCGCCCGCGGACTCAAGATCGGATCGACCACGGGCTACAACAGGCCGATCATGGAAGTCGTGGTGCCCATCGCCGCTGCGGCAGGCTATGCGCCCGACAACCTGGTCTGCGCAGGCGACCTCGCGGTGGGGCGGCCGTCGCCGCTCATGATGTATCGATGCTTCGCCGATCTGGGCGTGTGGCCGCCGCAGACTGTGGTCAAGGTCGACGACACCGGCGTAGGCCTCGCAGAGGGGCGCAATGCGGGCACCTGGACCGTCGGCGTTGCGATCAGCGGCAACGCATTGGGTCTCACGCACGGTGAATGGCTTGCGCTGGATGCGGGCGAGCAAGCCGCGCGGCGTGCTCAAGCGACGGCGCTGCTGCAGGAAGCCGGTGCCGACTATGTGATCGACAGCGTCGCGGACCTGCTGCCTGTGCTGGACCAGATCGAGGCAAGGCTCGCGCGCGGCGAGCGGCCGGCGGCGCCGGACTGATCCGCTTCTCGGCAGATTCAGGCTGTGTGCGGGTGCCTCGCGCGCTCGTACAACGTGCGCGCGAGTTCGCGATGCCGCGCCAGCAGCGGCGCGAGTTCGAAGTCCAGCAGGCGACCTTCGCGAATCCGCACGCGTCCGTTGATCACGCTCAAGGCAGCGCCGGCGGGCTGGCAAAACACCAGCGCGGCGACGGGATCGTGACCGGCGCCTGCGTGCGCGACGCCGCGCAAGTCGAAAGCCACGATGTCGGCCGACATGCCCGGCGCCAGCGCACCGATGTCGTCGCGGCCCAGCACGCGTGCGCCGCCGATTGTCGCGATCTCCAGCGCCTCGCGCGCCGTCATGGCTGCGGGGCCGAAGCCCACGCGCTGAAGCAGCAGCGCCTGGCGCGCTTCGCCCAGCATGTGGGCGCCGTCGTTCGACGCGCTGCCGTCCACGCCCAGGCCCACCGGCACGCCCGCGCGCCGCATCGCGCCGATCGGAGCGATGCCCGAGGCCAGGCGCATGTTCGAGCAGGGGCAATGCGCCACACCGGTGCCGGTGCGGCCGAAGAGCGCAATGCCGGCCTCGTCGAGCTTGACGCAATGCGCGTGCCACACGTCGCGGCCGACCCAGCCCAAGTCCTCGGCGTATTCGGCGGGTGTCATGCCGAACTTCTCGCGCGAATAGGCGATGTCGTTGTCGTTCTCGGCGAGGTGCGTGTGCAGCGAGACACCGCGCTCGCGCGCGAGTTCGGCCGACAGGCGCATCAGGTCGCGCGAAACGGAAAAGGGCGAGCAGGGTGCCAGCACGATGCGGCGCATCGCGTGGCGAGAAGGGTCATGCCAGCGGCCGATGAGCCGTTCACTGTCGCGCAGGATGACGTCTTCGGTCTCGACGACTTCGTCCGGCGGCAGACCGCCGAGGCTCTGGCCGACGCTCATGCTGCCGCGCGACGCGTGAAAGCGCATGCCCATCGCATCGGCCGCCTCGATGGAGTCGTCGAGCCGCGAACCATTCGGGAAAAGATAGAGGTGATCGCTGGTCGTCGTGCAGCCCGAGAGCATGAGCTCCGCCATCGCGGTCTGTGTCGACACGCGGATCATCTCGGGCGTGATGCGTGCCCACAGCAGGTAGAGGTTGGTGAGCCAGCCGAAGAGTTCGGCGTCCTGTGCCTCGGGCACGGCGCGCGTGAGGCTCTGGTACATGTGGTGGTGCGTGTTGACCAGTCCCGGCATCACGACGTGGCCATGCATGTCGATCGCATCGGCCTGGCCGTTTTGCAGCGCCTCGGCGTAGATGGCCGGCAATTCGGATGTGGCGCCTGTCCATGCGACCGCAGGTCCCTCGGTGACGACCGCCCCGTCGAGGATCTCTCGCCGGGCGGAGTCCATGGTGACCAGCACCTCGGCGTGGCGGAGGATCAGTGGCCGATGGTTTGTGGCTGAAGAGGACATGTCGATCGTTCCGCCTGATGAGCGCGCCGTTGTCAGCGCTCGTTGCTGATACCGCTGGCGACGTGTCCCGCGGGCACATGCCGCGCGGCCGCGTCGACGTGGCCCGTCTGGTCGTCGAAGAAAAAGTCGGGTTCGAACTCGCGCAGGAACTCGCCCTTGGGCAGACCGCCGAGGAACATGGCCTCGTCGACCTTGATGTTCCAGTTCATCAACGTGCGGATGGCCCGCTCGTGCGCGGGCGCACTGCGCGCGGTGACCAGCGCGGTGCGGATCCGCATGGCCGGATTGCTCGCCCGCTGCAGCCGGTGCAGTGCTGCGAGCAGTGGCTTGAATGGCCCCTCGGGCAGCGGGAGTTCGGCTTTGCTGGATTCGTGCAGTTGAAAGGCATCGAGTCCTTCGGCCTGGAAGACGCGTTCGGCCTCGTCGCTGAAGAGCACCGCGTCGCCGTCGAATGCGATGCGGACTTCGTTCGGATAGGCATCGCTCGCATGCACCGATTCGACCAGCACGCGTGCGGCCGGGAATCCGGCGCCGAGCGCCTCGCGCACGTCCTCTGCGTTCACCGAAAGAAAAAGATGTGCGCGCAGCGGACGCAGATAGCCGAAGGGCGGCCGCCCTTGCGTGAACACGCCGCGTTGCAGCGTGATTCCGTTGGCCACCCCCGAACGGAACACGCGCATGCCGGAGACGGGATCGTTGCGCGACAGGATCACGACCTCGACGCGCTGTTTGCCGTCGTCGTTGAAGCGCAGCAGCTTGCGCACCAGCGAATAGGCGATGCCCGGTTGCGCCGGCACGTTCAGGCGCTCGAGCTGGAGCTTCATGTAGCCGGCGTCGTCGCCAGATTCGAAGATGCGGTTTTCCTCTTCGAGATTGAAGAGCGCTCGCGACGAGATCGCGACCACCAGCTTGTCGTCGAGGGAGACAGCCATACGCTACTTCACGAATTGGTTGAGTTGGATGATCGGCATGAGCACTGCCAGGACGATCAGCATGACGACGCCGCCCATTGCCACGATCAGCAAAGGTTCGAGGATGGTGGCGAGGTGCATCGCCCGCCGCTGGACTTCGGCACCGAGCTGATTGGCGGCGCGCTGCAACATCAACGGCAGGGTACCGGTCTGCTCTCCGAGACGCGCGAACATCGAGACGATGCCCGGAAAGCGTTTCTTCTGCGCCAGCGCGGACGCGAGCGGCGCGCCTTCGCGCACCAGCACCAGCGCGTCGAGTGCATCGGCACGCATCGCGCGGTTGCCGAGCGTCTCGGAGGCGGCCTGGAGCGCACGCAGGATGGGAACGCCCGCCGTGGCCAGCATGGCCAGCGTGCTGGCGAAGCGCGCAGCGTTGTAGCCGCGTGAGAGCTTGCCGACCAGCGGCAGGTTGAGCCAGGCCGCATCGAACCTCTCGCGGATCGCCTCTCGCGCCAGCGCCATCCTGGTGACGATGACCCCGACGACGATCACGCCCAGCATGACCCACCCGTAGTTGCGGACAAAGTCGCTGAGCGCCAGCATGGCGACGGTGAGGATCGGCAGCGCGCGTTTCGTTCCGGCAAACACGTTCGCCACCTGGGGCACCACGTAGCTCACCAGGAAGATCACGATCACGATGGCGACCAGGGTCACGATCGCCGGGTAAAGCGCCGCACCGACCAGCTTCTGTTGCAGCGCCTGCCGTTGTTCGAGGTCGTCGGCCAGTCGCTCGAGCACGAGGCCCAGGTTGCCGCTCTGCTCGCCGGCGCCGATCACGGCCGTGTAGATGGGTGAGAACTCGCGCGGATGCTGCGACAGTGCGCGGCCGAAAGGGGAGCCCGCATTGACCTCGGCGCGCAACGAGGCGACGAGGTTGCGTTGCGCTTCGGTCTCGGCCTCGTCGGTCAGCGCCGTGAGCGCCCGTTCGAGCGGCAGCCCGGAGGACACCAGGCCGGCGATCTGGCGCGTCCAGACCGCGAGCGTCGTGGAATTGAAGATGCGGCCGCCACCGATCACCCGGCGCAAGCCCCCCGAGGCGGACGCGCCGCCGCTTTCGACACTGCCGACGGCCGTCACGGTCAGCGGGATCAGCGCCTGGGCGCGCAGCATGCCGCGCGCGCTGCGCGCGGTATCGGCTTCGAGCACGCCCTTGCGGGCTTGCCCCTGTTGGTCTATGGCTTCAAACGAATAGGCAGGCATGGAGGGCTGACAGCAAAATGCGCGAAACCGCATTGTCGGCGCTCGGCAAGCTGTTTCGTCGCGCGACTTGCATCACGCCACTCACGGGAGTTCGCCATGCTGATTCGTTGTATTGCTGTCATCGCTGCGCTGCTGGGGGCGGTCGCCGTTCCTGCCTGGGCCCAGCCCGTTTTCGACGGCTTTCTGTGCTGCAACCTGCGAACCGACGGCAGTTGGGCGAGCGACAGCAACTATGCCGAAAGTGGTAAGCGCATCATTCCGGTCGGCACGCCCGTGCGAGTGACGGGCTACGGCCGCAATCGGGTTCACGTCGAGCTCAACGGCGGCAAGCAGGACATCGGCAACGACTACAGCCGCGACATCGACCTCGGCACGTTCGCGCAGCGCTGGGTGGTCAAGGAAGATCCCGCAGCGAAGCTCGCGACCTTTCCGCCTAAGATCCGCGACGCCATCAAGGCGGCCCGGGTGACCAAGGGCATGACGCGCGAACAGGTCGCCATGGCGGTCGGATGGCCGATCACCAGCGAGAACCCGAGTCTCGATGCCGAGATCTGGCGGATGTGGATCAGCAGCTTCTCCGAATACCAGATTCGTTTCGACAAGTCGGGGCGGGTGGTCGAGGTCGTGACGGATCCGCAGACCAAGAACCTGGTGGTTCAAGACTAACCCCCAGGCTTGAGGTTCAAGACTCACCCCCAGGCTTGCTCGCTTCGCGTAGCCGCCAACCCCCTTGCAGGGGGCGCCGCCTGCGGCCCGGCGGAGCCGGTTCCGCGGCGGCTCCCGGACTCGGTTATTCGCGGGTGACCCGCAGCAGTTCGGCGCGGGAGGTAATGCCGGCCTTGACCAGTCGTTCGCCGTCTTCGCGCATCGAGCGCAGGCCGCCGCGTTCGCCCGCGACGAAGATCTCGCTTTCGGGGGCGCGGTTGTGGATCAGCGATTGCACGGTGTCGTCGGCCACCAGCAGTTCGAAGACGCCGGTACGGCCCTGGTAGCCGGTCTGGCCGCAGGCTTCGCACCCGACCGGTGTCGCTTCTCCGCCGTGGGACGGCGTCGCGCACACGGGGCACAGTTTGCGCACGAGGCGCTGCGCCAGCACGCCGAGCAGCGAGGAGCTGAGCAGGAAGGGTTCCACGCCCATGTCGGTCAGGCGCGTGACGGCGCTGACAGAATCGTTGGTGTGCAGCGTGGCGAGCACCAGGTGTCCGGTAAGGGAGGCCTGGATCGCAATCTGCGCGGTTTCAAAGTCGCGGATTTCGCCGATCATGATCACGTCCGGGTCCTGCCGCAGGATCGCGCGCAGGGCCTTGGCAAAGGTGAGTTCGATCTTGGCGTTGACTTGTGTCTGCCCGACGCCCGGCAGCTCGTACTCGATCGGGTCTTCGACCGTCATGATGTTGCTGCTGCCGGCGTCGAGGCGGCTGAGCGCAGCGTAGAGCGTGGTGGTCTTGCCGGAGCCGGTCGGCCCGGTGACGAGGATGATGCCGTGCGGCTGCTCGATCAGGCGTTCGAAGCGCGCAAGCGTGTCGCCCAGCATGCCGACGGATTCGAGCGTGAGCTTGCTTTCCGACTTGTCGAGCAAGCGCAGCACCGCGCGCTCGCCGTGCGCGGAAGGCAGCGTCGACACGCGCACGTCGACCGCCCGCGTGCCGATGCGCAGGCTGATGCGGCCGTCCTGCGGCAAGCGTTTCTCGGAGATGTCGAGGTCGGCCATGATCTTCAGCCGCGAGATCAACGCCGCGTGCAGCGCGCGATTGGGCTGGACCACTTCGCGCAGCGTTCCGTCGATGCGGAAACGCACCGACGATGTCCGCTCATAGGGCTCGATGTGGATGTCGCTCGCGCCGTCGCGCGCCGCCTGCGTGAGCAGCGCGTTGAGCATCCGGATGATCGGCGCGTCGCCGGCCGATTCGAGCAAGTCCTCGACGGCAGGGAGTTCCTGCATCATCCGCGAGAGATCGGCGTCGCTCTGGACTTCGCTCACCACGGCCGCGGCGTTCGATTCGCCCTGCGCGTAGGCGGCGCTGATGCGCTGCGCAAGCTGCTCGGGGGCGAGCGGCTCGAAGAGCTTGACCGGGTATTTGCGCAGGACCTCGCCGAGCGCGCTGCGCGGCGGCACCCTCGGCATCCAGAGCGTGAACTGGCCGGGGTCCGTTTCTTCGAGCAGCAGCTGCTGGCCGCGCGCGAAAGCGTAGGGAAGAGGGTAGCGCATCAATGCCTCTCGGCTCTCATTCGAAGGCAATGGGGAATTATCAAGCGCAGCATCGGGTTCGACAACGCGGCCCGACGCTAAGGCAGTTCGCGTGAAGTCGCCGGATCCGCCGTCGGCGGCAAGGCGCCTTTCAAGGGCGAGGACCCGAGCTTCTGGACCGGCGCCACCGGCGGCGGAATGAGCATGGTGCCTTCCTTTCGGAGGCTGCCTGCCTCGCTGCGCCGAGGCTCGGGCAGCGCCGGCACTATCGGTGCTCCGTTCACGTTGCTCAGCATTGCATTGCTCTCGGGTTGCACCTGCTGCTGCAGGCCCCGTATCGTGTCGTATCTCTCGTTGGCGACCCCGGCAGTCGTGGCCGCGTCACGCATCACGACAGGCCGCAGGAACATCATCAGATTGGACTTGTCCCGCTTGCGGTTTTCGCTCTTGAAGAGGTTGCCGAGCACCGGAATGTCGCGGGCCAGCGGGATCCCGTCGATGTTGTTGCTGTAGTTGTCGGACAGCAAGCCGCCCAGCATGACCAGGCCACCGTCTTCGACCAGCACGCTGGATTCGATCGAGCGCTTGTTGGTGGTCGGGCCGTTGGCCGCGTTTTCGGTTCCGGCCTGAACCGTGGAAGTTTCCTGGAACACCGTCATCTTCACGGTGCCGTTTTCGTTGATCTGCGGGCGCACGCGAAGCGTCAGACCCACGTCCTTGCGTTCGATGGTCGTGAACGGATTCACCCCGGCGGCCGTCGGCTGGCTGGCGAAACTGCCGGTGACGAACGGGACGTTCTGGCCGATGACGATCTTGGCCTCTTCATTGTCGAGGGTCAGGAGATTCGGCGTCGACAGCAGATTGGCATCGGCGTCGCTGCTGAAGAAGTTGGCGATCGCATTGAGCACGAACTGGCCGCCAACTTTGGACCCGCCGCCGACGTTGAGCCCGCCTCCCAGGCCCGCCAATGCCGCAGCGCTCGTCGCGGGGGTGTTGGCTATCAGGGCTCCGGTGAGCGCCAGGATATTGGCGCCGGACAGGCTGGAGTTGGTGCCGATGACGCCGTTGTTGCCGATCGCACTCTGCCACTGGACGCCGAATTGCGCCGCCTTGGTGGCGTTGACTTCGACGATCAGCGCCTCGATCATGACCTGCGCGCGTCGGCCGTCGAGCCTGTCGATGACGGCGCGAATTTGACGGTACTGTGGTTCGGAGGCGGTGATGATCAGCGAGTTGGTCGATGGGTCGGCCTGAATTTGGCCGCCGGTCGAAGGCTGGTTCGCGTTGTTGACCGGCGCGGTTGCCGCGGGGTTCTGGGACATGCCCCCGAGGTTGCTGGCCGTCTGAGCCGTCGTGGCCTGGGCCGCTGCGCCAGTCTGCGACGGATTGGTGCCCGTGGCGCCGGCACCGCCGCGCGCTTCGGCGGACATCGCGGCGCGCAGCGTGACGGCCAGCCTGACCGCATCGGCGTTCTTCAGATAGACCACGTACACATTGCCCGCTGCGCCGTTGCCGGTATCGAGCGGCGGGCGGTCGAGCTTGTCGATCAGCGTGCGGACCAATTGGGCGCGCGCGGGATTGGCGGCGCGCACGATGATCGAGTTGCCGCGCGGATCGGCGAGCAGCGTGGTGCGGAACGATGCGTCCGCCGTGCCCGGCGCAGCGCCGGGCACGGCGCCGCCAGTGCTGGTGCCGCCTTCGAGCAGGCGCGTGACCAGCGGCACCATGTCGGACGCCACCGAGTACTTGAGCTGGATGACGTCGATGTCGGATGCGTTGGGCACGTCGAGCGCGGCGATGATGCGCGCCAGGCGACGCATGTTTTCCGCATAGTCGGTGATGACCAGCGAGTTGTTGCCCGGGTTCACGTTGATCGTGTTGTTGGGCGCGATCAACGGACGCAGGACCGGCAGCATGCTGTTGGCCGACTCGTAGTTGAGCTTGAAGACCTGGGTGATGATCTGGTTGCCGCTCACGCTCGACGCCGTCGGCGTGGTCGTGGTCACCGCGTTGCTTTGCAGCTTGGCATCGGCCTCGGGCACCACCTTGTAGAGGCCTTCGGATTGCACGATCGCGAAGCCCTGCAGGCGCAGCGCCGCGGCGAACTGGTTGAACGCCGCCTCCGGAGAGATCGCCCGATCGGTCTGCAGCGTGATCTGTCCCTTGACGCGCGGGTCGACGACCACGTCGCGACCGGTCACGACCGCCATGGTCCGCGCGACCGATTCGATCTCGGCGTTGGTGAAGTTCAGCGTGATCGGCTCGCCGCGACGCGGTGCGGCGACTTCCTGCGCGAATGCGAAGGGGGGCATACAGGCCGCGACCAGCATCTGCGCTGCGAGCGCGAGGGTGCCGATGCGGGTGCCGTACGAAGTTCTTGGCTTCATGGTCAACCCAATGTGATGAGCGAGCGGGCGCCTTCGCGCCGCCCGATGATGTTCAACAAGTTCGAAAGCGCGTCTTCCCGCCCCGGCGCGGCGCTTGCCTCGCCGTCGAAATGCAGCGAGGTCCCGTTCCATCGGCCGCTGCCGCTGAGTTGCAGACTTCCGTCGCGGGTGGTCAGCAGGAAGGTCGGCGATGACCCTCCTTCGAGAGCGATGCGATAGCTGCCCATCGGCCTCAAGGTCGAAAGGCTGGAGGAAATGTCGACCGCATCGAGCGTCGCATGGCCGGCGATTGCCAGCCGTGGGCCGTTCCAGCGCAGGGTGAATGCCTGCATCGAAACGTCCAGCACGCCTTCGAGCTTGAGCGTGTTCCATGGTGCACCGAAGCCGGTGAGCAGGGCCGCGGGCCATCGGGACTGGCCGTCGCGCCATTCGAGTTCGAGGCCGGTCGCGCGCGGGCGCGCCCTGAACGCCAGCGGCTTGACGGCGCAGCACGGAATGTCGAGCGCCGCCGTCACGCCATCCCAACGCGGCCGCACCGTCCAGCCGAGCGTGCCCGGCAGTGAGACGGGTTCGGCACCGCCGACGCCGCTGGCGAACACCAGCCCGGCCGTGCCGGTCCAGATCGTGCCGCGTGCGTTGACGAGCTGCAGGTGGCCGTTGGTCCATTGCGAGAGGCCAGCCGCCAGCCAACGTGCCGGGGCGAAGAAGGACAGGGCCAGCGCAATGCCGATCAGCGCACCGAGCATGGCCCAGCGCCAGCCGGCAGCAGCTGAGGTGGATGAGGAAGAAGAGGCGGCCATGCGAGTCAGCGTGCCGGCAGGCTCATCACCAGGGTGCCGTCCCAGCGCGCGCCCGAAGGTTCGGCGGCCGGGGATGCCGGCGGCGCCTTGTCGCTCTGTGCGTTCTGTGTGTTGCGGGTCAGGTGCACTTCGCGAGGCACCGCACGGGCGTTGTTGCGGGCCTGGGTGAGCCACTGCGCCAGCGCTTCGGCCTGCGCGCCGCGAAGCGCGATGGTCGCACCTTCGCCTGCTCCGGCGGATTGCAACTGGGCGACACCGCCGAGGTCCTTGCGCACCGATGTTTCCAGGCTTCGCAGGGCGTCGTCGCGATTTGCGCGCGGCTGCGACTGCAAGGCTTTTGCCTGCGCCTGGAGGTTGATCATCTGCTGCAACTGGGCGTCGAGCTGGGCATGCTCGCCGGGCGCGGAGGAAAGCGTGCGCAGCGCGGGCGCCAGCCCCACCCACCAGAACAAGGCGACCAGCACCAGCGTGCCGGCTGCGAGGATCATGCGTTGTTCGCGCACGTCCAATTCGGACCACCAGGCCTTGCGGCGTGCTTCGATGACGTCGAGCCACTTCATCGCGTGGCCTCCACCTGGACGAGGAGGAGGTCGCCCTCGCTGCGCGCGTTGTAGCCGCGCGATGAAAGGGCGGCCGTCACCTTGCCGGTCTCGGAAGGTTGGAGGCCGAGGCCGCGCAGCCGGAGTTGCCCACCGCTGAAGTCGATGGCCGTCGGCGTGCGGCCCGGGGGAAGACTTGCCGCCAGGGCGCCGAGCATGGGTTCGAGATCGTTGGCGGTGACGCCGCCGGTGGCTTGCTGCAGGGCTGCGACTTCGCGTGTCATCTGAACGGGTGCATCGACCACTAGTTGCACCGAAGGAAAGGTCTGCGTGAGCACGTTGCGTACGGCGCCGCGCTTGGCCGCAAGGGCGTTGCGCTCTTTCCACGCCCATGCATTGAGGCCGATGAGTTGCGTGAGCAGCAGGATCAACACCCCCCAGCGCGCAGCACGCCACCGCGGTGCGCGCCAGAGTTCGCGGGCGACGGCGACGGCCTTCTTGCTCGCGCGGGCTCGTCCGGTGGACGCGAGGTCGAATTGCGCCAGATCCCAGGGTGACTGGGTGGCCTGTAGCCATCGTTCCGCCGGCTTGACAATGGGCACGCGCTGCCCGAGCACACTCTCTGCGAGTTCGGCAACCGCAGGCTCGGCGAGTGCGGTGGAACCCGGAGGGAGCGGTCCGGCCAGCGAAAGGGCGGCGGCGTCGAGCGGCAGCATGGCAACACCCTCGGCACCGCAGACCACGCAAAGTGGTGCATCGGGCTCGCCGATGGCGATGAGCGTCGAAGGAACGCCCGCCGGTCGCGGCGTGAATTCGGGAACGATGCGCGTGACGCGCCGGCCTGCTGTTTCGAGGGCCTGCACGGCACCTTGCAGCCAGAGGCGGTTGCATGCCGCCACCCAGACAGGCGAGTCGGCGCGGGCACCGGGTTCGAGGGCAAAGTGCAGGGCTTCGGGCTCGTCGAGCAGGCGGTCTTCGAGCAGGCCGTTGAGTACCGAGCGCAAACGCGTGGTGCTGCTCAGGCTACCTTGCGGCAACGTCACCTGGTGCCAGGAGATCGCGGCGGAAGGCACGCCGACGATGACTTCATCGCTCGTCGGCAACAACGCAGCGGGCGCAGTCCCCTGCGACCGCAGCTTGCGGCCGTCGCTGGACCAGTCCGCCCAGCCGTATTCGGTGGTGGCCGATGCGGATGTGACAGGAATGGTTACAAGCAGCACGGGCGTCCAAGGAGGTAAAGGGCCGTCATTGTAGGAGTGAGGCCACAGTGGTTGCTACAGAATTGATAGCGACTTGCCGAGATGCTACGGGCGTTGCGCTTATTTGTGACCCAAAAGACTGACAAACGCAAAAGCTTCAGGATTTGGATGGGGGCAACGTGGCGCCTGCGCCACGTTCGCGCCACACGATGCGGACGTCGAGGTTGTCGCGCCGCAGCAAGGTTTGTTCCTCGACCCAGGCGTTATCGAGGCGCAGGCGGGCATGCACTTCGAAATAGTTGGTAGCAACGGTGTGGTCAGCGTCGGTGAACTGCGTCGAGCTTTCCTGGACAAGCAGGTTCGCGTCGGCTATGGACTTGAAGTACTTTCGCGCCCGAGCTTCAACCAGCCTCTTGGCGCCCGCAAGGTCCAGCTTGGACACGCTTGCATAGATGGCCTCCGCGCTGGCGGTATTCAGGTTGAGCTTCGTGGTCGTCGGCAGCACCGTGACATAGGGTTCCAGCGCCGCCGCCGTGGAAGGTGACAGCCCGAGCCAGACCAGTTGGGCGGTGTGCTGGGGCATGAGGGGCCCAGTGGTCGCCGTGCTGGTGTCGGTGGTTGTCACAGGCGTTGTTGTCGTGGGTGTCGTCGTTGTCGTGTTGGCGGTGGTACCGGTGGATCCGGCAGTGTTGGATGTCGCATCGGTGACGGTACCGGTGTTGCTGGTCGGCACGGCGGCCGCGGCTGGCAGGGCGCGTTGCAGGTTGCTGGTCAGTGTCGCGACCTCCGATTCCGGGAGGCCCAGCAACGCGAACAGTTTTTTGAACGCATCAACGGCGGAAGTCACCGGCTTGCCGCCTTGGACCAGATTCATCACGTTGAGCTTGGATTGGGCGTCAATGATCTGTCCCGAAAGATAGGCGTCCGGCAGCCCTTCGAGTTGGTCGCTCGAGACGTTCTTGTCGCCAGCCAGGAAGCTCGCCAGCTTGGCTTCGGCCAGCGGAATAGCCCAGGGCTCGGCCAGGTAATCGGCGCCGGTATTGGCGCGCGAATCTTCCCGCAGGATCAGGCGTGACCAGTCGAGTGCGCCGATCAGCACCCAGCTCGCTTGCATCCGCGCGCGCTCGGCGCCCTCGACCTCGGTGGCACGCCATTGCTGCCAGAGCGCGCCCACGGCAAACGTCGCGACGAGCGTGACGGTCAGCATGGCCGTCAGCAACGCCGCGCCGAGTTGGGTTCGCCTCTGCTTCATGTCTTGGGCACCGTCACGGAAGGGCGCACCCAGTCGCGGGTGATCAGACCCGCAAGCGACGCGCCTTGCGGAAGACCGATCACCAGTCGAACGCCGTCAGGCAGCGGGGTGGTCGTCCCCAGGGTTTCGGCGCTGACCGCAGGCCCCCAGATGTCATTGCGGAAGTAGGAAACCTGCCAGTCGGTCAGCGGCATCAGATCGACCTGGGCATCGCCCGCCTGGCTGCCGCCGCCTTGCGCCCAGGCGGAAGCGCGGTCCCAGGCTTGCTGCCATTCGTCATGGGTGGCGAAGCCGGGAGACTGCCAGCGACTCCAGTGTGTGCCGGTGGCGGCATCGGTGCGCACCGTCCAGGCCACGACGTAGACCGAAGGCACGGAGGCGTCGGTGCTGCGTCGGGTGAGGCGCAGCACGCGGCCATCCCAGTCCATGGCGGGCGTTCGCAACAGGGCCACGGTGGCGTCGAGGTCGGCGCTCCATTGAGACAGCGTGGTCTGCAGCGTCAGCACGGCGTCGCCGCGTTCGCGGTTGATGGCCTGCGACCGGGCCATGCCATCCAGCCCGCGCCAGCTCATGATCGCGAGCAGCGCCATGACGGAGATCGCCACGAGGAGCTCGATGAGGGTGAAGCCGCGCGATGTCCGCATCAGTAGCGTCCCACGACGGTGGAGATCCCCAGCACGGGCGCATCGTCGGCGTCGCGCACTTGCACGTCCACGCGACGGAAGTTGGGGTTCAGCGTTGCCGTGGTCGAGACAGTCACGCCAAAGACCACATTGGCCTGCGTACAGGTCAAGCCGGCATCGCCGATGGCAGGCATCTGCTTGGCGAGGCGCGCCTTGATGAGCTCGTTCTCTGCGCAGATCTGGGCCAGCATCACGTCGGACTGGCGTTGCGCATTGCGGGTCAGCGCCATCGTCGCCTGGGTGCCGGCCATCAGCGCAATGGCGACGATGCCCAGGGCGACGAGCACCTCGATCAGCGTGAAGCCGGCCTGGCGCAGCCGGACATGGGCGGGGCGCTGGTGCTTCATGGCGAAATCACCGCGAAGGGCCGCAGGCCGTCGGTGCCGATGAGCAGGCTGCGGCTGGGCGGCCCCTCGGAGGTGATCAGCACCTGTTGCGCAGCGATGATCGGGTCCGGACCCAACTGCAGTGCCGCGACGGGCGCGCCCGCAGCCATTGGCTGCGCCGTGATGCCGTCGGAAAGCCATGCCGTGGGAAGCGATCCTGTCGGCAGGCCATCGAAGATGAAGTTGCCGGGGCCCTCCGGCATTGGGCGCCATCGCACGACGACGCCGCTTGCGCGCGATTGCGCGCGGGCGGATTCGAGCAAGGCGGCGAGCCTGACGGCTTCGCGGTCTAGCGTTGCCTGGCTGGAATCCCGTATCGCAAACCCGACGCCCGCCGTCGCCAGCGCGATGATCGAGATGACCACCAGCAGTTCGAGGAGCGTGAAGCCGCCTGTCCCGCTGCGAGTCTCGTGGGGATGACGGCAGCGGTGCCTACTGCCAGCTGCCGATGTCGGCATTCTTGCCTTCGCCGCCGGGCTGGCCGTCAGCGCCGAGCGAAAGCACATCGATTTCGCCCTTCACGCCCGGGTTCAGATACTGGTAGGGGTGCCCCCAGGGATCGTTGGGCAACTTGTCGATATACGGCTTCCAGTTGGGTGCGGCGGGACCGGCGGTCGGGCGGGCGACGAGTGCCTGCAAGCCCTGCTCGCCCGTCGGATAGCGCTGGTTGTCGAGCCGGTAGAGCTTGAGCGCCTGCATCAGGTTATTGATGTCGGTCTTGGCGGCGGTCACGCGGGCGTCGTCGGCGCGTTCGATGACGTTCGGCACGATCAACGCGGCGAGCACGCCGATGATGACCAGCACGACCATCAGTTCGATCAGCGTGAAGCCGCGCTGGATGGAGCGCGAAAGGGAGCGGTGGGAAAGGGGCATGGAGGAGTTGAACGCGTCGGAGTGGCGGCGATTGCCGCATCCGCTGAATGATAATCCGCCTCCATGTCAGTTCCTTACGCACCCGCCCGATGGCCCGTGGCCGTCACGACGACAGGTCTCTGGGCGCTCGCGGCGGCGAGCATCGTGTTCTGGGGACTGCGCCTGGCCGCGCCGGCGGACGCTATCGCCCCGCCCGCCGTGACCAAGGCACAGGCGGACCCGGATCCCGCCGCGGTGGCGCAAATGCTGGGCGCCGTTTCGGCGCAGACTGCGGCTGTCGTCACGCCTGAAGCGGCGAGCCGCTTTTCGCTGCTCGGCGTGGTGGCCGATGCCGACAAGCAGGGTGCCGCGCTCATCGCGGTTGACGGCAAGCCGCCTCGCCCCTTCAAGGTGGGGGCCACGGTTGCGGAAGGCTACGTCTTGCAGTCGGTCAGCACCCGTGCCGCGTCGCTCGGCGCCAGTGTCGACACATCGCCTGCACTGACGCTGCAACTGCCGACGCGTCCGCTGGCTGTCATGACGCCGCCAGTGATTTCTGCGCCAACAACAGCCGCTCCAACCACTGCGCCGGCTCCGCCACGCCCTCTGACGCCACTGGCGCCGCGGCGCTGAGCGCGCAGGCCGTCAGGCCTGCAAGAACAACCGATACGCGGGATTGCTGGTCTCTTCGACAAAGGGGTAGCCGAGTGCCTGCAGGAATTCGTCGAAGGCCGCGGTGTCGGCCGCAGGCACCTGAAGTCCTACCAGGATGCGACCATAGTCGGCGCCCTGGTTGCGGTAGTGAAAAAGGCTGATGTTCCAGTTCGGCCGCAACAGGCTCAGGAACTTCAGCAGCGCGCCCGGGCGTTCCGGAAACACGAAGCGCAGCAGGCGTTCTTCGTGCGCCAGCCCGGTGCGGCCGCCCACCATGTGGCGAATGTGCTCCTTGGCGAGCTCGTCGTGCGTGAGGTCGATGGCGCCGAAGCCGTGCGCCACGAAAGTGTCCGCAATGGTCTTCGATTCGCCCCGCGTCGTCGTGGTCAGGCCGACAAAGACATGGGCTTCCTTTGCATCGCTGATGCGGTAGTTGAACTCCGTCACGTTGCGCGAGGCGCCCGGCAACTGGCCGACCAGTTCGCAGAAGCGCCGGAAGCTGCCGCGCTCCTCGGGGATCGTCACCGCGAAAAGTGCCTCGCGCTCTTCACCCACCTCGGCGCGCTCGGCGACGAAGCGCAGCCGGTCGAAATTCATGTTGGCGCCGCACAGGATGGCGGCATAGGTTTCGCCGCGCGTGCCGCGCTCCTCGACGTACTGCTTGATCGCGGCCACCGCGAGCGCGCCTGCGGGCTCGACGATGCTGCGCGTGTCGATGAAGACGTCCTTGATCGCAGCACAAACAGCGTCCGTGTCGACCGCGATGAATTCATCCACCAGGCCGGACGCCAGGCGGAACGTTTCCTCGCCGACCAGCTTGACCGCGGTGCCGTCGGAGAACAGGCCCACATCGGGAAGTGCAACGCGCTCGTGGGCGGCGACCGACTGGATCATGGCGTCCGAATCGTTCATCTGCACACCGATGACCTTGATCTCGGGGCGCAATGCCTTGATGTAGCTCGCCACGCCGGCGACGAGCCCGCCACCGCCGATGGCGACGAACACCGCATGCAGCGGCCCCTGATGCTGGCGCAGGATCTCCATCGCGATGGTGCCCTGGCCGGCGATCACGTCGGGGTCGTCGAAGGGGTGCACGAAGGTCAGGCCGTGCACTTTCTGCTGCTCGAGGGCGTATACGTAGGCATCGGAATAGCTGTCGCCGTGCAAATGCACCTCGCCACCGAGGGCGCGCACTGCGTCGATCTTGAGTTGGGGCGTGGTCACCGGCATCACGACCACCGCGCGCGTGCCGAGCTTGCGGGCGCCCAAGGCCACGCCCTGCGCGTGATTGCCGGCGGAAGCGCAAATCACGCCGTTGGCGAGCTGTTCTGGGCTCAGGTGCGCCATCTTGTTGTAGGCGCCCCGCAGCTTGAAGCTGAAAACGGGCTGCTGGTCCTCACGCTTGAGCAGCACGGTATTGCCGAGCCTCGCGCTGAGCGCGCGCGCCGGTTCAAGGGCCGATTCGACTGCAACGTCGTAGACGCGCGCGGTCAGGATCCTCTTGAGGTAGTCGGCAGGGGTGAGTGTGGCGGCGGCTGGCGTGGTCGTGGACATAGGGCCGCGATCATAGGCCCGTCGCTGCAGCGGCTCCAGGGACTGGCAACACCCAAGAGCAACACCCAAGAAAAAAGCCCCGAGCCTTGCGACTCGGGGCTAAATCCACCAATTGGGAGGGTGGAGGAGACAACCGGTGCACACGGGTTCGTGTGCGATGAAATAAAGTATATCGACTGTTTGTTGCATTGCAACAAGCCCGTGGCGCTTTTCGAACATAAATTCACGCTGATGAGAGTTTTTGTCTCTCGCCGCATGGAACGAACTTGAATATGGAGTCGGCAAGATGGAATGCACAGTAAGTTGGACCGGCAATACCGGCGCCCGATCGGCGATGGGCTTCGTCGCAGAGACCGGGACCGGCCATGTCCTGATGATGGACGGCGCCCCCGACGCCGCGAAACCCGAAAACGGCGGCCAGAACCTCGCGGCTCGACCCATGGAGACCCTGCTGGCCGGTACCGGCGGTTGTACCGCCTATGACGTCGTGCTGATCCTGAAGCGCGGCCGGCACCAGGTCGAGCGCTGCAGCGTCAAGCTGACCAGCGAACGCGCCGAGAAGGATCCCAAGGTCTTCACGAAAATTCACATGCACTTCACCGTGGCGGGCAAAGGCATCCCTGCCGCCGCAGTCGAGCGGGCGATCGCACTGAGTCACGACACCTATTGTTCGGCCAGCGTCATGCTGGGGAAGACAGCCGAAATCACGACCAGTTTCGATCTGATCGATCTCTGAGTGCCAAGCCTGCGCCCGCTCAGATGCGGTGCGCGACCGTCGTCATGACACGTGCCGCAGCACGCATCAGTGCCTTGGCCGGCGGCGGCAATTCCTTGGCACCGGCGCTCCACGCTTGCGAGGCGTGGCGCGCTTCATCCAACTTCATCTGATTGATCACCGCTCTCGATGCCGTGTCGCCCGCCGGCAGTCGGTCGAGGTGGCCATCAAGATGCGCTTCGACCTGGCGCTCGGTTTCGGCCACGAAGCCGAGGCTCAGTGCGTCGCCAAGACGCCCCGCGACCAGGCCCAGGCCAAAGGCGCCGAAATACCACAGCGGATTCAACATCGAAGGGCGAGCGCCCAGGTCGTCGAGTCGCTGTTGCGTCCAGGCGAGGTGATCGGTTTCTTCGCGCGCCGCGTCGCTGAAATGCACGCGTAGTGCGGCATCACGGGTCACGGTGGCCTGCGCCGTGTAAAGCGCCTGTGCGCAAACCTCTCCCACGTGGTTGACGCGCATCAGCGCGCCCGCCTCGCGCCGTTCAGCGTCGTTCAAGGAACTCGAAGGTGTGTCGGGCGAAGGGGTGGGCCGTGTCGCGTGCGGTTTGGCAAACAGGGTACGCAGCGCCGCGTCTGCTACCCCCACAACGGCGTCGAGCGATCGGTTCATGAGGCGATTTGAACCGATCTACGGAAAGTAACAAACGCAGCGACTTAGGTTTCACATCGTGGTGACGTAGGGGTCGGCCGACCTTTGTTGCAGCAGTGCAACGAAACGCCGGACCCGGCTGGTTTTTCGGGCGAATTGTTTTGCCCTGACGGATCGGCTCTGGTGCAATAGCGACAACTTCCCAAAAGGAGGTTGGCCCGGGGTCCGGTGGGAGCACAAAAGTGCCAGTCACGGTGAGCCCTTCGCACCGGAGCCCTATGTTTAACCTTGGAGAAACTTGCAATGAAAAAATCTCTAGTTGCCCTGGCTGCTCTGGCTGTCGCCGGTGTTGCCTCGGCTCAGTCGTCCGTTACGCTGTTCGGCGTGGTTGACGCTGCTGTCAGCAGCTACTCGAATACGTCGGAACTCCCGTTGACGGGCACCAGCATCAAGACGAGCCGCACCGCCCTGACCAATTCGGGCTACAACTCCAGCCGTCTGGGTTTCCGCGGTACGGAAGATCTGGGTGGCGGTCTCGCAGCCAGCTTCTGGCTCGAAGCTGCTCTGGGCAACGACGACGGCACCGCTGGCGCCGGCACCAACAACTTCACGACCGGTAGCAACCAGTTCTTCAACCGTCGTTCGACGGTGAGCCTGTCGGGTGCTTTCGGTGAAGTCCGCCTCGGCCGTGACTACGTCCCGACCTTCTGGAACGACACCGTGTTCGATCCGTTCGGCACCAACGGCGCTGGTACCAACCTGATCTCGACGGCCAGCGGCTTCGGTCCTGGCGCACCCAGCGGCTTCACCGCCAACACCACCTACGTGCGTGCCAACAACTCGGTCGGCTACTTCCTGCCGCCGAACCTGGGTGGTTTCTACGGTCAGGTGATGTACGCCATGAACGAGAACACCAGCTACAACCCGGGTGGCCTGACCCCTCCGGGCGCAGCAGCGTTCATTGCTAACCCGACCGCTCCTGGTACCAATGGCCGCGCTGGCCGTTACATCGGTGGTCGCGTCGGCTACGCCAACGGCCCGCTGGATGTCGCTCTCGCTTACGGCCAAAGCACCGTTGCTTCGAACTACTTCGCTGGCACCACGCAAAACCTCGACATCTGGAACCTCGGCGCATCGTGGGACTTCGGTGTCGTGAAGCTGTTCGGTGAATACTCGAACAACACGCTCAAGAACGACAGCTCGTCTGGCTTCGTCAACGGCGTGACCAACCCGTTCGCATTCGGCAACCCGGGCGCCAATGGCGGCCTCATCGGTGTGACCGTGCCGGTCGGCCCTGGCCTGATCCGCGCTTCGTACTCGACGGTGAAGTACAACAACACCAGCAACCTGAACCAACTGACGGGTCTGTTCTCGGATCCGAAGGCTGACAAGTGGGCCCTGGGTTACGTGCACAACCTGTCGAAGCGTACGGCTCTGTACGCAACGGTCGGCTACGTGAACAACAAGGATGGCGCTGCTCTGATCGTCGGCGGCCCTGCCTTCTACACGACCCCGGTCACCGTCAATGGCGTGCCACTCACGCCCGTGGCGCAACACTCGATCGGTTACGACTTCGGTATCCGTCACGCTTTCTGATCTGACGCTGGCGCAAGCCAGCTTCAATGGGAAGTCTTGAAAGCCACCCGGCGAAAGTCGGGTGGCTTTTTTCATGGCGCAAACCGTGGCGAACACAGGGCACGAACCCCGGGGAACTCCCGCATGGGCATGTACTTTGCTCTGCTAGCATCGATGAACATTTCATCTGCTGAATGATCGCTTTCATACTGCGCCGGTTGATTCAGGCCGTGATCGTCATGGTCGCGGTTGCCTTCATCGCCTTCCTCCTTTTCCAGTACGTCGGCGATCCCGTCGTGTTCCTGCTCGGACAAGACGCGAAGCCCCAGCAGATCCGTGAACTGCGCGCTGCCCTGGGGCTCGACCAGCCCTTTTTCGTGCAGTTCTGGCACTTCCTCGTCAATGCGGCACAGGGCGAATTCGGGCTCAGTCTTCGTCAAGGCGCGAAGGTGTCCCGCCTGATCGCGGAGCGCTTTCCGGCAACGCTCGAACTGTCGATGGTCGCCGCCATCCTGGCACTGGCGATCGGCATCCCGATGGGTGTCTACGCGGCGCTGCGGCGCGGCTCCTTCATGAGCCAGTTGTTCATGATGATCTCGCTGCTGGGCGTCTCCCTGCCCACCTTCCTGATCGGCATCCTGCTGATCCTCGTCTTCGCGGTGTTGCTCGGCTGGCTCCCGAGTTTCGGGCGCGGCGAGACCGTGCGGCTCGGCTGGTGGAGCACCGGCCTCCTGAAGAGCGACGGCTGGGTTCACATCGTGCTGCCCGCCGCAACACTCGCCATCTTTCAACTCACGCTGATCATGCGTCTCGTGCGTGCGGAGATGCTCGAGGTGCTGCGCACCGACTACATCAAGTTCGCGCGTGCACGCGGCCTCTCGGACCGATCGATCCATTTCGGACACGCACTCAAGAACACATTGGTGCCCGTGATGACCATCACGGGGCTTCAACTGGGCGGACTCATCGCCTTCTCGATCATCACGGAGTCCGTCTTTCAATGGCCCGGTATGGGCCTGCTCTTCATCCAGGCGGTGACCTTCGCCGACATCCCGGTCATGGCGGCCTATCTCTGCCTGATCGCCCTCATCTTCGTCGTCATCAATCTCGTGGTCGATCTGCTCTACTTCGTGGTCGATCCGCGTCTGCGTGTCGGCAATGCTGGAGCACACTGAATGACTGAGCTACGTCTGCAAGCGGCCGGAAGAGCGTTCGCGCACATCGCGCGCTTCTATCCCGAAATCACCGCGTTCCGACGCGATCTGCACGCGCATCCCGAACTCGGCTTCGAGGAGGTCTACACCTCCGGCCGCGTGGCCGAAGCCCTGCGGGCCTGCGGTGTCGACGAGATACATGCCGGTATCGGCAAGACTGGTGTGGTGGGCGTCATTCGCGGCAACTCGACCACCAGCGGCCGCATGATCGGCTTGCGCGCCGACATGGATGCATTGCCGATGTGCGAAGACAACGAATTCGCATGGCGATCGTCCAAGAACGGACTGATGCACGGCTGCGGGCACGACGGCCACACCGCGATGCTCGTCGGCGCGGCGCGCTATCTTGCGGAAACGCGGAACTTCGATGGCACCGCGGTGCTGATCTTTCAGCCGGGCGAGGAAGGTTTCGCCGGCGCGCGCGTGATGATCGAGGACGGTCTCTTCGATCGCTTCCCGGTTGGATCGGTGTATGCGATGCACAACTGGCCGGGGTTGCCTGCCGGCACCGTGGGCATCAATCGCGGCGCGATGATGGCCGCGGCGGATCGCATCACGATCGAGGTCACAGGCAAGGGCGGGCATGGCGCGCATGCCTATCTGACCGTCGATCCGGTAGTGGTCTCCGCGCACATCATCACGGCGGTGCAGAGCATCGTGTCGCGCAATGTTCGACCCATCGATGCCGCCGTGATCAGCATCTGCGCGGTGAATGCAGGCGATCTCGGCGCGATGAGCGTCGTGCCCGGCAAGGCCACGCTCGTGGGCACGGTGCGGACCTTCAGCTCGCGGGTGCAGGAGCAGGTGGAGCAGCGGCTCACCGAACTGTGCAGTGCCGTCGCCGCGGGCTTCGGGGCCACAGCGCACGTCAAGTTCGAGCGCATCTATCCCGCGACCATCAACACCGCGCCGGAAGCGCAGTTCGCGGGTGACGTCGCGCAATCGCTGGTCGGCGCGCACAACGTCGAGCGCAACATGGAGCCCAGCATGGGCGCCGAGGACTTCTCCTTCATGCTGCAGAAAAAGGCAGGCGCCTATCTGCGCATCGGGCAGGACGCCAGGGGCGGCGCCTTCCTGCACAACAGCCGATACGACTTCAATGACGAGATCCTGCCGCTCGGTGCCGCTTTGCATGCGGGATTGATCGAACAGGGCATGCCGCTGGCCGCTGCGGCCGGTCAACCCAGAAGCAAGATGGCCCAGACGGCCTCTTGAACCTTTCCAACCCCGAGGAGTGCTTCTCATGAGTCTGAAGAAAAACGTTGTCGCGGCGGCGATCCTGTCCGTGCTGACAGCCACGAGTCTGGTGGCCGGTGCTCAAACCATCCGCATCGCCAACCAGGGGGATGCACTCTCCCTCGACCCGCACTCGCTCAATGAGTCGCTGCAGCTGAGCGTCACCGCCAATGCCTACGAGCCGCTCGTGGGTCGCAACAAGGACCTGAGCCTCGCGCCCTTGCTCGCCACGAGCTGGAAGCAGACCTCGCCGAACGTCTGGCGCTTCGAATTGCGCAAGGGCGTGCAGTTCCATGACGGCACGCCGTTCACTGCCGACGACGTCGTGTTCACCTTCGCGCGCGCCAAGGGCGACGGCTCCGACATGAAGGCCACGCTGAGCGACATCAAGGAGGTGCGCAAGGTCGGCGACTACGCGATCGAGATCGAGACCAACGGACCATTCCCGATCCTGCCCGACGTGATCACGCTGACCATGATCATGAGCAAGAAATGGTGCGAGGAGAACGGCGCCGCCAAGCCGGTCGACAAACGCAAGGGCATCGAGAACACCGCTTCCTTCAAGGCCAACGGCACGGGTCCCTACCGCGTGCGCGAGCGCCAGCCCGATGTGCGAACCGTGTTCGTTCGCAATCCCACCTACTGGGGCAAGATCGAGGGCAACGCGCAGGAGATCATCTTCACGCCGATCGCCAATCCGGCAACACGCGTTGCTGCGCTGATCTCCGGCGAAGTCGACGTGATGGAGCCGGTGCCGGTGCAGGACATCGCTCGCATCAACGCGAGCCCCAATGCACGCGTCATCACCGGACCTGAAATGCGCACCATCTTCCTGGGCATGGACCAGAAGCGTGACGAGTTGCTCTACTCCAGCGTCAAGGGCAAGAACCCGTTCAAGGACAAGCGCGTGCGCCAGGCCTTCTACCAGGCCATCGACATCGCGGGCATCCAGCGCACGGTGATGCGCGGCGCCTCGCGGCCGACGGCGCTCCTGGTCGGCCCCGGCGTCAACGGCTGGACGGCGGAGCAGGACAAGCGCCTGCCTTACGACGTCGACGCCGCCAAGAAGCTGCTTGCCGATGCGGGCTATCCCAACGGCTTCGAGGTGTCGATGAACTGCCCGAACGACCGCTACGTCAACGACGCGCAGATCTGCCAGAGCGTTGCCGCCGGGCTCGCTCGCATCGGCGTGAAGATCAACCTCATCGCCGAGACCAAGGGCAGCTATTTCCCGAAGGTCCTGCGCCGCGACACCAGCTTCTACATGCTGGGGTGGACGCCCACCACCTATGACGCGCACAACGCGCTCAGTTCGCTGACGGCCTGTCCGGACGACAAGGGCGCGGGCCAGTTCAACCTCGGCGCCTATTGCAATCCGAAGCTGGACGAGATCACCAAGAAGATCCAGTCCGAAACCGACAAGACCAAGCGCAACGAACTGATCAAGGAAGCCTTCAAGATCCATGCGGACGACATCGGCCACCTGCCGCTGCATCAGCAGTCGCTGGCCTGGGGCGTGAGCAAGAAGGTCGAGCTCACGCAGCTCGCCGACAACTTCATGTTCTTCAAGTGGATGAGCATCAAGGCGCAGCAGCAACCCTGAGCGCCTGACGATCCCGTGCCTGGGGCCCGCCGCGGCGGGCCCCGCTTTCACTTTCCACGATGAACAAGAGAATCGCCAGCTGGCTCGACAGCGATGTCGGCCACAGCTTTCGCAGCTCGCCTGTCGCGATGTTCGCGGCCCTGATCGCCTTCGCCTGTGTCTTCTGCGCGGTGTTCGCCAACTGGGTGTCGCCGCACGATCCGTTCAACCTCGCGGTGCTCGAACTCGGAGACGCGCGCCTGCCGCCGGCCTGGGCCGCGGAGGGCACGCGCAAGTACTTGCTCGGCACCGACGACCAGGGGCGCGACATCCTCTCGGCGGTGATGTTCGGCGCGCGCATTTCGCTCGTGGTCGGCCTGGTGTCGGTGGTGCTCTCGATGCTGGTCGGCGTGGTGCTGGGACTGCTCGCGGGTTTCTTCGGCGGCTGGCTCGATGCCTTCCTGATGCGACTTTGCGACGTGATGCTGTCGTTCCCGCCGATCCTGATCGCACTGCTGATTGCGGGCATCGGCCGCGCGCTGTTTCCCGATGCGCATGGGTCGCTCGCCTTCGGCGTGCTCATCATCTCGATATCGCTCAGTGGCTGGGTGCAGTACGCGCGCACGGTGCGGGGCTCCACGCTGGTCGAGCGCCACAAGGAATACGTGCAGGCCGCGCGCGTCACGGGCGTCGCGCCGCTGCGCATCATGATGCGGCACGTGCTGCCCAACGTGATGGGGCCGGTGATGGTGCTTGCGACGATCCATGTCGCGACCGCGATCATCACGGAGGCCACGCTGTCGTTCCTGGGCGTCGGGGTGCCGCCGACATCTCCTTCGCTGGGCACGTTGATCCGTACCGGCAACGACTTTCTGTTCTCCGGCGAATGGTGGATCACGCTCTTTCCGGGCCTCATGCTGGTGCTCATCGCGCTCAGCGTGAACCTCTTGGGTGACTGGCTCCGCGACGCGCTCAATCCCAAACTTCGATGACTCTCCTGCAAGTCAGCAATCTGGTCGTCGAGTTTCCGCATCGCCGCGGCACGTTGCGGGCCGTCGACGACATTTCCTTCGACATTGCGCCGGGCGAGATCCTCGGCGTGGTGGGCGAATCCGGCGCGGGAAAGTCGCTCACCGGCGCGGCGATCATCGGCTTGCTCGAGCCACCCGGTCGCATCGCGAGCGGCGAAATCCGTCTCGAAGGGCAACGCATCGACAACCTCGGGCACGACGCGATGCGGCACATCCGTGGCCGCAGGATCGGCGCGATCTTTCAGGACCCTTTGACGTCGCTGAATCCGCTCTACACGATCGGGCGTCAACTGACCGAAACCATCCGCACCCACCTGCCTGTGACCCAGCATGAAGCGCGTCGTCGCGCAATCGGGCTGCTGGAGGACACGGGCATTCCGGGCGCGGCGCAGCGCATCGACCACTACCCGCACCAATTCTCGGGCGGGATGCGGCAGCGGGTCGTGATCGCGTTGGCACTCGCTGCGGAGCCCAAGCTGATCGTGGCGGACGAGCCGACCACGGCATTGGATGTGTCGATCCAGGCGCAGATCATCCAGTTGCTCAAGGGCATCTGCAAGGAACGTGGCGCGGCCGTGATGCTGATCACGCACGACATGGGCGTGATCGCCGAGACCTGCGATCGCGTGGCCGTGATGTACGCCGGCCGGATTGCCGAAGTCGGTCCCGTGCAGGAAGTGATCCATCAGCCTGCCCATCCCTACACAAGCGGCCTGATGGCCTCCATTCCCGACATGACGATGGACCGCGAACGCCTCAACCAGATCGACGGCGCCATGCCGCGGCTCAACGCCATTCCTGGCGGCTGCGCCTACAACCCGCGCTGTCCGCGTGTCTTCGATCGTTGCCTCGTCGAAAGGCCGGACTTGATGAACGCGGGCGCTACGCGCGCCGCCTGCTGGCTGCACGCTGCGCACACCGCCTCGCCGGCCTACGGAGCAACCGTATGAGCGCATTGGTGCAGGCGAACGACCTTGCGAAGAGTTTCGATGTCTCGCCACCGTGGCTCAACCGCGTCCTGGAGCGCAAGCCGCGCGTGCTGTTGCGGGCCGTCGATGGTGTGAGCTTCTCGATCGAGCGCGGCAAGACGCTGGCGCTCGTCGGTGAATCCGGATGCGGCAAGAGCACGGTGGCGCGGCTGCTGGTGGGCTTGTACCAGCCGTCGCAGGGCGGCATGCGTTTCGACGGGCAGGACGTGCATGCCATCTACAAGACCCGTGGAGGCCAGGCGCTTCGCCGGCGCATCCAGATGATCTTCCAGGATCCGTACGCGAGCCTCAACCCGCGCTGGATCGTCGAGGACATCGTCGGCGAGCCCCTGCGCGAACACGGCATCCTCAAGGAAGGACCGGGACTGAAGGCGCGCGTCGGTGAACTCCTGCAATCGGTCGGCCTGAGTCCGCTGGACATGGTGAAGTATCCGCACCAGTTCTCCGGCGGGCAGCGCCAACGGATTTCGATTGCACGCGCGCTAGCGACGCAGCCTGAGTTTCTCGTCTGCGACGAGCCGACCTCAGCGCTCGACGTGAGTGTGCAGGCACAGGTGCTCAACATCATGAAGGACCTGCAGCGCGAGCGGGGACTGACCTACCTCTTCATTTCACACAACCTCGCTGTGGTGCGCCATGTGGCCGACCAGGTGGGCGTGATGTATCTGGGGCGCCTGGTCGAAGTCGCCGACAAGCACAAGCTCTTCGATTCACCGCAGCACCCTTACACGCGCATGCTGCTCGATGCGATTCCGCAGATGAAGCACGTGGGCCGATCGCGCACGCCGGTGCAGGGCGAGGTGCCGAACCCGCTCAATCCGCCCTCGGGCTGCACCTTTCATCCGCGCTGCCCGCTCGCCAATGAGCGCTGCAAGAAGGAGCGTCCGCAGTTGCAGACGCTGCGTGGCGTGAAGGTTGCCTGCCACGCGGTAGAGGAAGGAAGATCCTAGCCGCCTACTGTTCTTCGCCCCACGCGTAGCCGTCGCGGGCGATCATCGCGCTGGATGCACTTGGGCCCCAGGTGCCTGCGGCATAGGGGCGGGGCGTTCCATCGGATGACCAGCTGTCGATCAGCGGCTCGACCCAGCGCCATGCTTCTTCCTGCTCGTCGCTGCGCACGAACAGATTGAGCCGGCCGCCGATCACGTCGAGCAGCAGGCGCTCATAGGCGCCCACGCGCTCCGAGCCGAAGCGCTTGTCGAAGTCGAGATCGAGCTGTACGGGCGCGAGCTGAGGTCCGGCATGGCGACTCCCGTTGCGCTGGCGGCTGCCCTGCGCTTGCGCAAGCATGTGCAGCTCCAGGCCGTCCCTGGGCTGCAGATTGATGACAAGCTTGTTCACCGAGTTGGCCGGTGCACGGAAGATCGCATGCGGTGTCGGACGGAAGTTGACCTCGATGCGTGCGTCGCGCGATGCGAGCCGCTTGCCTGTGCGGATGTAGAGCGGCACGCCGGCCCAACGCCAGTTGGCGATCTCGGTGCGCAGCGCAACGAAGGTCTCGGTGCGGCTGTCGGGCTCGACGCCCGGCTCGTCGCGGTAGCCCTGCACGCGCTCGCCGTACGCGGTACCTGCGACGTATTGGCCACGAATCGCATGAAGGCCGATGTCCTCGGCGGTCCAGGGCTTCAGCGCGCGAAGCACCTTGAGCTTTTCGTCGCGGATCGCATCGGCATGCGCATTGATCGGCGGCTCCATGCCAATTGCGCAGACCAGTTGCAGCGCATGGTTCTGCACCATGTCGCGCAGTGCCCCTGTCTGGTCGTAGAAGGCACCTCGCTTCTCCACGCCGAGGTCTTCGGCAATCGTGATCTGGATGTTGGCGATGTACTCGCGCCGCCAGATCGGCTCGAACAGCGCATTGCCGAAACGCATCGCGAACAGGTTCTGAACCGCCGGCTTGCCGAGATAGTGGTCGATCCGAAACACCTGGTGCTCGTTCAGGACCTTGCACACGGCCTGGTTGATGGCGCGATTGGAGGCCAGGTCGTGTCCCAGCGGCTTTTCGAGCACGAGGCGCGTCTGGGGGCCGTTAAGGCCCGCCGCGGCAATCTGCTCGACAGCCTGCGTGAAAAGTGCGGGCGCGGTCGCCAGGTACATCACGACCGTGTCGGCATTTCGTGCCTTCAGAAGTTGTGCGAGCTTCTGGTAGTCCGCGGGCTTCGAAAGGTCCATGCGCAAAAAGTACAGCAGCGAGGCGAACTGCTTGAACTCCTCCGGCGTCGGTCGCTTGGCGCCTTCGACGGCCTCGAAGCGCGATTGGATCAGTTCGCGGTAGCTGTCGTCGCTCAGGTCATCGCGTGCCACGCCGATGATGCGACCGCCCTCGGGCAGGCTGCCGTGCCGGAAGGCCTGGAACAGGGCGGGCATCAGCTTTCGCCATGCGAGGTCACCGGTGCCGCCAAAAAGAACGAGATCGAAACTCATGGATACATACCTGTGCGTTGTAAAGCGCGAGCATGAAGCTTGCTGGGCGAATGGTACTTGTACCGATCCGCCCGTTGATGACTCCGCGATAAGCTGAACGCGGCCCCCCGGGGCCTTTTCTATTTTTGAACGAGGTCAAGATGAAGAAGAAACTCGTGGGCGTTGCCGCCGCGGTGGTCCTGGTGGGTGTGTCGGCCGCCGCCTCGGCGCAGACCGTCAACGTCATTTGTTCGGTCCAGGCCGAATGGTGCAACATGATTGCCACGGTGTACGCGCGCACCACGGGCGTCAAGCTCAACATGTCGCTCAAGGGCTCCGGCGAGGCGCTCGCCCAACTGATCGCCGAGAAAGACAACCCGAAGACCGATGTCTGGTTCGGCGGCACCGGCGACCCGCATCTGCAGGCAGCCGAGATGGGCCTCACGCTCGAATACAAATCTCCGACGCTGCCGCAGCTCTATCCATGGGCGCAGCAGCAGGCCCAGCAATCCGGCTATCGGACGGTCGGCATCTACTCCGGGCCGCTGGGCTTCGGCTACAACACCGAACTCATTCAGAAGAAGAGGCTGGCCGTGCCGCGCAGTTGGGCCGACCTGCTGAAGCCCGAATACAAGGGCGACATCCAGGTGGCCAATCCCGCTTCGAGCGGCACCGCCTACACGATGATCGCCACGCTCGTGCAACTGATGGGCGAAGACAAGGCCTTCGAATACCTCAAGGGCCTGCATCGCAACGTCGGCCAGTACACGCGCTCGGGCACCGGCCCGATCAAGGCGGTGGCCCGCGGCGAGACGGCGGTTTCGATCAGCTTCATCCACGACGCGCCGCAGGAAAAGATGCAGGGCTTCCCGGTCGAGACGACGACGCCCTCGGAAGGCACCGGCGCCGAGATCGGTTCGATGAGCATCGTGAAGGGCGCGCGCAACCTGGAACAGGCGAAGAAGTTCTATGAATGGGCGCTCACGCCGCAGGCGCAGACTTTCGGCGCGGCCGCCAAGCAGTATCAGTTGCCGTCGAACAAGGCGACGGCGGTGGATCCCAATGTGCCGGACTTCAAGAAGATCAAGATGATCAACTACGACTACGCGAAGTACGGCGCCAGCGCCGAGCGCCGGCGACTGATCGCGCGTTGGGAAAAGGACGTCAACTCGCTGCCGCACTAGCGTGTCTTCGATCTCCAAAGGGCGGCGCAGCCCCAACGGACCCATCTGGACATGCATCGCGGCCGGTCTCATCGGCTACGTCGCACTGCCCTGGTATGCGATCCAGGACACGGCCTGGTACGAGGTCATCCCGCAGGTGTTCGGCGAGGGCGAGGGCGCCGATGGCGTGATGCAGGCCGCCTTCCAGGGTCGTAGCTGGCTCCATATCGGGCTCATCGGCTTGGCCTTGTGCGTGTTCGGTGGCCTGCTTCGGGCCGGCCGCGCGCAGGGCCGCCTGTTGCTCGTGGGCGGCGCCGTGGGCGCCGTCGGTCTTGCGCTGAGCGGATTCCTGATCGGCGCCAAAGGCTGGACGCTCCCGATCCTCGAAGCACAGTTTGGTGAGTTGCCCGTCCACCAGTTCGGCATCGGTGCGGGCGGCTTCCTTGCGATCTCGGCGCTCATCCTGCTCGCGGCATTCGGGATTGCGCGCCTGGGCTTCTTCAAGGGCGATCTGTTCGTCTCCGGCGCGGTCATCGCATGCGGCGTGCTGATGGCCCTGTTCATCGCCTATCCGGTGAGCAAGGCGCTCGCGGGTGCCTTTCTCGACGAGGACGGCCGGTGGTCGATGGCAGCGTTCGTTGCCCGCATCGGCACCGAACGGATCTGGGGGTTCGGCTGTCTCGCGGGCGGCGTGCGCTGCGGAGTCGCCTGGAACACGCTGGCGCTGGCTCTGCTCACAGCCGCGGGCACGACCTTCCTCGGCACCTTGATGGCCCTGATGTCCGAGCGCGGCAACCGACGCTGGCAAGCGCCGCTGCGGGTGCTTGCGCTGATGCCCATCGTCACGCCGCCCTTCGTGGTCGGGCTGGGCCTGATCCTGCTGTTCGGCCGTGCCGGCGTGGTGAACCAAGTGCTCGAAAGCAGCTTCGGCATCGAGCCCACGCGGTGGTTCTACGGCATGCCGGGTGTGCTCGTCGCCCAGTTGTTCGCCTTCACGCCGATTGCGTTCATGATCATGCGGGGCGTCGTGCAAGGCGTCTCGCCGAACCTGGAAGAGGCGGCGCTGATGCTTCGGGCGGATCGCCGTCGGGCCTTCTTCACCGTCACGCTGCCCTTGCTCAAGCCGGGGCTTGCGAATGCGTTTCTCGTCGGCTTCATCGAAAGCATCGCCGACTTCGGCAATCCGATCGTGGTGGGCGGCCAGTTCTCGGTGCTATCGACGGACATCTTCTTCGCCATCGTCGGCGCGCAATACGACCAGGGCCGGGCCGCTTCGCTGGCCTGGGTGCTGACGCTTTTCGCGCTGGCGGTGTTCGCGATCCAGCGCGGCGTGCTCGGCAAGCGCAACTACACGACGGTGAGCGGCAAGGGCGACGCCGGCATTGCCATGGCGCTGCCCGACGGCGTTCGGCGCACCATCCTTTGCATCACGCTGCCGTGGATCGCTTTCACCATGGTGGTCTATCTCTTCGCATTCGCGGGCGGTTTCGTGCAGACGTGGGGCCGCGACTACACCTTCACGCTGAATCACTTCAGGACGGCCTTCGCGCTCGAATGGGGGCAGTTCGGCATTGTGTGGGCAGGCACGGCGTGGAATTCGCTGATCACCACGCTCAAGCTCGCCGGCATCTCCGCGCCGCTGACCGCGGGTTTCGGCCTGCTGATCGCATGGCTGCTGGCGCGCAACGAGTTCAAGGGGCAGGGCGTTTTCGAATTCGCGGCGCTGCTCGCCTTCGCCATTCCGGGCACCGTGCTGGGCGTGAGCTACATCCTGGCGTTCAACGTACCACCGCTCGAACTGACGGGCACCGGCCTCATCATCGTGCTGTGCTTCATGTTCCGGAACCTGCCGGTCGGCGTGCGCGCGGGGACGGCGGCCTTCAAGCAAATCGACCGCTCGCTCGACGAGGCTTCGCTGATGCTGCGCGCGTCGACCTCGCAGACGCTTTTCAAGGTCGTGCTGCCCCTGTTGAAACCGGCGCTGGTGGCCGCGCTGGTCTACAGTTTCGTGCGTGCCATGACAACGGTCAGCGCCGTGATCTTCCTGGTGACGGCCGAGAACGAGCTGGCGACGACCTACATCATTGGCCGGGTCGGCAATGGCGACTACGGTGTCGCGCTGGCGTACTGCACGGTGCTGATGATCCTGATGGCGGTTGCCATCGCGTTCGTGCAATGGGTTGTCGGCGAACGCAAGCTGGGACGCCGGCGGGCAGGCGCACCGATCATCGTCGCGGCAGTGCCCTGAGAAGACAAATCCAAGAAAGATTCCATGAGTAACGGCATCGAACTTCGCGACGTCACCAAACGCTATGGCACCGACGCGCGCGCGCCGCTTGCGGTGAAAGGCGTCAGCTTCGATGTACCCGCAGGAACGCTGACCACGATCCTCGGCCCATCCGGCTGCGGCAAGACGACCATCCTGCGCATGATCGCGGGCCTCGAGTCGCCGACTTCGGGCTCGATCTTCATGGGCAGTCGCGATGTCACGGCGCTGGGCCCGGCCGAGCGAAACGTGAGCATGATGTTCCAGAGCTACGCGTTGTTCCCTCACATGAACGTGATCGAGAACGTGAGCTACGGACTGAGGATGAGCGGCGTGCGAAAGAACGAGGCCTCGGCGCGCGCGAGAGAAATGCTCAAGGGCGTGGGGCTGGTCGGTTTCGACGACCGGTTGCCCAGCGAGCTGTCCGGCGGTCAACAGCAGCGCGTGGCGTTGGCGCGCGCGCTCGTTCTGGAGCCCGCCGTGCTGCTCTTCGACGAGCCGCTGTCCAATCTCGATGCGCGACTGCGCCGTGAGATGCGCGAGGAGATCCGCAACCTCCAGCAGCGCCTGAAGCTGACGGTAGCCTACGTCACGCATGACCAGAGCGAGGCGCTGGCCGTCAGCGATCAGATCATCGTGATGGACCACGGCGTGATCGCACAGCGCGGCACGCCCGAACAGCTCTACGGCCACCCCGAAAGCGAATTCGTTGCCGGCTTCATGGGCGAGGCGATGGTGTTTGCCGCGCTGGCGCAACCCGACGGGCGTGTGCAGATGGGCCCGCTGACACTGACCCCTCGACTTGCCGTGCCGCCGGGCATCGTCAAGGTCGCGGTCCGGCCCGAGGCCTGGTACATCGGGGCCGCCGTCGGACTGCCCGCGACGGTGCGCAAGGCCGCCTTCCTGGGCAATTTCTACGAATATGCTTTCGACACCGCGCTCGGCTCGGTGTTCGTCGTTTCCACCGACCTGGCGCACCCCCTGACTGCCGGCGCGGAGACGACGTTGTCCCTGACGAACCACGGCGTCTCCATCGTGCCCGCCACCCTATGACCACGAACGTTGTTTTCGATCTCGGCGCAGTGCTCCTGACCTGGGAGCCGGTCGCGCTGGTGCAGACGCAGCTTGCGCCGCATGCACCCACGGCGGAAGCGGCGCACGCGCTGGCGCGACAGATGTTCCATCACGAGGATTGGCTGGGATTCGATCGCGGCACGCATTCGCTCGACGATGCGATCGGCCGCATGGCGCTGCGGCTCTCGCTGCCCGCCGACCGGCTCAGCGACGTGCTCTCGCCCATGGGCGAAAGGCTGGAGCCGATCGCCGTCACGGTCAATCTTCTCGCGGGGCTGCGTGATCGTCGCGACGCCGGCGAGGACCTGCGCCTCTTCTATCTCTCGAACATGCCCGAGCCCTACGCCCGCGTGCTCGAATACCGCCACGCCTTCTTCCGGTGGTTCGACGGCGGCATTTTTTCGGGCGACGTGAAGGTCATCAAGCCTCAGCGGGAAATCTATGACCTGCTGACGGAGCGATATGGGCTCGCAGCGGCTGACACCACCATCTTCATCGACGATTCGCTTCCCAACGTCCTGGCCGCGCGCGAACTCGGCTGGAAGGCGATCCACTGCCAGCGGCCCAGCGAGCTTCCGGTGCAGTTCGCGGCCTACTTTCCGGTCAACACGACCTTGTCGACGTCGAAGCCCAGTGTGCGGGCGTAGTCGAGTTCGGCCCCAAGCGAGAGTTCGTCGAGCACGGGGGCGCGCGACAGCACCCGGAGGCACTTGCGATCGGGCGTCCCGACCAGGGCCACCTGGTAGTCGCGGTCCAGCTTCAGGATCCAGTAGTCGCCCCACACCATGGGCAGCCAGGCAAGCCAGTCGGGCGCGAAACGCACTTCCAGCCGGCCGGCGCCCGGTTGACCGGTAACGGGCGCCACACGCGCCGAACCGACGGATTCGTCGAAGCTTCCGTCGGCGAGGATGCAGCAGTTGCGTACCTCGACGCTGCCGTCGCCGCGCAAGTTGTATTCGGCGGTGACCGGCCCCGTGCATTGCTTCTCGAACCGATTCTGCAAGCGGGCCTGTTCATGCCACAGGCCTGCGTAACGCTTGAGGTCCACCGGCGCGACCACCTGGAGCGGCGCGCGCATGAGCGGTGCGCCGTCCGGTGGCCCGGCGACCGCTTCGCCGCGCATCGTGCGAGTGGTCGTGAGCGCCAGGAGGGTCAGCGCGCCGCCGACGCAGAAGGCGGTCGCCAGGATACCGATCGACGCGCTCTGAGCGCGGTCGTCGAAGGCGGCTGGCGGCGGGGCGCGACGGGTGCGAATGGCCATGGCTGATCCTTTTGTCTGCAAGGGGGGGAGGCCACACGAAGTGGGCAAGCCTGGGGGTGTGCCATTGCCTCAAGATTAGTTACCGATGGAGCCCCGCCGCGTCAGTCGGGGACCACACGGCCTGTAGTTTTGCAGCGGGATAATGGCCTGATGAACCAACTCGATGCCCTCCGTCAATGGACCACCGTAGTAGCCGATACCGGTGATTTCCGTCAACTGGCCCAGTTCAAGCCGCGCGATGCGACGACCAATCCGTCGTTGATCCTCAAGGCGGTACAGAAGCCCGAATACCGCCCGTTGCTGGACGAGGTGGTCAAGAAGCACGACGGAATGCCGATCGACGAGGTGATCGACCGGCTGCTGGTGAGATTCGGCACCGAGATCCTCTCCATCATTCCCGGGCGCGTCTCGACCGAAGTCGACGCGCGGTTGAGCTTCGATACGAAAGCCTCCATCGCCCGCGCCGAGCGCATCGTCGCGCTCTATCGTGCGGAGGGCGTCGACGTGGAGAAGCGCGTGCTCATCAAGGTCGCCTCGACCTGGGAAGGCATCGAGGCGGCGCGCCAGCTCGAGAAGAAGGGCATCCACTGCAATCTGACGCTCCTGTTCTCGTTCGCGCAGGCCGTGGCGTGCGGGGCGGCCGGGGTCCAGTTGATCTCGCCGTTCGTCGGGCGCATCTACGACTGGTACAAGAAGTCGGCGGGTGGCAAGTGGGACGAGGCGGCCAACGCGGGCGCCAACGACCCGGGCGTCAAGTCCGTGCGGCAGATCTTCGACTACTACAAGAAGCACGGGATCGCGACCGAAGTGATGGGCGCCAGCTTCCGCAACGTCGGTCAGATCGCGGCGCTGGCAGGCTGCGACCTGCTCACCATCAGCCCCGAACTGCTCGGGGAACTGGCTGGCAGCGAAGCCCCGCTCGCGCACGCGCTGGATGCGGATGCGGCAAAGCGCAGCGACATCCCGAAAGTCACCTTCGATGAGCCCGCCTTCCGCTTTGCCCTGAACGAAGACGCGATGGCCACCGAAAAGCTCGCCGAAGGCATCCGCGCCTTCGCGGCGGACGCGGTGAAGCTGGAAAAACTCATGGAGACCTCATGACGCGCATTCGTGGTGATCGAACGGCCGCCTGGGCCAAGCTCCAGGCGCATTACGACGCGAACGGGAAGGGGTTCGACCTGCGTCGCGCCTTTGCTGCCGACCCAAAGCGTTTCGAGACCCTGAGCCAGTCGGCGCCCTGCGTCTTCGCCGATCTCTCCAAGAACCTGATCGACGCGCGCACCGAAGATCTTCTTCTGGCGCTTGCGCGCGAGACGGGCCTGGAGGCGCATCGTGACGCGATGTTCGCCGGCGAGCACATCAACGCCACCGAAAACCGGGCGGTGCTTCACACCCTGCTCCGCAGGCCCGCGTCGGCGCCTCCGCCCGCCAACCTGTCCACCGCCTTCAACGATGTGCAGACCACGTTGACGGCGATGCTCGCCTACGCCGAGTCGGTCCGCGCCGACCACACGATCACCGACGTGGTCAACATCGGGATCGGCGGCTCGGACCTCGGGCCGCAGATGGCCGTGCTGGCACTCGACGCCGACGTGGCGCCGGGCAAGCGTTTTCATTTCGTCTCGAACGTTGACGGCCATGAACTTGCTGGCGTGCTGCGAGGCCTGGCGCCCGAGCACACACTGTTCCTGATCGCATCGAAGACCTTCACCACGGCCGAGACGATGGCGAACGCCCGATCGGCCAAGCGGTGGTTCGAACAGTCCGGCAGCGTCGACATCGCGCGCCATTTCGCGGCACTCACCACCAATGTCGAGGCGGCGCGCGAATTCGGGATCGAGACCACTTTCGGATTCTGGGACTGGGTCGGCGGGCGCTATTCGCTGTGGTCGGCGATCGGGCTGCCCATTGCATTGGCGATCGGCGCCGACGGATTCCGCAGCATGTTGGCCGGCGCGCACGCGATGGACGAGCACTTCCGCACGGCACCGCTGGCGCAAAACCTGCCGGTGCGGCTCGGCCTGCTCGACGTCTGGTACCGGAATTTCCATTGCTTCACCAGCCGCGGCATCGCGCCGTACCACAGCGCACTCAAGCGCCTGCCGGCCTATCTGCAGCAGCTCGAGATGGAGAGCAACGGCAAGCAGGTGGACATGGAGGGCAAGCCGGTGTCATTCGGCACGTCGCCCGTGCTCTGGGGCGAGCCGGGCACCAACGGGCAGCACGCCTATTTCCAGATGCTGCACCAGGGCACGGACGTCATTCCGCTGGAGTTCCTTGCCGTGCGCGACGCGGCGCACGACCTCGAAGGGCATCATCCCAAGCTGCTCGCTAACGCGCTCGCGCAGGCGCAGGCGCTCATGGTCGGCCAGAGCGACGCGGGCGGCCACAAGAACTTCCCCGGCAATCGGCCGAGCAGTTTCTTCGTGCTCGACACGCTGACGCCCGAGTCGCTCGGTGCCTTCCTGGCGCTCTACGAGCATCGCGTGTTCACCAGCGGGTCGGTCTGGGGCATCAACAGCTTCGACCAATGGGGCGTTGAGCTCGGCAAGGTCCTGGCGAAGGACATCGAACCGCGCCTGGCCTCCGGCAATGTCCAGGGGCTGGATGCTTCCACGGCCGGCCTCCTCGGGAGATTGCGCCAGGGCCCCTGACGTTCATGCCGTCATCGGCATTGACGGCCTGCTCGATATGATGGCTGCGGGGTTTTCCCGTGGGAATCAACAAAGAGGAGTCGTCAAATGAACTTTCAACAGGCCGTTCAGACCTGCTTTCGTAAGTACGTCGATTTTTCAGGTCGCGCATCGCGTCCCGAGTATTGGTGGTTCGTGCTGGCCTACTTCATCCTGGCCTTCGTCGCGGGCTTCATCCACGAGGTCGTCTACTACGTCGTGGTCCTTGCCTTCCTCCTGCCGCTGCTGGCCGCAGGCGCGCGCCGCCTGCATGACATCGGCAGGTCGGCGTGGTTCCTGCTGATCGGGCTGATCCCGGTGATCGGCACCTTGGTGCTGCTGTACTTCATGGTGCAGCCGAGCCAGCCTGAATCGAACCCTTACGGCCCGCCGCCCGAGCCCGTCCCTGCCGGCGCCTGAGCGCTGCTGTTCAGGCGCCCGATCCGACCAGCACTGGCTTCGCGCGATAACTGTCTGGAAACACTCGTTTCAGGTTGTCAACCTTCGGCAGATCGTTGAAGACGATGTACGGGTGGTCCGGGTTGCGCGTCATGAAGTCCTGGTGGTAGCCCTCTGCCGGATAGAAGCCCTTGAGCGTTTCCACCGTGGTGGCGATCGGCTTGCCGAAGACCTTCGCCTTGTCGAGTTGCGCGATGTAAGCCTTGGCGACGCGCGCCTGCTCGGCATTGGCCGCAAAGATCGTCGAGCGGTATTGCGTTCCGCTGTCGGGACCTTGACGGTTCAGCTCGGTCGGGTTGTGCGCCACCGAGAAATAGATCTGCAGCAGCCGTCCGTAGCTGATCTGCTGAGGGTCGTAGGTGATCTTGACCGACTCGGCGTGGCCGGTTCGGCCTGATCCGACCTCATCGTATTTGGCGGTCGAGGCCTGGCCGCCGGCGTAGCCGGAGACCGCGCTCGTGACGCCCTTGACGTGCTGGAAGACGCCCTGCACGCCCCAGAAGCAGCCGCCCGCGATCACCGCGGTTTCCGAACCGGCGCCCGGCGTTGGCGGCGCGTCTTCGGCCGGCGCCGGGATCACCACTGCCGATTCGGCAGCCAGCGAGGGTGCGACGTGCCATAGCCCGGCACCGGCGATGACCGCCAGCGCGGCCAGAACCGGGCGTCGAGACAGCCTGGGGAAGTGCGAGAGAGGGGTCATGGCGGTGCTGCTCCTTGCATGTGGCTTGGCATCGAGAGGCTACTTCTTCATTTCATCCTTGGCCATACCGTCCTTCGCCATGCCGTCCTTCGACATCGAGTCCTTCTTCATGGCGTCCTTGGACATGCCGTCCTTCGCCATGGCGTCTTTCTTCATGCCGTCCTTGGACATGCTGTCTTTTGCCATGGAGTCCTTCTTCATGCTGTCCTTGCTCATGTCGTCGGCAGCGAATGCCGAGGCAGATCCGATGGCCATGAAGGCGGCGAGGAGTGTTGCGGAGGGCTTGTTCATTCCAGTGTCCTTGTGAGTCGAAGTTTTCAATGGCACGGTTCAAGAGAACACGGCCACTCGTTTTCAACAGCGCCGAGTCGGGATCGACTCAACTGCCGCCGAACCAGTTGTAGCCCTGGTCTTCCCAATAGCCGCCAGGGTAGGTGTTGGTGACGAAAATCGCCCGGATGTGCTTCGGGTTCTTGTAGCCAAGCTTCGTGGGCATGCGCAGCTTCATCGGGAAGCCGTACTTCGGAGGCAGTGGCTGGTCGTCGTAGGTGAGCGTGAGCAGGGTCTGCGAATGCAGCGCCGTCGGCATGTCGATGCTGGTGTAGTAGTCGTCGGCGCACTTGAAGCCGACATATCTGGCGCTGGTGTCCGCGCCGATCCTGCGCAGGAAATCGGCGAAAGGAACGCCGCCCCATTTGCCGATCGCGCTCCAGCCCTCGACGCAGATGTGGCGCGTGACCTGGTCCCGCTGCGGCATCGCGCGCAGCTCTGCCAATGTCCAGCTTCGCTTGTCGGCGACCAGGCCGGTGACTTCGAGCCTGTAGCCGTCCTCCGCCACTTCGCGGACCTCGTCCTCGCCGTAGTAGGCGTTGAACGGGAACGGCCGCGTGATCATCGATTCGGGATAGGTCGGCGCCAGCCGGTTCGGATCGAACAGCCAACCCTGCGCCGCGTCGTTGAAGCGAGAGATGCGGGTGAGCGCCGCCTCGACCGTCGCGTTGTCGCTGATGCTGCAGCCGCTCAGCAGCGAAAGGCCGCCCAGCGTCAGCGAGCGCTGAAGAAAGGCACGTCGTGCGGGTTGCTCGATGCGGCGGCCGATGAGCTTGCGTGCCTCCGCCAGCACTGCGTCTCTGTCCACGTCGGCCAGCACGGCCGGGGAGGGGCGCTTGAAGATCTTCATGCTGCTTCCTTGCCGTGGCTGCTCAGCATCGTGAGCAGCGTGCGCGGGACCAGCGCCACCATCACGAGGTGGACGGCGACGAAGGCAACCAGCGCAGCCATCGCGCAGAAGTGAATACGGCGGGCGAACTCGTACCCGCCGAGCAGTTCGCGCAGGCCTGCAAACTGGACCGACTTCCAGAGCACCAGGCCCGAGAGGACGAGCACCGCGATGTCGATCATCACGAACAGGTACGCCAGGCGCTGGACGTTGTTGTAGCGCCGCGGGTCCGCGTGCGAGAGCTTGCCGCGCAACGCCGCAAGCGCGTCGTGCCAGATGCCGGCCGGCGACAGCGGGAAGAACTTGCGCCAGAGTCGCCCGCTCACCACATTGAGCGCGAGATAGGTCAGCCCGTTGATCGCCAGCAGCCACATCGCGGCGAAGTGCCATTGCAGCGCGCCGCCGAGCCAACCGCCCAGCGTGATCGAGGCCGGAAACTCGAAGTCGAAAAGCGGCGAAGCGTCGTAGATGCGCCATCCACTGGTGACCAGCACCAGCACCGCAAGGGCGTTGAGCCAATGCGTGATGCGCAGCCACAGCGGGTGGATGGGTGCGTTGCCGGTTGATGAAGACTCGCGTTGCATGGGGCAGATTCTTGGGCTGACCCGATGGCCGTTTCATCACGAAGAGTTCAATTAATCGTGATAAATGCGCCGCCGATATCGCCGCACAATCCACTTTCATGGACTCCGCCAAACGCGTTCTGATCGTCGAGGACGATGCCCACATCGCCGAGCTGATGGGCATGCACCTTCAGGATGAGGGCTACGCCATCACGCACGCAGCCGATGGCGACGCCGGCTTGCGGGAGCTCGAACGCGGCAGTTGGGACGCATTGATCCTCGACCTGATGCTGCCGGGTGTCGACGGCCTGGAAATCTGCCGCCGGGCCCGTGCGATGACGCGCTACACGCCGATCATCATCACCAGCGCCCGGTCCAGCGAGGTGCATCGCATCCTGGGGCTCGAACTTGGCGCCGACGACTACCTGGCCAAGCCCTTCTCGGTCCTGGAATTGGTGGCACGGGTCAGGGCTTTGCTGCGGCGCACTGATGCGCTGGCGCGCAATGCACGGATGGAGGCAGGGCGCCTGGACATCGGCAACATCGGCATCGATCCGGTGGCGCGCGAGGTGCAGGTCGACGGCAAGCCCGTCGAGCTCACGCCGCGGGAATTCGATCTGCTGCACTTCTTCGCGCGCCATCCGGGCAAGGTGTTCTCGCGGCTTGACCTGCTCAACCATGTGTGGGGCTACCAGCACGACGGCTACGAGCACACGGTCAACACGCACATCAATCGCCTGCGCATGAAGATCGAGGCCGATCCGTCGCAGCCGCGCTGCATCCTCACGGTCTGGGGGCGCGGCTACAAGCTGGCGGCGCAGGAGGCCGGATCATGAGCCTCGGTGCCAGCCTTTCGCGCCGCATCTCCATCGTCTTCGCCGTGCTGCTGCTGGCCTGCTGCGGTGCCTCGATCTGGCTGCAGATGCACGCCAACGTCCGCTACGAGCAGGAGGTGACGCAGCGTCTTTCGCAGGGACTTGCGGCGCACATCGCTGAGAACTCGACCTTGATGGAGCGCGACGGGCTCAATTCTGCAGCCGTGACCGACTTGTTCGACAAGCTGATGGCGGTCAATCCGAGCGTCGAGGTGTACCTGCTGGGCCTCGACGGCCGCATCAAGGGACAGGCCGCGCCGCCCGGGCACCTGAAGCGCGACCGGGTCGATCTCGCTCCGATCCGGCTGCTGCTCGATGGCGCGCCGCTACCGATCGTTGGTGACGATCCGCGTGGCAACGGCGCCCGCAAGGTCTTCAGCGCGGCGCCGCTGCGCGTCGATGGCCGGGAGGTCGGCTACGTCTATGTGGTGCTGTCGGGCGAAGAGCGCGATGCGCTGCTGGCCGATGCCGCAGCGAGCAATGTGCTGCGCACGACGCTATGGTCGGTGGCGCTGGTGGCTCTGTTGGGCTTGATCGCCGGGCTCGTGGCATTTCGCCTGATCACGCGTCCGCTGCGCGAGCTGACCGGGGCGGTGCGCAAGTTCGAGAAGGACGGCGTGGCGGCGCTCCAGGAGGTGGCGCCGGACTTCGAACGCGTCAGCCGGGGCCGCGACGAGATCGCGACGCTCGCCCAGGCCTTCGCGCAAATGACGCAGCGCATCGCCGAGCAATGGCGCGAGCTCACGCAGCAGGATCAGCAGCGGCGCGAACTGTTCGCCAACATCTCGCACGACCTGCGCACGCCGCTGACTTCGTTGCACGGCTACCTCGAGACGCTGTTGATCAAGGCCGACACGCTCGACATCGCGGAGCGGCGCCGCTATCTCGAGATCGCGCTGGCGCAGAGCCGCAAGGTGTCGCGGCTGTCGCAGGAGCTGTTCGAACTGGCGCGGCTCGAATACGGTGTCGTCAAGCTCGAGAAGGAGCAGTTCGCACTGGCCGACCTCGTGCAGGACGTGTTCCAGAAGTTCGAGTTGGCGGCCGAAGCGCGGCAACAGCGGCTGGTGGCCGACATCGCGCCGGATCTGCCTGGCGTGACCGCCGACCTCGGCTTGATCGAGCGCGTGCTGACCAACCTGCTGGACAACGCGATCCGCCACACGCCCGCGGGCGGCGAGATCATGGTGCAGTTGCGGCAGGACAAGGCCGGCGTGCAGGTCGAGATCAGCGACACCGGTCCGGGCATTCCGAGCGAGCTGCGCACAGCAATCTTCACACGGCCGATGTTTTCCTCGACGGGTGGCCGCAGTGGCGGGCTGGGGCTGGTGATCGTCAGACGCATCCTTCAATTGCACGGCAGCGACATCCGACTGATGCCGCGGCTCGACAAAGGGGCCGTGTTCTCGTTTCTGCTGAGCTCATAGCGGGCCGGCGGGCAAGCGCTCCAGACGAAAAAAGCCCCGGGGCTTGCGCCGCGGGGCTTTTGGGGCTTTTGGGACTGGCTGGAAGCCGGGCCGGGGGGATTACATCCCCATGCCGCCCATGCCACCCATGCCGCCCATGTCGGGCATGCCGCCGCCGGCCGACTCTTCCTTCGGTGCGTCGGCGACCATGGCTTCGGTCGTCAGCAGGAGGGAGGCCACCGAAGCTGCGTTCTGCAGAGCGGTCCGGGTCACCTTCGTCGGGTCCAGGATGCCCAGCTCGAGCATGTCGCCGTAGCTGTCGTTGGCAGCGTTGAAGCCGTAGTTGCCCTTGCCGGCCAGAACGGCGTTCACGACCACGCTGGCTTCGCCGCCGGCGTTGTTCACGATTTCGCGCAGAGGCGCTTCGATGGCCTTGAGCACCAGCTTGATACCGGCGTCCTGGTCAACGTTGTCGCCCTTGAGCTTGTCGCCCACGGCTTGCTTGGCGCGCAGCAGGGCCACGCCACCACCGGCAACCACGCCTTCTTCCACTGCAGCGCGGGTCGCGTGCAGGGCGTCTTCGACGCGAGCCTTCTTTTCCTTCATTTCGACTTCGGTGGCAGCGCCGACCTTGATCACTGCCACGCCGCCGGCCAGCTTGGCCACGCGCTCTTGCAGCTTTTCGCGGTCGTAGTCGCTGGTCGCTTCCTCGATCTGCACGCGGACTTGCTTCACGCGGGCTTCGATGTCGGCACCAGCGCCCGAACCGTCGATGATGATGGTGTTTTCCTTGCCCACTTCGATGCGCTTGGCTTGGCCGAGGTCGGCCAGCGTCACCTTCTCGAGGGTCAGGCCCACTTCTTCAGCGATGACCTTGCCGCCCGTCAGGATGGCGATGTCTTCGAGCATGGCCTTGCGGCGGTCGCCGAAGCCAGGTGCCTTGACGGCCACGACCTTCAGGATGCCGCGGATCGTGTTCACGACCAGGGTCGCCAGGGCTTCGCCTTCGACTTCTTCGGCAATGATCAGCAGCGGACGGCCGGCCTTGGCCACTTGCTCCAGCGTGGGCAGCAGGTCGCGGATGTTGCTGATCTTCTTGTCGAACAGCAGCACGAACGGGTTGTCCAGGATCGCGCTTTGCTTTTCGGGGTTGTTGATGAAGTAGGGCGACAGGTAGCCGCGGTCGAACTGCATGCCTTCGACGACGTCGAGTTCGCTGTCGAGCGACTTGCCGTCTTCCACGGTGATCACGCCTTCCTTGCCGACCTTGTCCATCGCGTCAGCGATGAGCTTGCCGATGGTTTCGTCGCTGTTGGCCGAGATCGAGCCGACTTGCGCGATTTCCTTCGAGGTCGTGGTGGCCTTCGAAGCCTTCTTGAGCTCTTCGACCAGGGCCGTCACGGCCTTGTCGATGCCGCGCTTCAGGTCCATCGGGTTGATGCCTGCGGCCACGTACTTGAAGCCTTCGCGAACGATGGCTTGGGCCAGCACGGTCGCGGTGGTGGTGCCGTCACCGGCGTTGTCCGAAGTCTTGGAAGCCACTTCCTTCACGAGCTGGGCGCCCATGTTCTGGAGCTTGTCCTTGAGTTCGATTTCCTTGGCGACCGACACGCCGTCCTTGGTCACGGTGGGGGCGCCGAAGGAGCGCTCGAGCACCACGTTGCGGCCCTTGGGGCCCAGGGTCACTTTGACTGCGTTGGCGAGGATGTTCACACCTTCGACCATGCGCGCGCGGGCTTCGCCGCCGAAGACTACGTCTTTTGCTGCCATGAGATTTCTCCGAGATTCAGTTGGATAAGGGGATGAAGGGGCGAGTGATTACTTCTCGACGACTGCGAACAGGTCGTCTTCCTTCATGACCAGCAGTTCGTCGCCATCGACCTTGACGGTCTGGCCGCTGTACTTGCCGAACAGGACGCGGTCGCCGACCTTGACGCTCATCGCGCCGAGTTCGCCCTTGTCGTTCTTCTTGCCAGGACCGACAGCCAGAACTTCACCCTGGTCGGGCTTTTCTGCGGCGTTGTCGGGGATCACGATGCCCGAGGCGGTCTTGGTTTCGCTTTCAATGCGCTTGACGATCACGCGATCGTGCAAAGGACGAAGTTTCATTGCATCTCCTGATAAGAAACGGGGTTTGGTCCGGGAGCCGGCGACGGGCCGGCTCCGCATCGTTTGAGAGCCGGTGTTGTTAGCACTCAACTTCAACGAGTGCTAATGATAAGGGCGTTTTGCACGGTTTCAAGGCCGGGCCGTGCTGGATCGACGGTCGGCGCACCTGCCTTGAGGCAGATCAATGATCAGGGTTTACCCCTGATTGTCGTGGTGACGCCGGGCGCGCCAGGCACATTTTCGCGGTCGAGGTCGACCAGCAGGCGCGGGATCGTGGGTACCCGTTCAGCCTCGACCTTGCTGAACTCCTGGTCGCCGGCGACGAAGCGGATTTCGTAGTCGCCAAGCCTGATCGTGTCGTCGTGGACCAGCATCTGGGTTTCGATGCGATCGCCGTTCACGAATGTGCCGTTGCGGCTGCCGAGGTCCGTGATCGTGACGAAGGCGGGTTCGACCGTGACGACGGCATGCACGCGACTCGCCTGGAGCGAGTCGACGACGATGCTGTTCTGCGGGCCCCGACCGATCGTGTTGTCATTCGGCCCAAGCGAAACCAGCCTCTTTTCGCCAGAGGCCGTCGTCATGATCAGTTGCGGCATGTCGCGGAGTATGTGTCGTTTTGGCCGTCAATGGGGACTGCGGTGTCGTGGCCGCTTGAGATAGGCGTCCCGCACGATCAGCGCCATCGTCTCGACGGGCGTGAAGACAAGCGAAGCGCCGGCGAACACGGCAAAGCAGAAGTCCCCGAGTTGAAACACCGGTGCCGGATTCGGCTGAGCCAGGAATCGGCTGAGGACGACTGCATGGATCACGAAGAGAAAGAAGTTGGTCGCGACGGCCACCATCAGCAGCCGGCTTCGGAACATCGCCGAGCAGATGAGCGCCTGCAAGGTGGCAACGGCGAGCAACGCCATGCCCATGGGATAGCCCGCCGCATACGCCTCGAGACCGAGCGCCGCGAGGATGAGCGAGGCCGCCGCGAGGAGCGACGACTTGCGCCGCACGCCCGCTATGGCGGCCATCGGCCGCGTGGACGGCATCAGCGACGCGGCGTGCCGCCGAGCGCGTCGCTGGACCGGCCGAGCTGGAGCCTGACTTCACGCGCGAGATCGGAGTTGTTCCAAGGGCCGGCATGATTCATCAGCCATCCGCACATCAACACCACTCCCAGCACGCCGAAGGTGTAGAGGTCAGTTTCCATGGTCTGCTTCCCTGACAGTTCCGATGGCCCCAGTCTGCGACCTCATGGCCGGGATGGGTATCGGCCAATCGGCAGGTGTTGCCGATCCGGGACGTACTGCTTTCGGCATCGTTGGCTGACAGCGCGTCGTGGTCTACCTTGCGACCTGCGTGCCTTTGCGGTGCGTTCCAAGCATCTTGGCGCGGTCTTTCTCGATCTGCCTGAGCCGATCCAGCTGCGCCGGGCAATCGGCCTGCGTTGCGACCAGGACAACCGGGTTCCGGCGCAAGGCGGTGACGTTCTTCTCGACTTGGACCGGATCGCGGTGCTTGACGACCAGGCCGGCGGCGACGGCGGCCTTCGACTGCTTGTAGAACCCCTTCTCGAAGAGCGGCGTTCCGCAGCGCGCGGCGACCACGCGGTCGTCAGCTTCCTGTTGCTCGATGGACAGTGGGGAAACATCGACGGCTGGCTGGGCCGCAGCCGGCCACGAAGCGCCGATGGACACCACTGAAAAGCATGCAACGAAGACGGAACGCACTCTCATGGGAACCTCGCATTCGCGCGGTACGCGAATGCAGGATAAGAGTGCGTTTCGGCTCGACAGTTGCGAGTCGTCAACTGATCAACTGATTTTTCAGCGCGTAGTAGGTCAGGTCGCTGTTGGACGAGAGATTCATCTTCTCCATCAGGCGGCTGCGATAGGTGCTCACCGTCTTGACCGACAGCGAGAGATGCTCCGCGATGCTGCCCGCCGTCTCGCCGGTGGCGAGCTTCAGGAACACCTGGAACTCCCGTTCGGACAATTGCTCGTGCGGTGCGACGTCGTTGTTTCGATCGAGCTGGCGCGCCAGCAGTTCGGCCACGCCGGGCGTGATGTAGCGGCGCCCGAGCGAGATGATGCGGATCGCCTCGACGATCTCCATCGGATCGCATTCCTTGTTCAGGTAGCCGCTGGCGCCCTGACGGATGAGGTTCATCGCGTAGTGTTCTTCGGGGTAGCCGCTCAGGATCAGGATGCCGGTGTCGGGTGCCTTGGCGCGAACCATCGCAATGGCGTCGATGCCGCTCTGGCCGGGCATGGAGAGGTCCATGACCAGCACGTCGATCTCGGTGGAGCGCACCAGGTCGATGGCTTCGCGGCCGCTGGCCGCCTCACCGACGACGCGCAGGTCCACGTGCTGCGAGAAAAAGTCGCGAAGACCCGAACGCACGATGGCATGGTCGTCCACGATTCCAATCTTGATCATCTGATGCCCCTCGGTTGATGGCATGAAGAGAATGCCCTCGAAGGCCCTTCGATCGCGTCTGCATCCGCGCCGACAGCGCGTAGGAGAGACGCGACGATTTCAGAAGGTCAGGACGCGGGCGCGATCGCTGCATCGACGATGGTCTGTGCCTCGCCGAAGATGCGTTGCAAGTGATCCGCGCCGCGGAAACTCTCGCCGTAGATCTTGTAGATGTTCTCGGTCCCCGAAGGCCGCGCGGCGAACCATCCGCCTTCCGAGATGACCTTGATGCCGCCGATCGCCGCGCCATTGCCGGGGGCGTGACTCAGCACGCTCACGATTCTGTCTCCGGCGAGCTCGGTGGCGCGCAGTTGCTGCGGCGACAGTGCGGCCAGTTGCTTCTTCTGCGGGACCGTGGCGGGCGCGTCGATCCGATCGCCGACGGGGTGATCGAATTCCTTGGCGAGATCGGCGTACAGCGCGCCAGGGTCGCGGCCCGTGCGCGCAGTGATCTCCGCCGACAAGAGCGCCGCTGTGATGCCGTCTTTATCCGTCGTCCAGACCGAGCCGTCCCGGCGCAGGAAGGTGGCGCCGGCGCTTTCCTCGCCGACGAAGCCGAGCGACCCGTCCAGCAGGCCGTCCACGAACCACTTGAATCCGACCGGCACTTCGTACAGGCGGCGGCCGAGCCTCGCGGCCAAACGATCGATGAGTTGGGTCGAAACGACCGTCTTGCCCACGGCAGCGCCGGCGGGCCACTGCGGGCGATGCTGGAACAGGTAGTCGATGGCGACCGACAGATAGTGGTTCGGCGCAAGCAGGCCCGCAGTGCGGGTCACGATGCCGTGACGATCGTGATCGGTATCGCAGGCGAACCCCACATCGAAGCGGTCCTTCATGTCGAGCAGCCGCTGCATGGCGTACGGCGACGAGGGATCCATGCGAATCTGCCCGTCCCAGTCGAGTGTCATGAAGCCGAAGCGTGGGTCGACCACCTCGCTGACGACCGTGAGATCGATCTTGTACCGGTCTGCGATGGCAGCCCAGTAGTTGACACCGGCGCCGCCGAGCGGATCGACGCCCATGCGGACCTTGGCGGCGCGGATGGCGTCCATGTCGATGACGTTGCCGAGGTCTCCCACATAGGCGTCGAGAAAATCGTGGCGGCGTGTCGTCGACGCCCGCAACGCGGCCCCGTGCGGGATCCGCTTCACGCCATCGAGCCGCCGTTCGAGATAGCGGTTGGCTGCGGCTTCCATCCACCCCGTGATGTCCTGGGCGGCCGGCCCGCCGTTGGGCGGGTTGTACTTGAAGCCGCCGTCGCGTGGCGGGTTGTGCGAGGGCGTGACGACGATGCCGTCGGCCAGGCCGTCCTGCCGGCCGCGGTTGTGGGTGAGGATCGCGTGCGATACGGCGGGCGTCGGCGTGAACTCGTCTTTCGCTGCGATCATCACGTCGACGCGGTTGGCCGCGAGTACTTCGAGCGCGCTTTCGCCGGCCGGCCGCGAGAGCGCGTGGGTGTCGATGCCGAGGAAGAGCGGCCCGTCGATACCCTGGGTCTTCCGGTAGTCGCAGATAGCCTGCGTGATCGCGAGCACATGCCATTCGTTGAACGAGTGCTCGAGCGCCGTACCGCGATGGCCCGAGGTGCCGAAGGCGACACGCTGCGCCGGGACGGACGGGTCCGGAACGTTATCGTGGTAGGCCGCAATGAGTCCGTCGACGTCGATCAGCGACGCCTCGGGCGCCGGCTTGCCGGCAAGGGGACTGATACGTGTTGCCATGAGGAACCTCACGCCTTGGGCGGCGCACGCCTTGCCAGCTGCGCCTTGGCAGCAGCGACGACATGCGCGGCGTCGAAACCGAAATGGGCCTCGGCCACCTTCCCCGGCGCCGAGAGCCCGAAGGAACGCATGCCGAGGATCGCGCCGCCGCGGCCCACGTAACGTTCCCAGCCCAACGGTGAGGCCTCTTCGACGCAGACGCGCGCCGTGACGGCGGGTGGCAGCACGCCATCGCGGTATTCATCGCTCTGCTGTTCGAAGAGATCCCACGACGGCATGCTGACGACGCGCGCTGCGATCCCCTCGGCCTTCAATTGCTCGTAGGCGTCGATGCACAGCCTGACCTCGCTGCCGGTGGCAAGCAGCAGCACCTCCGGTCGCCCGTCGGGGGCGTCGGCGAGCACGTAAGCACCCCGGGCGACGCCGCTGGCGCTGGCGTACTTGCTCCGGTCGAACGTGGGCACTGCCTGGCGCGACAGCACGAGGCTCGCGGGACGATCGACGAGGTGCATCACGATTCGCCAGGCTTCCACGACTTCGTTCGCGTCCGCCGGGCGCAGCAACACCATGTCGGGCATGGCACGGAAAGAGGCGAGCTGTTCGACCGGTTGGTGCGTCGGTCCGTCTTCGCCCATGCTGATCGAGTCGTGCGTCCAGACGTAGATGACGGGGATGCCCATCATCGCGCTGAGCCGCACGGCGCCGCGGCAATAGTCGGTGAAGATGAAAAAGGTCGATGCAAACGCGCGCAACTTCGACAGCGTCATGCCGCTCGCCGCAGCGCACATCGCGTGTTCGCGAACGCCGAAATGGAAGTTGCGGCCACGGTGGCCGGCGCTGTCGAACTCGCCCGCGCCTTCGAAGCCGAGCGAGGTCTTGGTCGAGGGTGACAGGTCGGCAGCGCCGCCGAGCAGCCACGGCAGGCGCTTCGCAATCGCGTTCAACACCTTGCCTGACGAGTCGCGCGTGGCCATGCCCTTGGCGTCAGCGGGGAAGGAAGGCAGTTCGCTGTCCCACCCGTCAGGCAATTCGTGGCGCTGCATCTGGTCGATCTGCGCCGCGAGATTGGCGTGTTCTGCGCGGTATGCGGCGAAGCGTTTGTTCCATGCCTCGTGCGCACTCGCGCCGCGCTGGCCGAACTGCGCCTCGAAGTGGACCCGCACGCCTTCGGGGACGGCGAACTGCGCGTCTGGGTCGAAGCCGTAGAACTGCTTGGCCAGCCGCACCTCGTCGGGACCGAGCGCCTCGCCGTGTGCTTCCTTGGTGTCCTGCTTGTTCGGCGAACCGTAGCCGATGTGGCTGCGGACGATGATGAGCGTCGGCCTGTCCTGCGTTGCGTTGAATGCCTGGAGGTTCTGGGTCAGTGCTTCGAGGTCGTTCGCGTCCGCAACGCGAAGAACCTTCCACCCATAGGCCTCGAAGCGGGCGCCGACGTTCTCGTCGAAGGTGATCGAGGTCGAGCCTTCGATGCTGATGTGGTTGTCGTCGTAGATCCAACAGAGATTCGCGAGCTTCAGGTGGCCCGCGAGCGATGCGGCTTCGGCGCTCACGCCTTCCATCATGTCGCCGTCGCCGCATAGCGCGTAGACCTTGTAGTCGAACAGCGTGTGGCCCGGCCGGTTGTAGGTGCCTGCCAGCCATTGCTGCGCGATCGCCATGCCCACGCTGGTGGCAACGCCTTGGCCGAGCGGCCCCGTGGTGGTCTCCACGCCTGAGGTCCAGGCGTATTCGGGATGGCCGGTGCAACGGCTGCCGGCCTGGCGAAAGGTCTGCAGGTCTTCCATCGTCACGGCGAGGCGTTCAGCGCCCTCGTAGTGCGGACCCGTGCCCTTCACGCCGCACAGATACAGCATGCTGTAGAGCAGCGCCGAAGCGTGCCCGACCGACAGCACGAAGCGGTCGCGGTTCGGCCAATCGGGGTCGTTCGGATCGAAGCGCAGGAAGCGTTGCCAAAGGCAGTAGGCGGTGGGCGCTGCGCCCATCGGGGTGCCCGGATGACCCGAGTTGGCTTTCTGCACCGCATCGATGGAAAGGGTGCGCAGTGTATTGATGCACAGCAGGTCGAGTCGTTCGGCTTCCGTCATATCGCATCGTCTCCGGAGGGTCAGCCTTGGCCCTTCGGCGGGGGCTCGGGCTTTTCCGCATGTCCGCCGAACTGGTGTCGCAATGCCGACAGGACGCGGTTCGAATAATCCGCCTCGCCGCGCGAACTGAAGCGCGCGTAGAGCGCGGCGCTCAGCACCGGCGCCGGCACGCCTTCGTCGATTGCCGCCTGGACGGTCCAGCGGCCTTCGCCGGAGTCGGAAACGCGCCCCTGGAAGGTCTCCAGCGCGGGATCGGCCACGAGCGCCGCGGCGGTCAGGTCGAGCAGCCACGAACTGATGACGCTGCCCCGGCGCCAGAGTTCGGTGATCTCCGACAGGTTCATGTCGTATTGATAAAGCTCGGGCTCGCGCAGGGGCGTGGTCTCGGCGTCGACATCGTGCGAGTGCTTGCCGATGCCGGCGCCACGCAGGATGTTCAGGCCTTCTGCATACGCCGCCATGAGTCCGTACTCGATGCCGTTGTGGACCATCTTGACGAAATGGCCCGCACCGTGCGGACCGCAATGCAGATAGCCCTGGTCGGCGGTTCCGCTGCCGGGCGCACGGCCCGGTGTCGGCTTCAAATCGCCGGCGCCGGGGGCCAGCGTCGCGAACAGAGGCGAAAGGTGCTGGACGATGTCCGCCTCGCCGCCGATCATCAGGCAGTACCCGCGATCGAATCCGGCGACGCCGCCGCTGGTGCCGACATCGACATAGTGCAGCCCTGAAGCGCGCAACGACGCTGCGCGGCGAATGTCATCACGGTAGTAGGAGTTACCGCCGTCGATGACGATGTCACCGGCATCCAGCAACGGTGTGAGGCTTGCCAGCGCCGAATCGACGACCGCAGCCGGCACCATCAGCCAGATCGCACGCGGCTTTGCGAGCTTGGCAACGAAGTCCTGGAGCGAGGCCGCGCCGATCGCCCCCTGCGCGGCGAGCCGCTCGATCGAGGCCGGTGCGTTGTCGTGCACGACACATTCATGGCCTCCGCGCATCAGGCGGCTCGTCATGTTGGCGCCCATGCGTCCGAGTCCGATCATGCCGATTTGCATCGTGTTGCTCCTGCCTGTTCGATGGGGTTGGGGTTCGCGACTGGCGATCATCTTCCCGGGCACGGCAAATGTCGAGCGCGGCCCTGTAGGCGAACTGCGCCTTCTTTCAGAGGAGATCGGTGGGCACGAACCAGGAGAACAGCAGCAGCTTCAGCTTGACCAGCGCGTTGGCGTCGGGCTCCCTGTCCAGGACGATGTTCTCGCCATCGGTCGTGACCCACTGGATCGTGTCCGTCCCTTGCTTCAGCCTGACTTCGTAGACGCTTTCGACGTTGTCGACCTGGAACGCATCGAGCAACCGGTGTGTCACTTCGTAGCTCTCCATGCGCACGCCGAGCTCGGTGTTGATGTAGGCCGAGCGCGGATCGAAGTTGAGCGAGCCGATGAGCGCCCATTCGCGGTCGATCAGCGCGAGCTTGGCGTGGAGGGCGCCACGCGACTGGCGAAAGACCTTGCGCAAGTTGAGGCTTCGCTTGATCTGTTCCGAACTCACTTCGTACAGCGTGACGCCGAGCTTGAGCATCTCGACGCGAAAGCGGTTGTAGTTGATGTTGACGAGCGGCTCGTCGGTGTCGGCCAGCGAATTGGTTGCGACGGTGATCCGGATGCCGCGTGCGCGCAGTCTTGCGATGTGGTCCATGCCCGCGTCGCCTGGCAGGAAATAGGGCGTGATGATGTTGATCTCCGACTTGGCCTCATCGAACAGGACGCGCATTCGCTCGGCAACGGTCGGTGGGCGGTTCTGGTGGAGTTCCTCGTCATCTTCCGGCAGGAGCGCCTTGTTGGGGGAATCCGCGACGGCATTGGCGCGCGTCGGAATCAGTTCCAGCGTGCCCTGCGCGAGCGCAGCGCTCACTGGTGGATCGCCGAACATGTCGGCTTCGGGGGGCGGGGAAGGCGGCGGCGCCTGCGTCGTTGAAGTCAAGTCATCGAACAGGGCGCGCGCTGCCTCCGGCGATTCGGAAGGCCGCACGATGTCGTGCAGCGAATAGACCGCCTCGCTGTTCCAGTAGTTGTCGAAGATGTTCTCGAGTTCGGTCACGACGGGCCCGGCGAGCAGCACGTCGAGATCGATGAAGTTGGCGCCGGCGCTGCGCAGGAAATATTCGTCGGCGAGGTTTCGTCCACCGGCGATCGCGATGGCGCCGTCCACGACGAAGAGCTTGTTGTGCATCCGGTGATTGAGCCGACGAAAGTCGGCCGCGAAGTTCAACCAGCGGGTCGCGCTGTGGTCCCGACCTACGACAAAGGGATTGAACAGCCTGATCTCGACATTCGGGTAGGCGGCCAGGCCCAGCAGCATCGGATCGAGCTTGGCAGTGTAGAAGTCGTCGAGCAGGAGTCGGACGCGCACGCCACGCCGGGCTGCGTCCCGTAATTCGCGAAGGATCAGCTTGCCGGTCTTGTCATTGCCGAGCAGGTAGTACTGCAGGTCGAGTGAGGTCTGGGCATGGCGGATGAGCGCAAGACGCGCATCCAGCGCAAAGGCGGCCTGCGGCATCACCCGTGCGCCGGACATGCCATCGGGGTCGGCAAAGAAGCCGGCAGTCAGCTTGCCCAGCTCCGTGGCCGGCGAGAAGCTGACGGCGGGCTCGTACGACGTCGCCGTACGTGACGGCAAGCTGGCGCATGCCGAGATCAGGCAGACGAACGCGATCGCGAAGCAACGAAGTGCAGAGGCAAGCAATACGCAAGGTTTCGACATGAGCCGCCGGATGGAACTGACGGGCGGATCGTAGCCGCGCCCTTGAATCCTGGCGGCGTAACCGGCGCCCGGGCGCAACTGGACGTTGGGCATGAGTGGGGCGTATCGTTTCTGAATTCCTGCTCCAGGGGGTGCGGATGGAATTCAAGGATCGACGCGATGCCGGCCGCGCGCTCGCCAAGGCGCTCGACGCCTGGCGCGGGCGGCCCGATGTGCGAGTTTTGGCGCTGCCGCGCGGCGGTGTGCCCGTCGCCTGGGAGGTGGCACAAGCGCTCGGCGTGCCGCTCGACGTGCTGGTCGTGCGCAAGCTCGGCTTTCCTGGCCAGGAAGAGTTGGCGATGGGTGCGATCGCCCCGGGCGGTGTCCGTGTCATGGGAGAGTTGAGTGACGCCTGGCCGGTGTCGGAGCGGGCGCTCGAGGCCGTGGTCGCACGCGAACAGGCCGAGCTGGCGCGGCGTGAGCAGCTCTATCGCAGCGGCCGCCCTCCGCTCGATCTGGCAGGGCGTGTGCTGATCCTGGTCGACGACGGCCTGGCGACGGGTGCCACCATGCGCGCGGCCGTGATGGCGGCCCGCGTGGGAAAGCCGCAGCGCATCATCGTGGCGGTACCGGTGGCGTCGTCCGAGGCCGTCCAGAGCGTGAGTGCGCTGGCCGACGAGGTGGTGTGCGTCTTCACGCCCGAGCACTTTCGTGCGGTGGGCCTCTGGTATCAGGATTTCGCGCAAACGAGCGACGAAGAAGTCGGCCGATTGCTGGCCGGCAACCCCTGAAAAATAAAAAAAGGCCTGGGGACGCTTGAAACGTCCACAGGCCTCGATCAGTGCTTCGCCGAGCGTGTCAGAGACCGGCTGCGGCGCGAAGGGCTGCGGCCTGCGAGGTGCTCTCCCACGTGAATTCGGGCTCTTCACGGCCGAAGTGGCCGTAGGCCGCGGTCTTGCCGTAGATCGGGCGCAGCAGGTCGAGCATCTGGATGATGCCCTTGGGACGCAGGTCGAAATGCTCTTGCACCAGCGCCGCGATCTTCTCGTCGGAAATCAAGCCCGTGCCTTCGGTGTAGACGGTCACGTTCATCGGCTTTGCCACGCCGATCGCATAGGCGACCTGGATCTGGCACTGGCGCGCGAGGCCGGCGGCCACGATGTTCTTGGCCACGTAGCGTGCGGCGTAGGCGGCCGAGCGGTCCACCTTGCTCGGGTCCTTGCCCGAGAACGCGCCACCGCCGTGCGGGCAAGCACCACCATACGTGTCGACGATGATCTTGCGGCCGGTCAGACCGCAATCGCCCTGCGGGCCGCCGATGACGAACCGGCCGGTCGGGTTGATCAGGTAGCGCGTTTCCTTGAGCCACTCCTTGGGCAGCACGGGCTTGATGATTTCCTCGATGACGGCCTCGACGAACGAGGGCTTCATCTTGGTTGCGGTCTCGCTCTGGTCGGGATGGTGCTGCGTGGAGAGCACGACGGTGTCGATGCTGTGCGGCTTGCCGTCGACATAACGCATCGTCACCTGGCTCTTGGCGTCGGGACGCAGGAAGGGCAGGCGACCGTCCTTGCGCAACTGGGCCTGTCGTTCGACCAGGCGGTGCGCGTAGTAGATGGGCGCGGGCATCAGCTCGGGCGTTTCGTCGCAGGCGTAGCCGAACATCAGGCCCTGGTCGCCGGCGCCGGTGTTGAGGTGGTCGTCGCTCGCGTGGTCCACGCCCTGCGCGATGTCGTTGGACTGCTTGTCATAGCAGACCATCACGGCGCAGCCCTTGTAGTCGATGCCGTAGTCGGTGTTGTCGTAGCCGATGCGCTTGATGGTGTCGCGCGCCACCTGGATGTAGTCGACATGCGCGTTGGTCGTGATCTCGCCGGCGAGCACCACGAGCCCGGTGTTGGTCAGCGTCTCGGCGGCGACGCGCGAGCGTGGGTCCTGGGCAAAGATCGCGTCGAGGATCGCGTCGGAAATCTGGTCAGCCACCTTGTCGGGGTGACCCTCGGAAACCGATTCGGAAGTGAAGAGAAAGTCGTTCGCCATTTCGATGAAACTCCATGCTGGTCGGTTGGCGCGTTGCCAACCCTATTGGAGCCTTGGCGAACGCTTTAGCAGTGTTGTTTAACGTCGCCCTGCAAGTAGTTCCATAACTCAGCGACAATTTGCATTCTATTCGAGCCGCGCTGTACGCTGCGCGCGCGTCATGGTTTCACCCCCCTGGCTTTGATGATTTTTCTGTTCCGATTGCTTGCTCGTGTGCCTTTGCCGTGGATGCATGCATTCGGCGGCTGGCTGGGCTGGCTGGTCTGGTGGCTGGCGCCTGACTATCGCCGGCGATTCCGGGAGAACGCCGAGGCCGCCGGTTTCACGCCTGAACAGTACCGTCCCGCCATTGCCGCCGCGGGCGCCATGGTGGGCGAGCTTCCCTGGGTCTGGGCTCGGCCGCAGGGGGAAAGCCTGCTGCCGCGCATCGTCCGCTGGGACGGCATCGAAGAATTCGAGGCGGCCCTCGCCGCGCGCAAGGGCGTCATCCTCGTGTCGCCGCACCTTGGCAGCTGGGAAACCTTCGGCCAGGCGGTGGGGGAGCGATTTTTCGAGAAGTACGGGCCCATCACGGCGCTTTTCCGACCGGCTCGCAAGAAGTTCATGGCGGAATTGATCGCCGGCTCGCGCGATCGGCCTGGTCTGCAAACGCTGCCGACCACCGTGGCCGGCGTGCGGGGTCTGATCCGGACGCTGCGCGGCGGCGGCTACACCGGCATCCTGCCGGACCAGGTGCCCCCGCTCGGGCAGGGCGTCTGGGCGCCGTTTCTCGGCCGACCGGCCTATACGATGACGCTGCTTCCGCGCCTCGCGCAGCAGACGGGCGCCCGCGTTTTTCTCGGGGTGTGCGAACGGTTGCCCCGCGGGGCGGGCTATGCGATCCGGTTCGAGCCGTTCGACGGGACCGCCATGAGCGACCCCAAGGCCACGCCCGAAGCCGCAGCGACCGCCATGAACATCGGTATCGAGCGGCTGATTCGTCGGCTTCCCGGCCAATATGTCTGGGACTACGCGCGCTACAAGCAGCCACGCGCCGAAACCATCACGGCCTCATCGGGAGATGCGGCATGAGCCTGACTTCCAGGATAGGGATCGGATTCATGCGGGCGCTGGCTCACGTACCGCTGCCCTTGATACGCGGCTTCGGCGCGGTGCTCGGGCCGGTGTTGCACGCCCTCGCAGCGCCCCGCCGTCGCGTCGTGGATGCCAACCTGGCGCTGTGTTTCCCGGAAAAATCGCCCCCTGAGCGTCGGCGCATGGCGCGCGAGACTTTCGTTTTCGTGGCGCAATCGTGGCTTGATCGGAGTTGGCTCTGGCATGCGCCGGAACAAGTGGTCGCGAGCCGCCTGAAGATTCAAGGCGCCGCCGGCGAGATCCACGAGATCGCGCATGGCCACGAACCGACGATCCTGTTCGCGCCGCATTTCTACGGCCTCGATGCGGCGGCCACCGCGATAACCATGCAAACGGCTCGGGCCTCGGCCACCATCTACACCACGCAGCGCGATCCGATGATCGACGAGTGGATCAGCGAAGGCCGAAAGCGCTTTGGCAACGTGGTCACCCTGAATCGCGTCGACGGCGTCAAGCCGGTCCTCGCGGGCCTGCGCAAGGGCGGTTTGCTGTATTTGCTGCCCGACATGGATTTCGGCCGCGATCAGAGCGTCTTCGTGCCGTTCTACGGCGTGCAGGCCGCCACCGTGCCGTCGCTGTCGCGATTCGCTCGGCTGGGACGCGCCAAGGTGGTGCCGATCGTGTCGAAGCTCGTCAAGGGTGGCTACGAAATCGAGGTGCTGCCGGCCTGGAAGAACTTCCCCACCGACGACGTGATCGCCGATACGACGCTGATGAACGAGCGCCTGCAAGGCTACATCGACACCATGCCCTCGCAGTACTACTGGGTGCACCGCCGCTTCAAGACACGCCCCGACGGCGAACCCAAAGTCTATTGAACGGGTGACTGGTCGCGATTCAGGAAGGCTTCTATCTCGGCGGCAACCAACTGCGGCTGCTCGTGGACGATCCAGTGCGTGGCGCCGGGGATCTTCTTGATGCCGAGCTTCGGAACATAGTCTTCCAGGCCCTCCAGCAAGCCGGGCAAGAGCGCCGCATCGTCCAGCGCCCAGAGGACCAGGGTCGGCGCCGCGACCGTGAACCGCTCTCGCGGCAGCGTCGGGATCTGCGATGGCTGGCCGGGCATTGCCGGCTTCATCGGCGTCACGCGGTAGAGGTTGCAGGCGCCAGTCAGGCCGGCGTTCCAGACTTCGCGGTACTGGTTCTTGACGTCTTCCGTGAGCCAGCCGAAGCCGTCGGCGCCGGCCTTCATCAGCGTGAAGAAGGGCCACATGCGGCGGTAGTCATCGGCGGAGAGCAGCGCCTCGGCATCGGGCCGCGCGAGGAAATTCATGTAGGCGCTGGCTGCCTGCTGCGCAGGGTTGTTCAGCAGTTCGCGCGTGAATGTGCCGGGATGCGGCGAGTTGATGATGACCAGCTTGCCGAGCTTGTCGGCGTGCTGGTTCCCATACCCCCAGCCGAATGCGCCGCCCCAGTCGTGTGCCACGAGCATCTCGATCCTTCCGTCCGGGCTCTCGCTCGCGGCAAGCTCGGAGACGTCTTGCACCAGCAGGTGTGCACGGTAGGCCGAAACCTCCTGGGGCGAGCTGGATTTCTCGAAGCCGCGAAGGTTCGGCGCCACGCAGCGAAAGCCGCCATGCTCGGGCCGGGCGAAGTGTTCGAGCAATTCATCCCAGATGAATGCAGCCTCGGGAAAGCCGTGCAGGAACACCATCAGCGGGCGTCCGGGCATGCCGGCCGCCCGGCAACTGAGGGTGATGCCGTTGGGGAGCTGGCGGGCGAAAGTCTCGATCACGGGTTTGTCTCCTTCATTGCTATTCGTTGAGGGAGGCGCCGCCGCCGTCAGTGCCCCTCGTTCGCCGGTTCGGCCGGTTCGACTGGCTTCTCGTCCTGGGGATGCGCCCACCGCCACAGCAGTTCGGCGGCTTCGTCGACGCCTTGCAGCTTCAGCGCCGAGAACAGTTTGACCTCGCCGCCGCCCGCCTGCAGTCGCGCAATCGACAGCGCCTTGGCGCCTTCGGAGCGCGTGAGCTTGTCTGCCTTCGTGAGCAGCACGAGGAACTTGAGTCCTTGCTCGACCCGCGGACGGATCACTTCGAGCAGGATCTCATCAAGCTCCGTGAGGCCATGGCGCGGATCGCACATCAGCACCACGCCGCGCAGGTTCTCGCGTGTCATCAGGTAGTTGCCCATCACGCGCTGCCACCGCAGTTTGGCTTCCCTGGGAACGGCTGCATAGCCGTAGCCGGGGAGGTCGGCCAGCACTGCGTCGTCGACCTTCTGCTTGCCGACGCCGAACAGATTGATGTGCTGTGTTCGCCCTGGCGTCTTGGATGCAAAGGCGAGTCGGGTTTGCTGCGTGAGCGTATTGATGGCGGTCGACTTGCCCGCGTTGGAGCGCCCGACAAAGGCGATCTCCGGCAGCTCGAACATCGGCAAGTGCTCCAACTGGGGCGCGCTCGTGAGGAAGTGGGCGGTGTGCAGCCAGCCCCGCGCCACACGGACGCGCTCGGCGGTTGCGGCGTCGACGGCGGGCGCCGTGCGGGAAGAGGGGGCGGCCGGCTTGCGCGGCGGGGTGGTCATCGATGAGCTTTCGTAGCGGGGCGCCATTGTAGAATCGCCGGGTTTTGCGCCATAAATTCAAGCCCCCGATATGAAGTTGTTTGCCCGTTTTCTGCTTGCAGCCCTTCTGGGCGCCGCCGCCAATGTCAGCTTCGCGGCTGACGAGCCCGCCGAAAAGCCGGCTGCCGGAGCACCCGTCAAGGCGGCCAAGCCGGATCCGGCCAAGGGCGACGCCCTCTTCAATACGGCGCCCGCCAACGGCCAGAGCTGTGCCTCGTGCCACAACGCGGACGGCAACTCGGCCATCGCGGGCAACCCGAAGCTGGCGCAGCAGCATCCCGAATACATCTTCAAGCAGCTCCAGGACTTCAGGTCCGGCAAGCGCAAGAGCGCAATCATGAAGCCGATGGTCGCGTCGCTGTCTGATGAAGACATGCGAAACATCGCCTGGTTCGTGGGATCGAAGAAGGTCAAGACCGGCTACTCGAAGGAAAAGGACCTGGTGACCCTCGGCGAGAAGATCTTCCGCGGCGGCTTGTCCGATCGGCAGATTCCGGCGTGCGCGGGTTGCCACAGCCCCGATGGCGCCGGCATCCCTGCGCAGTATCCGCGTCTGGGCGGTCAGCATGCCGAATACACGGTGGCGCAATTGACCATGTTCCGCGACAACGTGCGCCTCAACTCGCTGCAAATGACGGGCGTCGCCGCCAAGCTCAGCGATCGCGAAATCAGGGCAGTGGCCGACTACATTGCCGGGCTGCGTTGACGCCCGGCGGTTGATCGTGAACTAACCGCCAATAACAAACCCCAAACAGGGCGGGCCGATCCAGAGAGGATGGCCCGCCTTTTTGCTTTTCAACGGCTCGCTCCTCATGTCAGTTTCCACCCACGGCCTTCGAGTACGTCACGGTCCCAAAGCGGTCCGTGCGGCGGTGGAGTTGCTTTCGTCGATGCGCTTTGCGATCGCACTGCTGACGATCATCTGCGTCGCATCGATCATCGGCACCGTTCTGAAGCAGCATGAACCGTTCGGAAACTACGTCAACCAGTTCGGCCCATTCTGGGCGGAGTTCTTCCGCGCAGCGAAGCTGGACGCGATCTATAGCGCCTGGTGGTTCCTGCTGATCCTTTTCTTTCTGGTCATCAGCACTTCGCTGTGCATCGCGCGCAATACGCCGCGTATCTTTGCCGACCTGAAGACCTACAAGGAAGACATCCGCGCGCAAAGTCTCAAGGCCTTCGGACAGCGGGCCGAAACCGTGCTCGATGAAACGCCGGACGTTGCTGCCAATCGCATCGGGCAACTTCTGGTCAGCGGCGGCTGGAAGGTCAAGCTCCAGCAGCGCGAGGGAAAGGGATGGATGGTCGCCGCGCGGGCGGGCGGCGCGCACAAGCTCGGCTACATTGCCGCCCACAGCGCCATCGTTCTCGTCTGCATCGGCGGATTGTTGGATGGCGACCTGGTGGTGCGCGCCCAGACCTGGTTCAATGGAAAAAGCGTCTACACCGGCGGTGGACTCATTGCCGACGTCGCGCCGCAGCACCGGCTGTCGCCGAACAATCCGACCTTCCGCGGCAACATCCTGGTGCCCGAAGGCGGGCAGGCGAGCGTTGCGATCCTCAATCAGGCGGACGGCGTACTGCTTCAGGATCTGCCGTTTTCCATCGAGCTCAAGAAGTTCATCGTCGATTACTACTCGACCGGCATGCCCAAGCTGTTCGCGAGCGAGGTGGTGCTGCACGACCGCGAGACCGGCAAGGAGATTCCGACACGCATCGAAGTGAATCATCCCGCCAGCTACAAGGGCGTCGAGATCTACCAGTCGAGCTTCGACGATGGCGGATCGACCGTGAAGCTCAAGGCGGTCCCGATGGGCGCGGCGGCGAAACCCTTCGAGGTCGAAGGCACGATCGGGAGCAGCACCGAGATCACCAACGGCACCGATCGCCTCACGCTCGAGTACGCGGCGCTGCGCGTGATCAACGTCGAGAATTTCGGCGACGGCTCCGGCGGTGAGATGACGAGCGGTGCGGACGTCCGCAAGGTCGATTTGCGAGGCGAACTCGAGTCGCGCCTGGGGGCCGCCAACAAGACCAACAAGCCGAAGACGTTGCGCAACATCGGCCCGAGCATCGGCTACAAGCTGCGCGATGCCGCGGGACAGGCGCGCGAATATCAGAACTACATGGTTCCCGTCGACACCGGTGACGGCCAACCGGTGTTCCTGCTCGGCGTGCGCGACCGACCGGAGGATCCGTTCCGATATCTCCGTGTGCCGGCTGACGACAAGGGCTCGATGGACGGCTTCGTGCGCATGCGCGAGACGCTTGCGGATGCGAAGGCGCGCGCGCTGGCCATCGACCGTTACATCACGCGCACGACCGATCCGAAACGGCCGGAGCTTGCCAATCAACTCCGCACTTCCGCGGCGCGCGCTCTCGCGTTGTTCGCGGGCACTGAGCGGGCCAAGGCCGACGCGGTGACGACCGGCGGCTGGCAGGCAATTGCGGAGTTCATGGAGGCGAACGTGCCCGAAGCCGAGCGGGAGCGCGCGGGCTCGGTACTGGTGCGCATCCTCAACGACGTGCTTTTCGAAGTGCTCAACGTGAGTCGCGAGAAGGCGGGCCTTGCCGCGTTGCCGGCTGACGAGAGGTCTCAGGCGTTTCTCACCCAGGCGGTGCTGGCCATCAGCGACGCGCACTTCTATCCCGCTCCGGTGGCGATGATGATGACGGATTTCAAGCAAGTGCAGGCCAGTGTCTTTCAGGTGGCCCGTGCACCCGGCAAGAACATCGTCTATCTTGGCTGCCTGTTGCTGATCATTGGCATTTTTGCGATGCTGTACCTCCGGGAGCGCAGACTGTGGGTGTGGCTGACGAAAGAGGGTGCGTCGACGCCCGGTACGGCCGCCACCATGGCCTTTTCGGTCAATCGCAAGACCATCGACAGCGATCGCGAATTCGAGCATCTGAAAGACAAGCTGCTCGCCATCAGGAAAGACACGGCGCCATGACCACCACCACCCTCACGCTCAACGACAGCTGGCTGTCGCGCCGGAATGCCTTCGACTGGATCTTCGCGGCCCTGGTGCTGGCCGGTGGGATCTTCGCCTTCTCGCGTTATGCGGGGTCGATGGACTACTACGAGAAGACCATCCTGGTCGCGGCGATGGCCGCCGGAATCTGGATCGGCTGGTTCTGGCGACCTCTGCGGGTGTTGGCGATCGTGGTCGGCTGCGCGACGCTGTTGGCCATCACGTCCTACCAGGGGGACCTGGCACGTGCCGATTCGGTCTTCTGGCTCAAGTACTTCCTCTCGAGCCAGTCGGCCATTCTGTGGATGAGCGTGCTCTTCTTCATGAGCACGCTTTTCTATTGGATCGGCTTCTTCGGCGGCAAGCAGGGCGACGCCATGGATCTCATCGGTTCGCGGCTCGCCTGGGCCGCGGTGACCATGGCGCTGATCGGCACGATGGTCCGCTGGTACGAGAGCCATCAGTTGGGCCCCGATATCGGCCATATCCCGGTCAGCAACCTGTACGAAGTGTTTGTCCTCTTCTGCTGGTTGACGGCAAGTTTCTATCTCTATTTCGAGTCGCGCTATCGCACACGCTCGCTCGGCGCGTTCGTGATGCTGGTGGTAAGTGCCGCCGTCGGCTTTCTGCTCTGGTACACGCTGGTGCGCGATGCGCAGGAGATCCAGCCGCTGGTCCCGGCATTGCAGAGCTGGTGGATGAAGCTGCATGTGCCGGCCAATTTCATCGGCTACGGGACCTTCTCGCTGGCGGCCATGGTTGCCTTCGCCTATCTCATCAAGGAACAGGCGGATGAGACCCGTTGGTACAAGCTCACTCCGATCTGGCTGCTTGGCGTTGCGCTTTGCTTCGTGCCGGTGGCGTTCCGCCAGCGGGCGCAAGAGGCCGGCGGCAGCTATTGGGTCGGCTATGCGGTGATCTCGGCGTTGATTGCGGCCGGCATCCTGCTTGGCCGCCGGCGCATTGCTGCTCGGCTGCCTACGAACGAGGTGCTGGATGATGTGATGTACAAGTCCATCACGGTCGGTTTTGCCTTCTTCACGATCGCGACAGTGCTCGGCGCGCTGTGGGCGGCCGATGCCTGGGGCGGCTACTGGAGCTGGGATCCGAAAGAAACATGGGCGCTGATCGTCTGGCTCAACTACGCGGCCTGGCTGCATATGCGGCTGGTCAAGGGCCTTCGCGGCACCGTGGCGGCCTGGTGGGCACTCGGCGGACTGGCGGTGACGACCTTCGCGTTCCTGGGCGTCAACATGTTCCTGAGCGGCCTGCACAGCTACGGAACCCTCTGACGCCGTTGGTTTTCACGACGAAATGAATCCGTGATCTGCTTTGGCGCGTAACCAAATCATCGCTGGCGACGAACTCAGTCATGCACAGCAATTCTGGCGAAAGGCGATCCATGTTGATTCGGTCCCGTGACAACGGCTTCATCCATCCGCATTCGAGCGAAATCACGCCGCAAGGCATCTACGAAAGCCGGCGCGACATGCTCAGGTGGCTGGCCACGGGCGCGGCGGGGGCTGCCATGGCATCCTGGGCATCGCGCGAAGCGCTGGCGCAGGTCTCCGCGCCCGGAAAGTTGGCCCCGCTGCCGGGCGTGAAGTCGAACGTTCCTGGTGTGCAGACCATGGAAAAGCTGACCGACTACAAGGACGCCACGAGCTACAACAACTATTACGAGTTCGGCACCGACAAGGGAGACCCGGTCAAGAACGCCGGGACGCTCAAGACAAGGCCGTGGACCGTGGAAGTCGAAGGCCTGGTCAACAAGCCGGGCAAGTTCGGTATCGAGGACCTGCTCAAGCTCAGTGCCCAGGAGGAGCGCATCTACAGGCTGCGTTGCGTCGAAGGATGGTCAATGGTGATCCCGTGGGTCGGCTATTCGCTGGCCGAGTTGATCAAGAAGGTCGAACCGCAGGGCAACGCGAAGTACGTTGAGTTCGTGACGTTGGCCGATCCGAAGACCATGCCCTACGTCGGATCGCGCATTCTCGACTGGCCGTATACAGAAGGCTTGCGCATGGACGAGGCCATGCATCCTCTCACGCTGCTGGCTTTCGGGATGTACGGCGAAGTGCTGCCCAATCAGAATGGCGCACCGGTGCGCATCGTGGTGCCATGGAAGTACGGCTTCAAGAGCGGCAAGTCGATCGTCAAGATCCGCTTCGTCGAGAAGGAGCCAGGCACGGCGTGGAACAAGGCCGCGGCGCAAGAGTACGGTTTCTATTCGAACGTCAATCCCAATGTCGATCATCCGCGCTGGAGCCAGGCGACCGAACGCCGTATCGGGGATGGCGGCGGCCTGTTCGCCAAGCGCGCGAAGACGCAGATGTTCAATGGGTACGAAGCCCAGGTCGGCCAGTTGTACGCTGGCATGGACCTGAAGAAGTACTACTGAGCAAGCCTGTCGTGAACAAGCTCCTGATGCACCCGGCGGCCAAGCCGTTGGTGTTCGTGATGTGCCTGCTGCCGTTCGCGTGGCTGTTCCATGGCGCCCTCACCGATGGCCTGGGCGCGAATCCGGCGGAGCATCTGATCCGCTCGACCGGCGACTGGACTCTCCGCTTCGTCTGCATCGTGTTGGCAGTCACTCCCCTGCGGGTGATCAGCAAGACCAACACACTGGCGCGGTTTCGCCGGATGCTGGGCCTCTTTGCCTACTTCTACGTCGCCGTCCACCTGTTGAGCTACAGCTGGTTCGACATGGGCTTCGAAGTCCAGGACATCGCCAAGGACATCGCCAAGCGCCCGTTCATTCTGGTGGGCTTCACCGGATTCGTACTGCTGACCCCGCTTGCTGCGACGTCGTTCAATCGGGCCATCAAGGCGATGGGCGCAAAGCGCTGGCAGGCGCTGCACAAGCTGGTCTACGTGATCGCCGGGCTTGGGCTGCTGCACTTCTTCTGGATGCGGGCGGGCAAGAACAACTTTTCGGAAGTGTTCGTCTATGCCGCGATCATTGCTGTTTTGCTGGGATGGCGGCTCTGGAACTTCGCCAGCAAGAAGAAGCTGTCGGGTCCGATCGCTCCCCGGGCGCTCAGTCGTTGAATCGCTCGCTGCGAAGCTGGTCCTCGATGGTCTCGCGACGACGGATCAGCTTGGCGCTGTGTCCACTCACCAGGACTTCAGCAGCGCGCCCGCGTGTGTTGTAGTTGCTGGCCATCGCCATGCAGTAGGCACCCGCCGAGAGCACGGCGAGATGATCGCCGGCTTGGACCCGCAGCGAACGATCGCGGCCGATCCAGTCGCCGCTTTCGCACACCGGCCCGACAACGTCGTACGTGACGGAGGAAGCCTGCCGCTCGGTCACGGGAACGATCTGATGGAATGCCTGGTACATCGCCGGCCTCGGTAGATCGTTCATGGCCGCATCGACGATGCAGAAGTTCTTTTCTTCACCCGGCTTGGTGTAGAGCACCTCCGTGACGCAGACGCCGGCATTGCCGACCAGCGAGCGCCCGGGCTCGACAATGAGTCGGCGCCCGCCGAAGCCTCGCGCATCAAGGCGCGCGAGCATCTGCAGCCAGAGCGCATCGGCACCCGGCGGCGTGTCGCCGTTGTAGTCGATGCCGAGCCCGCCGCCGAAATCGAGGTGGTGCAACGAAATCCCGGTCTTCTCGATCGCCTCGACGAGATCGAGCACACGCTCCAGCGCCTCGAGGTAAGGCGCTGTGTCGGTGATCTGCGAGCCGATATGGCAGTCGATGCCGACCACCTGCAGGCCCTTGAGAGAAGCAGCATGCTGATAGATCGCGACCGCTTGGTCATGGGCCACGCCGAACTTGTTGCCCTTGAGACCCGTCGAGATGTACGGGTGCGTCTTCGGGTCGACATTGGGGTTGATGCGCACGCTGACAGATGCGCGACGCCCTTTTTCGAGCGCAACCGCGTTGAGCACTTCGAGTTCGGCTTCGCTTTCCACGTTGAAGCATCCGATGCCGGCCGCGAGCGCCTGACTCATCTCGCTGCGCGTTTTCCCGACGCCGGAGAAGATCACCTTGGCAGGGTCCGCGCCGGCCGCCAGGACGCGGGCCAGCTCACCGCCTGAAACGATGTCGAAGCCGCAGCCCGCTTCCGCGAAGACGCGCAGGACCCCGAGAGAGGAATTGGCCTTGATTGCGTAACAGACCAGGGCGTCGCGACCTTCGAAGCCGCGCCGGTAGGCCGCGAGTGCATCGAGCATCCATTGCTTCGAATAGACGAAGAGGGGGGTTCCATGCTCTTGGGCGAGCGCGGAGAGCTTCATGCCCTCAACATGCAACTCGCCCTCCTTGCGCGCGATGTGGGGATGGCCGGGAAGAAGCGCGAACTGGCTCACTTGGTATCTCCAGTCGGTGCTGGGGCAGTGTTCGTCGGGGCCGTTGGCCCTGTTGGCTGTGTAGGCTTTGTCGTTGAATCGGTCTTGGCAGCGCCGGGTAGCAGCGCCTGGGGCAGCGTCGCGCGCTCCTTTGCGGCGGGATCGGTGGGCAGATAGAGAGGGCCCCTTTGGCCGCAGGCGGTCAGGGCGACCCCAACGAGCGCGAGGCCAACGGCGCTCACTAGAATTTGACGAACATTCAACATGGCGAAATTGTAATGACCGACCCCGAGTACATGGACCGCGCGGAAGCCGCGCTTGAAGCGATAGAGCGCGGTTGCGATCGCATCAACGATGCAACCGATGCCGATATCGACAACCAGCGCGTCGGCGGCATGATCACGATCACTTTTCGAAATGGAAGCCAGTTGATCATCAACCTGCAGAAACCGTTGCAGGAAATCTGGCTGGCTGCCCGCTCCGGCGGCTACCACTACCGCCATGACGGCCGCGCGTGGGTCGACACGAAGACACGCGAGGAATTCTTTGGGAACCTCTCGCGCGAAGCAACGTTGCAGGCAGGGCAGCCGCTGAATTTCTCGGCCGACTGACGATTGTCTAGTTCCGGAACAGGTCCAGGATGCGGCTGCGTTCTTCAGGCGCCGGCGTCGGGCCGATCGGCGGTCCGCTGATCGCTTCCGCAGGCGGCGTCGGGCCGCCTTCGACACCCAGGGTCGCGACGCCGCGGCCCGGTGCGTAGTCGTCGTAGTACCACTCGCCGCCAACGTTCACCACGCCTGCGGGCGCGGGGACTTCAGCCACAGGAACGCCCTTGATCGCGGTCTCCATATAGGTGATCCAGATCGGCAGGCTCAGTCCGCCGCCGGTCTCGCGATCACCGAGCTTGCGTGGCGTGTCGTAGCCCATCCATGCAATGGCAGCCATCGTCGGCTGGAAACCCGCAAACCACGCATCCAGAGAGTCGTTCGTCGTACCGGTCTTGCCGTAGATGTCTGTCCGCTTGAGCGTCGCCTGCGCCTTGGCCGCGGTGCCGCCGCTCGCCACTGACTGCAGCAGGCTGTCCATGATGTAGGCGTTACGCTGCGGGATCGCGCGCATCGATTCATTGAGCAAGGGCGGTTGCCTGTCGACCAGGACCTTGTCCTTGTGATCGGTCACGCGCGTCACGAGGTAGGGATTGACGCGATATCCGCCGTTCGCGAACACCGAGTAGGCCGTCGCCATCTGCATCGGCGTGACCGAACCTGCGCCGAGGGCCATCGGCAGATAGGCCGGGTGCTTTTCACGCTCGAAGCCGAAGTTGGTGATCCAGTCCTGCGCATACCGCGTGCCGATCGATTGCAGGATGCGGATCGACACCATGTTCTTCGACTTCATCAGCGCACGGCGCAGGGGCATGGGCCCGTCGAAGGTGCCGTCGTAGTTCTTCGGCTCCCAAGGCTGTCCGCCGGTGGTGCCGGCATCGAAGAACAACGGCGCGTCGTTGATTACCGTGCTGGGCGTGAAGCCCTTTTCGAGCGCTGCGGAATAGATGAAAGGCTTGAAACTCGAGCCCGGCTGCCGCCACGCCTGCGTGACGTGATTGAACTTGTTCTTGTCGAAGTCGAAGCCGCCGACCATCGCTTTCACGGCACCGTCGCGCGGGTCCATCGCGACGAACGCACCTTCCACTTCCGGCAACTGGGTGATCTCCCATGCACCCTTTGGCGTCTTGACGACGCGGATCACCGCGCCGCGGCGAATCCTGATGTTGGGCGGTGCCTTGTCCGAGAGTCCTGACTGCGCGGGCTTCAGGCCATCGCCCACGATCTGGAGGGTATCGCCGTTGCCGCGAACAGCGGTGATTTCCTTCGCGTTGGCCTTGAGCACCACGGCCGACATCACGTCGCCGTTGTCGGGATGCTCGGCGAGTGCATCGTCGACGGCTTCGTCGACCTCCTTCGAGTCATTGGGCAAGTCGACGAATTTCTCGGGCCCCCGATAGATCTGGCGACGCTCATAGTCCATGATGCCCTTGCGAAGGGCGCGGTAGGCCGCAGCCTGATCCACAGCGACAAGGGTGGTGTAGACCTTGAGGCCGCGCGTATAGGTGCTGTCGCCGTATTGCGCGTACATCAACTGTCGAACCGTTTCGGCGACGTATTCGGCGTGCAGGCGCGTGGGGTCGGCGGCGTCGCGCAGGTGAAGGTCTTCCTTCTTGGCTTCCGCCGCCTGTTCGGCGGTGATGAAGCCGGCTTCCTGCATGCGGTCGATCACGTAGAGCTGCCGCCCGCGTGCTCGCGTCGGATTGTTGACGGGATTGTTCGCGCCGGGCGCCTTCGGAAGGCCTGCCAGCATGGCTGCCTGTGCAATCGTGATGTCCTGAAGTGGCTTGCCGAAATAAGCCTCGGAAGCCGCCGCAAATCCGTAGGCCCGATTGCCAAGGTAAATCTGGTTCAGGTAGATCTCGAGGATCTGGTCCTTCGTCAGCAGGTGCTCCAGCTTGAATGTCAGCAGGACTTCATAGATCTTGCGAGTAAGGGTTTTCTCGGAACTCAAATAGACATTTCGCGCCACCTGCATCGTGATGGTCGATGCCCCTTGGCTCTTGACGCGATTCATGTTTGCGAGGCCGGCGCGCAGCATGCCCTTGTAGTCGACGCCGCCGTGGTCATAGAAACGCGCGTCCTCGGCTGCGAGGACTGCGTCCTTCATGACCTTCGGCACGGTCGAGATGGGGGTGAGATTCCGGCGTTCTTCCCCGAATTCGCCGATCAGGATTCCCTCGGACGAGAACACCCGCAGAGGAAGTTTCGGGCGGTAGTCAGCCAGCTCGGAGATGTCTGGAAGGTTCGGATAGGCAACCGCCAGTGCGACCGCGATGATGCATATGACAGCAACTGCGCCGGCCGCTACGAGGCCCAAACTCCACAATATGATTCGGACCAACCATCTCAGCCAGGCCGGGCGTTTGGAAGCGGGCGGGGAGGCTTTTGCAGGCGTCTTGGGTCGGGAAGTTTCGGGCATTGAGGCTGTTGGAGTCTGCGGTCATTATAAAAACGCGGTCCTTGAAGGCGGCGTGTTCGTATCAGTTAGGACCCAAGTACTCCTATTTGTGACGTAAGTTGCAGAAGGGAACTGTTACGTCGACTTTTGACAACGATTGGTGCCGCACTGGGGGTTCGTCGCTTGGATGGCGTTCTACCTGCTGCTAGCATGCAACCACTCGCAAATTTTTCCAATCGTTACAAACGGACGGATCTAACTTGACAGACTTGGGATCGTTGTTTCGCCGCCAGCCTGCGCCTTTGCTTGGGCTGGACGTCAGCTCGTCCAGTGTCAAGCTGGTCGAACTGGGCCGTGACGCGAGCGGCAAGCTGGTGCTGGAGCGTTGTGCCATCGAGCCGCTCGAGCGCGGATGGATCACCGACGGCAATGTGGAAAAGTTCGACGAAGTGGCCGAGGCGGTGCGGCGCGTCGTGCGCAAAAGCGGCACGCGTACCAAAAACGTCGCCTTGGCTTTGCCGCCGTCGGCAGTAATTACCAAGAAAATTGTTTTGCCCGGCGGAATGAGCGAGCAGGAGCTCGAAATTCAGGTCGAGTCCGAGGCGAATCAATACATTCCTTTTTCCCTGGATGAGGTGAGCCTCGATTTCTGCGTCATCGGGCAAAGCGCAAGTTCGGCCGGCGACGTTGAAGTATTGATTGCCGCGTCGCGCAAGGAAAAGGTGCAGGATCGCCAGGGTTTGGCCGAGGCGTCCGGGCTGAAGGCGGTGATTCTGGACGTCGAGTCCTATGCATCCCGCTTGGCGACCGCACGCTTGATCGAGCAGCTTCCCGGACAGGGCCGTGACGCGGTCGTCGCACTGTTCGAGGTAGGGGCCTTCACGACCAGCATGCAGGTCTTGCGCAATCAGGAAGTGCTGTATGACCGCGATCAGGCTTTCGGCGGCGCTCAACTGACACAACTCATTGTTCGTCAGTACGGGTTTTCCGCAGAGGAAGCAGAGGCCAAGAAGCGAAGCGGGGACCTGCCCGAGGACTATGGTTCGGGCGTGCTCAAGCCCTTCGTGGCCAGCATTGCGCAGGAAATTGCCCGCGCGCTCCAATTCTTCTTCACCAGCACGCCGCACAACCGCGTCGACTATGTATTGCTGGCGGGTGGCTCGGCATCGTTGCCGGGTCTCACCAGTGCGGTGACGCGCCAGACATCATTCGCTTGCTCGCTCGTGAATCCCTTCGACGGGATGGAAATCGGCAGCGGGATCCGGGAAAAGAAAGTGCGCCGCGAAGCGCCCTCGTACCTGACGTCGTGCGGCTTGGCGATGCGGAGGTTCCTGCAGTGATCCTCATCAATCTGCTCCCTCACCGGGAAGCCGCGCGCAAGCGCCGTCGCGAGACTTTTTACGCGACGCTGGGTCTTGCCGCGGTCATGGGGGTCGTGCTGGCCGGAGCGACTTACCTCTGGTACCAGGCTCAGATATCCAGTCAGCAGGCGAAGAACGGCCTTCTGCAGACCTCGATCGCCAAGCTCGAAACCGAAATCAAGGAGATTTCGACCTTGCAGGCCGAAATTGCGGCACTGCGCGCACGGCAGCAAGCGGTCGAAGATCTGCAGGGCGATCGGAACATGCCGGTGCACTTGCTCAATGAGCTTGTTCGGCAGCTTCCGGATGGCGTCTACCTGACGAGCATGAAGCAGGACAACCAGACGGTCACGCTGCAAGGCATGGCGCAGTCCAATGAGCGGGTGTCGGAATTGCTCCGCAATCTCGGCAACAACAGTCCGTGGCTGGTCAAGCCGGAGTTGGTCGAGATCACATCAGGCAGCGTCAGCCTGAGTCCGCGTGACCAGCGCCGCGTTGCGAACTTCACGATGCGCATCGGCCTCAAGCGGCCCACCGACGCGCAGAAGCCCGCTGCAGGGGCCAAGCCCGCGGCAGCACCAGCAGCGAAGGGTTAGGCGTTCATCATGGCAACCAAACGCTCTTCCCAAAAATTCGACATCGGCGCCTCATTGCGGCGATTCGGTGAACAGTTCCAGGGGCTGAACCCGAACGACCCGTCGGCATGGCCGCCCGTTCCCCGCTACGCCTTGTGCCTCGCGGTGACTGCGGCGGTCCTGGCGGCATTGTGGTTCGTGTGGCTGACCAACTCGAATGACGAGCTCGAAGCTGCACGTGCGAAGGAAGTCACCCTGAGGGCTGACTATCAGAAGAAGGTCGCTCAAGCGGCCAACCTCGAACTGCTGAAGAAACAGCGCGAACAGGTCCAGCAGTACGTCACGCTGCTTGAAAAACAACTGCCGAGCAAGGCCGAAATGGACGCCCTGCTGTCGGACATCAATCAGGCCGGCCTTGGACGCAGCCTCCAGTTCGAGTTGTTCCGTCCTGGACAGGTATCGGTCAAGGACTACTACGCCGAGCTGCCGATCGCAGTGCGCGTGACGGGGCGCTATCACGACATGGGCGCCTTCGCGGCGGATGTCGCGAATCTCTCGCGGATCGTGACCCTGAACAATCTTTCCGTGACGCCGCAGAAAGATGGTGCCCTTGTCATGGACGCCACTGCGCGGACCTACCGCTATCTGGATGAGGAAGAGCAAAACATGCAGAAGCGTGCCGCAGCGGGGGCGAAGAAGAAATGAGAACGCTCGGTTTTCTAGGGCTCTGCGCCGCCGTAGCGGGCTTGAGCGGTTGCATGGGGTCCGAACAGGAAGAACTCCAGCGCTGGATGGCCGATCAACGGGCACAGGTGAAGCCGACGGTGCCTCCGATCACGGAGCCGAAGAAGTTCACTCCGCAAGCCTATACCGAAGGCAGCACGATCGAGCCCTTCGACATGCAGAAGCTGACGCAGGCGCTACGCCGCGACTCGAGTCAGCCCAGCACCTCTGCGCTCATCGCTCCGGAATTGACCCGTCGCAAGGAAGCGCTCGAAGCATTTCCGCTCGATTCCATGGCAATGGTGGGAAGCCTGAATCGCAATGGCCAACCCGTTGCCTTGATCAGCGTCGACAAGTTGCTCTATCAGGTCCGGGTCGGCAACTACCTGGGACTCAACTACGGGCGTATTACCCGAATCAGTGAAACCGAACTCGGCTTGCGTGAAATCGTGCAGGACGCCGCCGGTGAATGGATCGAACGCGTGGCGACGCTGCAGTTGCAAGAGAGGACGACGAAGAAATGAATCAACAAAAATCAATGCTCGCGCAGTGGCTGCGCGCTGCCGGTGCGGCTGTGCTGGCCCTCAGTGCGGCCGCCGTCGTCCATGCTCAAAACGCGATCGAACAGGTCACGAGTTCGATGCAATCCGGTTCGGAGGTCATTCGAATCGACTTCACGCAACCGCTCACCGCGCCGCCGACGGGGTTTGCCATTCAGTCGCCAGCACGCGTTGCGCTTGATTTTCCCGGCGTCACGAATGCAATCGGGCGCTCGGCTATCGAGGTCAACCAGGGCAACCTGAAATCTGTCAATGTGGTTCAGGCAGGCGAACGCACGCGTTTGGTCCTTAATCTGAAGCAGGCGACGGCCTACAAGACCGAAATTCAGGGCAAGTCGCTCTTGGTGTCCCTGGAGCCGGTGGCAGGCCAAGCCCTGGCGACAACCATGGCCCAATCGACGTTCGCGGAAAACCGCAACCGCGACATGTTGCCCTTGAAGGACGTCGATTTCCGGCTTGGCTCGGACGGTACCGGTCGCGTGATTGTTGATTTGGCCAACAACCAGGTCGGCGTTGATATTCGCCAGCAAGGCAAGAATCTGGTCGTCGAGTTCACCAAGTCGACGCTGCCGGAAGGCTTGCGTCGCCGGCTGGATGTGTCGGATTTCGGCACGCCCGTTCAATTGGTGACGACGCAACAAGTCGGCGATCGCGTGCGGATGACCATCGAGCCCAAGGGCGAGTGGGAGCACAGCGCCTACCAGAGCGAAAACCAGTTCGTGGTCGAAGTCCGGCCGCGCAAGATCGATCCCACGAAGCTGACCCAGGGCGTCGGCTACAGCGGCGAGAAGCTCTCGCTGAATTTCCAGAACATCGAAGTGCGCTCGCTCCTCCAGGTGATTGCCGACTTCACGAACTTCAATATCGTGACTTCGGATTCGGTCACCGGTGCGCTGACGCTCCGCCTGAAGGACGTTCCCTGGGACCAGGCGCTGGACATCATTCTGCAGGCCAAGAACCTGGGCATGCGCAAGAACGGCAGCGTCCTCTGGATCGCGCCGAAGGATGAGATCAACGCCAAGGAAAAGCTCCAGTTCGAGGCCGAGAATGCCATTCAGAACCTGGAACCGCTTCGCACGCAGTCCTTCCAACTGAACTACACCAAGGCGGTCCAGATTGCTCAAGGCCTGACTGGCACGGGTGCTGCCAGTGGCGGCGGTGGTGGCACGGCGACGCGTATCCTGAGCGCCCGTGGCAGTGTGCTTGCCGAAGCTCGGACCAACCAGATCTTCGTGTCGGACATCCCGTCCCGCCTGGCGCAGGTGGCAGAACTGATCCAGAAACTCGACATACCTGTGCGTCAGGTGCTGATCGAGGCGCGAATCGTCGAAGCGACGGACACGTTCGGCAAATCGCTGGGCGTCAAGCTCGGCGGCGGCATCATCAACACGAACGGCACGGTCGGAGCAAATCCCATCGTCACACCGAATCCAGTTGTCAATGGCGTGTTCCAGAACCAGCCCACCGCAACCACGGTCTTCACAGGTTCCAACTTTGTCAATTTGCCCTCCACCGGTGTTTCCGGCAACGGGAATGCGCCGGGGACTTTTGCGATTTCCCTGTTCAATCAAAGCTTGTCGAGAATTCTGAACCTGGAAATCTCTGCTCTGGAAGCTGATGGCAAGGGCAAGGTCGTTTCCAGCCCTCGTGTCGTCACGGCTGATCAAACAAAGGCCTTGATCGAACAGGGTACGGAACTTCCCTACCAGGTCGCGACTTCGAGCGGTGCCACATCCATCGCCTTCCGCAAGGCCAATCTCAAGCTGGAGGTGACGCCGCAGATCACCCCTGAGGGCAACATCATCCTGACACTGGATGTCAACAAGGACACTGTCGGACAGCCCACAACGGCCGGATTTGCCATCAACACCAAGCACGTCCAAACCGAAGTGTTGGTCGAAAACGGCGGCACCGTTGTGATCGGCGGCATCTTCGAGTTGACCGAAGCGACCGACGAATCACGCATACCGGTCCTCGGGGAAGTGCCTTACCTCGGGGCCCTTTTCCGTACGCGAAATCGGACGGCGAACAAGACCGAATTGCTGGTCTTTATCTCGCCGAAGATGATCACCGACCGCAATGCGGCTCGCTAAACAAGAATGTTTTTAGGCTAAAAATGGGAAATTCATTGAGCGCGAAGAAATCTGCGTTGGTTGCAACGATCATGGCTGCCATGATGACAGCGTGTGGCGGTGGCGGCAGTCCGGGGCTTCCCCCGGTGACTTCGACTGGCGGCGGAGGATCGACAACTACACCAACTCCGACCCCGACCCCGACCCCGACGGCAGCGGACATGATCGTTACGGTCGACAAGGCCGCGCTCACGAACACAGGCAGCGACCAAGCCACGCTCAGCGTTGTAGCTGTGGATGCCTCGCGTAACGTCGTCGGCTCTGTGCCCGTCGCCGTGACCGTCGATAGCAACGCGGTCTTCACGCCCGCCGCCGGATCGGCCACCGCCGCCGACGGCACGTTTGGCGGCAAGGTCGGCATTGGCGCCGACAAGTCCAATCGGCTCATTCACTACACGGTGACGTCGGGCGCGCTGACCAAGACAGGTGCGATCAGCGTCGCAGGCAGTGCGATCCAACTGAACTCGGTGCCTCAGAAGCCTCAGCCTGGCGCGAACGTGACTGTGACGGTCACGATCAAGGATGCGTCCGGTGCGGGTATCGCGGGTGCAACAGTGACGGCGAGCGGCATTCCCGGTCAAGTGTTCGCACCCACCCAAACCAGTTCGACCGGCGTCGCTACCTATACATTCACGGCGCCCAGCACCGACGGCCTCTATACGATCGCCGTACAAAGCTTGGGCGTTACGAATACATATCCGCTGCAGGTGTCGTCAGGAGCACAAGTACCGAACGCGGTCGGGCCTGTATCCGGCGCGAGTGCACTCGCCAATCCGGTTGTCGTTGCGTCCAATTCCAGCGGCAGCGTAGCCAACAAGTCGGAGATTCGTGCGCTGTTCTTCGCTGCCGACAACACGCCGATTCCGAATATGCGCGTGCGGTTCTCCGTCGCGAGTACTGCACTGCCCGGCGAATCGCTGTCGACCGGCTCGGACTTGGTCTACAGCGATGCCGCTGGGGCGGCCACGACGAGCTACGTGGCTTCGACCACGTCCAGCCCCACCAATGGGGTGGTCATCAAGGCGTGCTACGACGTGGCCGACTTTGCTCCAGGAACGTGCCCGAACGTCGTGCAGACGTCGCTGACGGTGACGGCTAGCCCTGTCTCGCTGACCATCGGTTCGGGTAACGAAATCACGAAATCGCCGAGCAAGATTTCATACATCAAGCAATTCGAGATTCAAGTCGTTGATTCGGCCGGTCAGGCCAAGGATGGCGTTCCCCTGTCCGCCGTCGTTGACATCGACGGGTACTGGAAGGGTGCCACGCCGCCGGCGCCCCCGAGCTTGCTCACGAACGACTTCCCGGGGTACAAATGGTGCTACAACGAGGATCAGAATCGCAACGGCATCTTGGACACTGGCGAGGACACCAATCACGACAGTCAGCTCACGCCCCGTAAGGCTGATGCTGCGATCAGCTTCGTTAATGGCAATCTGACCCAAAACGGTGGCTTGGCGCAGGTCCAGTTGACCTACCCACAGAACGTCGCGACTTGGATGCGTGTGAAGATCACGGTAACAGCGGGGGTGTCGGGCAGCGAAGGCGCCGCGACGTACACTTACATTCTTCGCGCCGCGCAGGAAGATGCGACCAACGGGTCGTTCCTCATACCGCCTTATGGCAGCGACATCGGTACCGGTCCCACTCAAGGTTGCAACACTCCGCTCTAAAGACGTTTGGCAAGCCGATTATTCTGATCGGCTTGCCGGGTTCGGGTAAATCGAGCATCGGTCGTCGACTCGGCCGTGAGCTCGATTTGCCGTTTCTGGATTCCGACACGGTGATCGAGGAGCGCATCGCTTGCTCGATCCGTGACTACTTTGAGCGCGAAAGCGAGGCGAGCTTTCGCGACATCGAGCAGTCGGTGATTGGCGAACTCCTCGCCACGCATTGTGGCGTGTTGGCCACTGGCGGCGGCGCAGTCTTGAGGGATGTCAACCGCCGCGTTCTGCGTGAATGCGGACACGTCGTCTATCTTCGATCTTCCCCGGAAGACTTGTTTCGCCGTCTACGACATGACGTAAAGCGACCGTTGTTGCAGGTGGCCGATCCTCTCGGGCGGTTGCGCGAGCTCTACGACGCGCGCGATCCGCTCTACCGCGAGACCGCTCACGACGTGATCGACACGGGGCGCCCCACACTGGCAACGTCCGTCAATCTCGTCATGGCCCAACTTGAGTTGGCGGGAATCATCCCTTCATTGCCGCAGGCCGGACTTCCCGAGTAATTCGGCACGGGCGCGCATGCGCCTAAACTCGCAGGCATGCCATTGACGATTTCCCACGAGCACGTCGAGATCGAACTCGGCGATCGCAGCTACCCGATCCTGATTGGCAGTGGCCTGCTCAACGATCTACAGAGCTTCGCAGCCGTGCCGACCGGCGCGAGCGCCTTGATCGTGACCAACACGACCGTGGCACCGTTGTACGCCGCGACGCTGCGCAAGGTGCTTGCGACTCGGTTCCGCTCGGTCCACGTGCTTCAGCTGCCCGACGGCGAAGCACACAAGGATTGGCAGACTCTCAATCTGATCTTCGACGCACTGCTCGGTCACGGTTGCGACCGCAAAACAGTCCTCTTCGCGCTCGGAGGAGGCGTCATCGGCGACATGACCGGCTTCGCCGCCGCCAGCTACATGCGAGGCATCCCCTTCGTCCAGGTCCCGACGACCTTGCTGGCCCAGGTCGATTCTTCCGTCGGCGGCAAGACCGCCATCAACCATCCGCTCGGCAAGAACATGATCGGCGCGTTCTATCAGCCGCAACTCGTGCTTTGCGATCTTGCGACGCTCAAGACGTTGCCGGCGCGCGAGTTGAGCGCGGGGCTGGCCGAGATCATCAAGTACGGACCCATCTATGACATGGGCTTCCTGGATTGGATCGAGGCCCATGTCGACGCCCTGGTGGCGATGGATCCGCAGGCGCTGGCGTATGCCGTCAAGCGCAGTTGCGAGATCAAGGCAGCGGTTGTCGGCCAGGACGAGCGGGAGACCGGGCTTCGTGCGATCCTGAACTTCGGCCACACCTTCGGTCATGCGATCGAGTCGGGCCTGGGCTATGGCGAATGGCTGCATGGCGAGGCGGTCGGCTGCGGCATGGTGATGGCCGCGCACCTCTCGCAGCGCCTCGGGGGCGTCGACGCCGCTTTTGTGCAGCGTCTGACGGCGCTCATCCAGAAGGCGGGCCTTCCGGTGGTCGCGCCGGCGCTCGGCGCGGAGCGCTATCTTGAACTGATGCGCATCGACAAGAAGTCCGAGGCCGGCGAGATCCGCTTCGTCGTGATCGACAAGCCCGGCTCGGCCATCATGCGCAGCGCTCCGGACGCCATGGTGCGCGAGGTCATCGCGCAATGCAGCGCAAACTGAGCGGCCCCCGCCGCACCTGAAGTGAGCCTCGCGCCTTATGCCAGCCATCCCGCGCGATCGCGCGGGCGCAGACACGCCGAAGCGCCCGCGCCCACAAGAGACGCGTTCCAGCGTGACCGCGACCGCATCGTGCATTCGACGGCGTTCCGGCGTCTGGTCTACAAGACCCAGGTATTTCTCAATCACAAAGGCGACCTGTTCCGGACGCGGCTGACCCATTCGCTCGAGGTCGCCCAACTCGGACGCTCGATCGCTCGCGCGCTCCGGCTCAACGAGGACCTGGTCGAGGCCATCGCGCTGGCGCACGATCTGGGGCACACCCCATTCGGTCACGCAGGCCAGGACGCGCTCGATGCATGCATGCAGGATCACGGAGGGTTCGAGCACAACCTCCAGAGCCTTCGCGTGGTGGATGAACTCGAGCATCGATATCCCCAGTACGACGGCCTGAACCTGAGTTTCGAGACGCGCGAGGGCATTCTCAAGCACTGCTCGCGTGCGAACGCCGAGCGGATCGAGGCCCAGGAGCCGGGTGGCGTGGCGCGGCGCTTTTGCGATCGCACGCAGCCGGGCCTGGAGGCACAGCTTTGCAATCTCGCCGACGAGATCGCCTACAACGCGCACGACATCGATGATGGCGTGAGGTCCGGGCTGATCGGCATCGAGCGGCTGACCGAGGTCGGGCTGTTCGATCGGTACCGCCGCGAAGCGCTGGCCGAGTATCCGGAGCTTCGAGGCCGACGTGTTCTCTACGAGACGATCCGACGGATGCTCAGCGCGCAGGTCTATGACGTGATCGATGCGACGACCGCCGCGCTGGCCTCCACGGCGCCTTCCGACGCCGACGCTGTGCGGCAGGCGGGCCCGTTGGTCCTGTTCAGCGAATCGATGCGCGTGGAGTCGACCGAACTCAAGCGCTTCCTGTTTCGCAATCTCTACCGGCACCCCCAGGTGGCGCAAACCGCCAATCGGGCGCAGGGCGTCGTGCGATCGCTGTTCGCCGCTTATGTCGATGACGCTGCCCAGATGCCCGAAGCCTATGCAGGGCGTGGCGACCGGTACCGCGCGGTGGCGGACTATATTGCCGGGATGACAGATCGATTTGCGATCCGGGAATACGAACGCCTCACGGGGCAGCGGTGGGCTGAATGAGCGCTTCCGCCGGGCACGAGACCCGCATACCTGCTGCCGCTCTCGCCGTTGTTGCCGCGGGCGTTGCGGCTGCGTTGCATCTCGGCAAATTGCCGCCGGCAGTCCCGGCGCTCCAGGCCAACCTGGGCATCGGTCTGGTCGAAGCCGGATTCCTGCTTTCGCTGGTGCAGGTCGCGGGCATGACGCTCGGCCTTTTTGTCGGACTCGCTGCCGATGTCATCGGGCTTCGGCGGAGCATGCTGACCGGACTGATTGTTGTCACCTGCGCGAGTTTGCTTGGCGGCGCGGTCGGATTCTGGGTCGACGACAAGACGCAGGCGCTGTCACTGTTGTTCGCACTCCGCGGGCTCGAAGGCTTCGGCTTTCTCCTGGCGGCGATGCCTGGACCTGGATTGATCCGCGCGTTGGCGCCAGCGAGCGCTGAGAAGGCCGCGATGGGGTTGTGGGGCGCCTATATGCCGCTCGGGGTCGCACTGGCATTGCTCGCCGGGCCGGCGCTGATCGCTTGGGTCGGCTGGCAGGGCTGGTGGTGGACCCTGTCGGCAGTTTCCGCCGCCGCCGCAATGTGGGTCGCCTTGGTAGTGCCGGGCGACAACTCGCGGCGTCCGACGGCCGGCGTATCGACGGAGGCCTGGGGTGAACGTCTGCGCATCACCGCCGGCGCTGGGGGACCCTGGACGCTCGCGCTGGCGTTCGCGGTCTATTCCTCGCAATGGATGGCAGTGATCGGTTTTCTGCCCGCGATCTACGTCGAAGCCGGGGTTCCGGCGGCCTGGACTGCCGCATTGACGGCACTTGCGGCCGCGATGAACATCGTCGGCAATGTCACAGGCGGACGGCTTCTTCAGCGCGGTGTGGCACCGGATCGACTGATGCGCTGGGGCTTCGTCGTCATGGCGCTCGGAAGCGTCGCGGCATTTGCGCAGATCGGCGATTCGCGCGATGCGCTCGGGCTTCCGCCAGCGTTGCGCTACCTGGCCGTTTGCATGTTCTCGCTCGGCGGGGGCGTCGTGCCGGCCACGTTGTTCATGCTTGGCGTGCGGCTTGCTCCGGGGCCTTCGACGGTATCGACGACGATCGGGATGATGCAGCAGGCTTCATCGCTCGGCCAATTCATCGCGCCGCCTGTTGTCGCATGGATCGCCCATCGCGCGGGCGGCTGGCAGTGGACCTGGGTGGTTACGTTGGCGTGTTCGTTGGCGGGCATCGCGTTCGCTGCCAAGCTTTCGCCGGCAGTTCCGCGAGCGGGGACGGCATGAGCGGTCCGGTCATTTCGCCGTCTCAGGCCGAAGCTGGCACTCGGCGCTGGCTGGAGCGCGCGGTGATCGGGCTCAATCTGTGCCCGTTCGCCAAGGCGGTGCACGTCAGGGGCCAGATTCACTATGCGGTCTACACGGCGAACGACGAAGCGGGTCTCGTCGACGCATTAGTGGCCGAAGCCGAAGCACTCGCCGCCCGTTCTCCTGTCGAGCGGGACACCACACTCTTGATTGCACCGAACACCTTGGCAGACTTTTTCGATTTCAATGATTTCATCGCCCGTGCGGAGCGTCGTCTTGCGCGCGAAGGCTTCGAGGGTCAATTCCAGCTCGCCAGTTTCCATCCCCGCTTCCAGTTCGCCGGCACCGACGCCGAAGACATCACGAATGCGACGAATCGCGCGCCATATCCGACCTTGCACCTGCTTCGCGAGGACAGCGTGAGCCGAGCCGTCGACGCCTTTCCGGATGCCGAGGCCATCTTCGGACGCAACATCCAGACGCTCGAGGCGCTCGGGGCTGCGGGGTGGGACGCGCTCGACGTCGGCCCCGGAGGCGCAGCGCCATGAACAAGGCCGCAAAGGCCTCGAAGGCCGAAGCCGAAGTGCTGAGCGAGCTGCGCCCGGGGCAGTCGGTCGAGCTTCTCAAGGAACTGCACATCCTCACGCGGGAAGGTCGTCTCAACCAGGATTCGAGGCGCAAGCTCAAGCAGGTCTATCACCTGTTCCAGTTCATCGAAAAGCTGCTGAACGAACTGCCGGGCGACGGCGCGCAGACCACGCTGGCCGATCACGGCGCCGGCAAGTCGTATCTGGGATTCATCATCTACGACCTGTTCTTCCGCGCGCGGGAGGGAGGGCATGTCTATGGCATCGAGACCCGAACGGATTTGGTCGAGAAGTCACGGGCGCTTGCCGAGCGGCTGCATTTCGGCCGCATGTCCTTTCTCAATCTGACTGTGGCGGAATCTGCAGCTTCTGCCGCCTTGCCGCCCCGGATCGACGTGGTGACCGCACTGCACGCATGCGACACCGCCACCGACGATGCAATCGCATTCGGTCTGGCGAAAGAGGTGCGTTTCATGGTCTTGGTGCCTTGCTGCCAAGCCGAGATCGCGGCATGCCTGCGCCAGACGAAGGCGCTGTCTCTTTCGCGTACGCCCCTGGCCGAGTTGTGGCGGCATCCGCTGCACACGCGCGAGATCGGCAGCCAACTCACGAATGTGTTGCGCTGTCTTTACCTCGAGGCGAATGGCTATCAGGTCACGGTCACCGAACTGGTCGGCTGGGAACACAGCATGAAGAACGAACTCATCATTGCGCGCCATACCGGGCAGCGCAAGGCGAGTGCCGCCGCAAGATTGCGCGATCTGTTGGCGGAGTTCGGCCTCGAGTCCTTGATGGAGACGCGCTTCAGGCTTTCCTGAGCCCGCCATATCAGCGACATGGCAAGACTGCCCCGCCTCACCCTGGCCGATCAGCCGCATCACGTCATCCAGCGTGGCAACAATCGTCAGGCGATCTTCGTCGATCGGGCCGACCACGAAGTGTTTCTGGCGCTCCTGGGCGACAACGCGGTGGCTTCGGGTGTCGCTCTTCACGCCTATGTGCTGATGGACAACCATTTCCATCTATTGGCGACGCCTTCCACCGCAGAAGGACTGCCGCAATGGATGCAGGCGGTCGGTCGGCGCTATGTCCGGTATTTCAACGATCGGCATGGGCGGACGGGCACGTTGTGGGAAGGACGCTACAAGTCCACCCTGATCCAGACGGATCGCTATCTGCTGGCCTGCATGGCCTATATCGATTTGAATCCGGTACGCGCGGGCATTGTTGCCGAGGCGCGCGACTATCCCTGGTCGAGTCACGGACACTATGCCGGCCTGCGGCAAGACAAGCTGCTGACGCCGCACCCGCTCTACTGGGCGCTCGGAAACACGCCGTTCGCCCGCGAAGCCGCGTATGCCGAATTGGTGCGTGGCGGCGTTTCGAGAGCGGATCAGGCCACGTTGACAGACGCCACACTCCACGGCTGGGCCGCGGGCGACCGAACATTTCTCGAGTCGTTACAAAAAACGACAGGTCGTCGCCTGCACAAGGCCCGACCCGGGCGGCCGCCAGCTTCACGCAAACACTGAAAATCCGGCCGAAACCGTTGCCAGTCAAGGGATTGGCGCTACTGTTTTTGATGTGTCCCCTTTAATTTGTTGACAGACTTGTCAGAGAATTAATAATGATCTGACCCCATTTAAAGCGTTTGGCATTATTTGTGCAAAGCAATATGCTCCTTTTCCCTGCGAAAACTGAAGGAGCACGCCCATGACGACGGCTGCCGAGATCGAGCATCTCCAACAACACGGTCTTTATTCCGCCGCTGACGAGCACGACGCGTGCGGTGTCGGCTTCGTGGCCCACATCAAGGGCGAAAAGAGCCATGCCATTGTGCTGCAGGGCCTCAAGATTCTCGAGAATCTGGACCATCGCGGCGCAGTAGGCGCTGACAAACTCATGGGCGACGGTGCCGGCATCCTGATCCAGTTGCCTGACCTGCTGTACCGCGAAGAGATGGCCAAGCAGGGCGTGACGCTCCCGCCGCCCGGCGAATACGGCGTCGGCATGATCTTCCTGCCCAAGGAGCACGCCTCGCGCGAGGCCTGCGAGCAGGAGATGGAGCGCGCCATCAAGGTCGAAGGCCAGGTTCTGCTGGGCTGGCGCGACGTGCCGGTCAACCGCGACATGCCCATGTCGCCCAATGTCCGGGCCAAGGAGCCGCTGTTGCGCCAGGTCTTCATCGGCCGCGGCAACGACGTGATCGTCCAGGACGCGCTGGAGCGCAAGCTCTACGTGATCCGCAAGACCGCCAGCGCCAACATCCAGCGCCTGAAGCTCAAGCACAGCAAGGAATACTACGTTCCGAGCATGTCGAGTCGCACGGTTGTCTACAAGGGCCTGCTGCTCGCCGACCAGGTTGGCACCTACTACCTCGACCTGCAAGACAAGCGTTGCGTCTCGGCCCTGGGCCTGGTGCACCAGCGTTTCTCGACCAACACCTTCCCCGAGTGGCCGCTCGCGCACCCGTACCGCTACGTGGCGCACAACGGTGAAATCAACACCGTCAAGGGCAACTACAACTGGATGAAGGCACGCGAAGGTGTGATGTCTTCGCCCGTGCTCGGTGCCGACCTGCAAAAGCTCTATCCGATCAGCTTTGCCAGCCAGTCCGACACGGCCACCTTCGACAACTGCCTCGAACTGCTCACCATGGCTGGCTACCCGATCAGCCAGGCCGTGATGATGATGATCCCCGAGCCGTGGGAACAGCATGCCACCATGGACCCGCGCCGCCGCGCGTTCTACGAGTACCACGCTGCCATGCTGGAGCCGTGGGACGGCCCGGCCTCGATCGTGTTCACCGATGGTCGCCAGATCGGCGCCACGCTCGACCGCAACGGCCTGCGTCCCTCGCGCTACTGCGTGACGGATGACGATCTGGTCATCATGGGTTCCGAATCCGGCGTGTTGCCGGTGCCCGAACAGAAGATCGTGCGCAAGTGGCGCCTGCAGCCCGGCAAGATGTTCCTGATCGACCTCGAGCAGGGGCGGATGATCGACGACGAGGAAGTCAAGGCGACCCTCGCCAACAGCAAGCCCTACAAGCAGTGGATCGAGAACCTGCGCATCAAGCTCGACAGCGTCGAAGCCGAGACCGTGCAGCCGCCGGCGAGCCAGGTCAGTCTGCTCGACCGCCAGCAGGCCTTCGGCTACACGCAGGAAGACATCAAGTTCCTGATGAGCCCGATGGCGGCCGCCGGCGAAGAGGGCATCGGCTCCATGGGCAACGACAGCCCGCTGGCCGTGCTCTCCAACAAGAACAAGCCGCTCTACAACTACTTCAAGCAGTTGTTCGCGCAGGTGACGAACCCGCCGATCGATCCGATCCGCGAGGCGATCGTGATGTCGCTCGTGTCCTTCATCGGGCCGAAGCCGAACCTGCTGGACATCAACCAGGTCAACCCGCCGATGCGGCTCGAAGTGAGCCAGCCGATCCTCGACTTCGCCGACATGGCGAAGTTGCGCGACATCGGCAAGTACACGCAAGGTAAGTTCAAGAGCTACACGCTCGACATCACCTATCCACTCGGCTGGGGTGAAGAGGGCGTCGAAGCCAAGCTGGCGTCGCTGTGCGCCGAAGCTGTGGATGCAATCAAGGGTGGCCACAACATCCTGATCGTGAGCGATCGCGGTGTCGGCCCGACGCAGATCGCCATTCCGGCGCTGCTGGCGCTGTCGGCCATCCACCAATACCTCGTTCGCGAGGGACTTCGTACGACGGCTGGATTGGTCGTCGAAACGGGCTCGGCACGCGAAGTTCACCACTTCGGCGTGCTCGCCGGCTACGGCGCGGAAGCCGTGCATCCGTATCTGGCGATGGAAACCCTGGCCGCGATGCACGAAGACCTTTCCGGCGACCTGAGCGGCGAAAAGGCCATCTACAACTACGTCAAGGCGGTCGGCAAGGGCCTGTCCAAGATCATGTCGAAGATGGGTGTCAGCACCTACATGAGCTACTGTGGTGCGCAGCTTTTCGAGGCCATCGGCCTCAACAGCGAGACGGTCGAAAAGTACTTCACCGGCACCGCGAGCCGCATCGAAGGCATCGGCGTGTTCGATATCGCCGAAGAAGCGATCCGCATGCACAAGGCCGCCTTCAGCGATGACCCGGTTCTCGCGCACATGCTCGACGCCGGCGGCGAATACGCCTGGCGCACGCGCGGCGAAGAGCACATGTGGACGCCCGATGCGATCGCCAAGCTGCAGCACAGCACGCGCGCCAACAACTTCAACACCTACAAGGAATACGCGCAGATCATCAACGACCAGAACCGCCGTCACCTGACATTGCGTGGCCTGTTCGAGTTCAAGATCGATCCGGCCAAGGCGATCCCGGTCGACGAGGTCGAACCTGCGACGGAGATCGTCAAGCGTTTTGCAACCGGCGCCATGTCGCTGGGCTCCATCAGCACCGAAGCACATTCGACCCTGGCCGTCGCGATGAACCGCATCGGCGGCAAGAGCAACACCGGCGAGGGTGGCGAAGACCCGGCCCGCTACCGCAACGAACTCAAGGGCATCCCGATCAAGGTGGGCGACACGCTCAAGAGCGTGATCGGCGAAGCCAACGTCGAGGTCGACCTGCCGCTGAAGGACGGCGACTCGCTGCGTTCGAAGATCAAGCAAGTCGCATCGGGCCGCTTCGGCGTCACGGCCGAGTACCTCTCGTCGGCCGACCAGTTGCAGATCAAGATGGCGCAAGGCGCCAAGCCCGGTGAAGGCGGTCAGCTGCCGGGCGGCAAGGTGTCCAACTACATCGGTCAACTGCGCTACTCGGTACCCGGCGTGGGCCTCATCTCGCCGCCGCCGCACCACGACATCTATTCGATCGAAGATCTGGCTCAACTGATCCACGACCTGAAGAACGTCGCACCGCACGCCAGCGTCAGCGTCAAGCTGGTGAGCGAAGTGGGCGTGGGCACGATCGCTGCCGGCGTCGCCAAGTGCAAGAGCGACCACGTCGTGATCGCCGGCCACGACGGCGGCACGGGCGCATCGCCCTGGTCGTCAATCAAGCATGCCGGCAGCCCGTGGGAAATCGGCTTGGCCGAGACCCAGCAGACGCTCGTGCTCAACCGCCTGCGCGGCCGCATTCGCGTGCAGGCCGACGGCCAGATGAAGACCGGCCGCGACGTGGCCATCGGCGCATTGCTCGGCGCCGACGAATTCGGCTTCGCGACGGCGCCGCTGGTGGTCGAAGGCTGCATCATGATGCGCAAGTGCCACCTCAACACCTGCCCGGTCGGCGTCGCCACGCAAGACCCGGTGCTGCGCAAGAAGTTCTCGGGCAAGCCTGAGCACGTGGTGAACTACTTCTTCTTCGTCGCCGAGGAAGTGCGCCAGATCATGGCGCAGCTCGGCGTGCGCAAGTTCGACGACCTGATCGGCCGTGCGGACCTGCTCGACACCAAGAAGGGCATCGAGCACTGGAAGGCGCGCGGCCTTGACTTCAGCCGGTTGTTCGCGCAACCGAACGTGCCGGCCGACGTGCCGCGCTACCACGTCGAAGCGCAGGACCATGGGCTGCAGAAGAGCCTCGACAACAAGCTGATCGAGCGCTCGCGTCCCGCGATCGAGAAGGGTGAGAAAGTCCAGTTCATCGAAGTGGCACGCAACGTGAACCGTTCGGTCGGCGCGATGCTGTCGGGCGCGTTGACGAAGGTGCATCCGCAAGGTCTGCCGGACGACTCGATCCGCATCCAGCTCGAAGGCACGGGTGGACAGTCCTTCGGCGCCTTCTTGGCGCGCGGCATCACGCTGTACTTGATCGGCGACGCGAACGACTACACCGGCAAGGGCCTATCCGGCGGCCGTGTCGTGGTCCGTCCGAGCCTGGACTTCCGCGGCGAGGCGACGCGCAACACCATCGTCGGCAACACCGCGCTCTACGGCGCGACCACCGGCGAGGCCTACCTCTGCGGCGTGGCGGGCGAGCGCTTCGCGGTGCGTCTTTCGGGCGCAACGGCAGTGGTCGAAGGCACCGGCGACCATGGTTGCGAATACATGACTGGCGGCACGGTGGCCGTGCTTGGAAAGACCGGTCGCAACTTCGCGGCCGGCATGAGCGGCGGCGTCGCCTTCGTCTACGACGAAGACGGTCAGTTTGCGTCGCGCTGCAATCTTTCCATGGTGTCGCTCGACAAGGTGCTGACTTCCGCTGAGCAGGTTGCGAGCGTGCATCGCAAGGTGTGGCACGACGGCGAAACCGATGAAGCGCAGCTCAGGAAACTGCTCGAAGACCACCACCGCTGGACGGGCAGCAAGCGCGCACGCGAACTGCTCGACAACTGGGCGGTCGCGCGCACGAAGTTCGTCAAGGTGTTCCCGAACGAATACAAGCGCGCACTGGCGGAGATGCACGACCGAGAGGTCGAGCTGACCAGCAGCGGCAACAACGCACATGCGGGCATGGAGCCGCACGCAGCAACGACCGCCAAACCGGTGGCTGCGGTCTGACGGCAACGAGAACGAAGAACAGAGGACAACACGATGGGAAAAATCACCGGCTTCATGGAGCATGAGCGTATCGAGGAGGGCTACAAGCCCATCGAGGAACGGGTCAAGCACCACAAGGAGTTCGTTGTCGGACTCGACGAGACGCAGGCGAAGGTGCAGGGTGCGCGTTGCATGGATTGCGGCACGCCGTTTTGCAACAGCGGCTGCCCGGTCAACAACATCATTCCTGACTTCAACGACCTGGTCTATCGCACTGACTGGCAGAGCGCCTTCGTGGTGCTTGATTCGACCAACAATTTTCCGGAGTTCACCGGACGCATCTGCCCCGCGCCTTGCGAGGCGGCTTGTGTACTCAACGTGAATGACGATCCGGTAGGTATCAAGTCGATCGAGCACGCGATCATCGATCGCGCCTGGGACGAAGGCTGGGTCGCTCCGCGGCCGGCCAAGCACAAGACGGGCAAGAAGGTTGCAGTGGTCGGCTCCGGCCCGGCCGGGATGGCGGCGGCGCAGCAACTGGCGCGTGTCGGCCATGATGTGACGCTTTTCGAGAAGAACGACCGCATCGGTGGCCTGCTGCGCTACGGCATCCCCGATTTCAAGATGGAGAAGGTCCACATCGATCGTCGCGTCGAGCAGATGAAGGCTGAAGGCGTAACCTTCCGTGCCGGCGTGATGGTCGGTGCTGCCAAGGACCCGCTGGGCAAGGGCTCCAAGGTCACCAACTGGGCCAAGGAAACCGTCACGCCCGAGCAACTCGACAAGGAGTTCGACGCTGTGCTGCTGACCGGCGGCGCCGAGCAGTCGCGTGACCTGCCCGTGCCCGGCCGCGATCTCGATGGCATCCATTTCGCAATGGAATTCCTGCCGCAGCAGAACAAGATCAACGCGGGCGACAAGGTCAAGGGTCAGCTCCGGGCCGACGGCAAGCACGTGATCGTGATCGGCGGCGGTGATACCGGCTCCGACTGCGTGGGCACCAGCAACCGCCACGGCGCGGTCAGCGTCACCCAGTTCGAACTCTTGCCGCAGCCGCCGGAAGAGGAAAATCGTCCTTTGACCTGGCCTTACTGGCCCTACAAGCTGCGTACGAGCTCCAGCCACGAAGAGGGCTGCGAACGCGAGTTCGCAATCTCGACCAAGGAGTTCATTGGCGAAAAAGGCAAGGTCACCGGCCTCAAGACGGTTCGCGTCGAGTGGAAGGACGGCAAGATGATCGAGGTTCCCGGCAGCGAGCAAGTGCTCAAGGCCGACCTCGTGCTGCTGGCGATGGGATTCATCAGCCCCGTCAGCAATGTGCTGGACGCCTTCGGCGTCGAGAAGGACGCGCGCGGCAACGCCAAGGCCAGCGTGGACTTCATCGGCGGCTATGCGACCAACGTTCCCAAGGTATTCGCGGCCGGCGACATTCGCCGTGGTCAGTCGCTTGTGGTCTGGGCTATCCGTGAGGGCCGGCAGGCGGCGCGCGCGGTGGACGAATTCCTGATGGGCTTCAGCGACCTGCCGCGCTGAAGCCGCGAGGGGGAGGCGGCGCTGGGCGGCGGGGTGGCTGTGCTTCCCGTATCATTGGCGCCGTACCGCGAGCCGGGATGCCTTCAAGGGCGCCCCGGCTTTTTCATTTGCCATGGATCTAACCCCTCCCAATTCACTCGTCGAATTTCACGATGTCGCCTTCGGATACGGTGCACGTGCGATCCTCGACGGCGTTTCGTTCTCCGTCCCGCGCGGCAAGGTGACGGCCCTCATGGGTGCGTCGGGCGGCGGAAAGACGACTGTCCTGCGTCTCATCGGCGGCCAGTTGAGGGCACAGCGCGGCGAGGTGCTGGTAAACGGCCAGGACATCGGCAAGCTCGGTTCCGATGCGCTCTACGCCGCTCGGCGTCGCATGGGAATGTTGTTCCAGTTCGGTGCGCTCTTCACCGACATGAGCGTCTTCGACAACGTCGCCTTTCCCCTTCGGGAACACACCGCCCTTTCCGAATCCCTCATTCGCGACATCGTGCTCATGAAGCTCGATGCAGTCGGCCTGCGCGGTGCGAGGCAGCTGATGCCCAGTGAGGTTTCAGGCGGCATGGCGCGGCGCGTGGCGCTGGCCCGGGCGATCGCGCTCGACCCCGATCTCGTCATGTACGACGAGCCCTTCGCGGGTCTCGACCCCATCTCGCTGGGCACGGCGGCCCGACTGATCCGGCAACTCAATGACACGCTCGGCCTGACCAGCATCGTCGTCTCGCACGACCTCGAGGAAACCTTCCGCATCGCCGATCACGTGATCATCCTTGCCAACGGCGGCATCGCAGCGCAAGGGCGTCCGGAAGAAGTCCGTCGGAGCGAGGACCCGCTGGTTCATCAGTTCGTCAATGCACTGCCCGAAGGACCCGTGCACTTCCACTATCCGGCGGTGGCCATCGAGGACGACTTCGGCAACGCCCACGGAGGGCGTGCATGAGTTGGTATCGGCCATCCGACATCGGCTTTGCCGTGCGCAGCAAGCTCGCGGATCTGGGTCTGGGCGCCCGCCTCTTCCTGCGGCTGTCCTTCCGCGGTGCAGGCAGCCTGCGTCGTTTCGGGTTGGTGCGCGACCAGATCCATTTCCTCGGCAACTACTCGCTCGCGATCATTGCCGTGTCCGGGCTCTTCGTCGGCTTTGTGCTGGGCCTGCAGGGGTACTACACGCTGCAGCGCTATGGCTCCTCGGAGGCGCTGGGGTTGCTCGTCGCTCTGAGCCTCGTGCGCGAACTCGGCCCGGTGGTTGCCGCCTTGCTGTTCGCGGGCAGGGCCGGCACTTCGCTTACCGCGGAAATCGGCCTGATGAAGGCCGGTGAGCAACTCAGCGCGATGGAAATGATGGCAGTCGATCCAGTGCAGCGCATTCTTGCGCCGCGGTTCTGGGCTGGGGTCATCACGATGCCGCTACTGGCTGCAGTATTCAGTGCTGTCGGTGTGTTGGGTGGCTATGTCGTCGGCGTCCTGATGCTGGGGGTCGATCCGGGCGCTTTCTGGGGCCAGATGCAGAGTGGCGTCGATGTGTGGAGGGATGTTGGCAACGGTGTCGTCAAGAGCGTCGTGTTCGGCCTGACCGTCACCTTCATCGCGCTGCTGCAAGGCTACGAATCGCAACCGACTCCCGAAGGCGTCTCGCGCGCCACGACCCGGACCGTCGTCGTTGCCTCGCTCGCGGTGCTGGGGCTCGACTTCCTGCTGACCGCCATGATGTTCAGCATCTAGAAAAATCGATCAGAGAGTGCAAGACATGCAACGTTCCAACAAAGACATCTGGGTCGGCCTGTTCGTGCTGATCGGCGCCGCAGCGCTGCTTTTTCTCGCGCTCCAGTCGGCCAATCTCTTGAGCCTGAACTTCCAGAAGACCTATTCAGTGACCGCTCGCTTCGACAATATCGGTGGCCTGAAGCCACAGACAGCGGTCAAGAGCGCGGGCGTGGTTGTCGGGCGTGTCGAATCGATCACGTTCGACGACAAGAACTTTCAGGCAAGCGTCACGATTGCGCTGCAAAGCCGATACAGTTTTCCGAAGGACAGTTCGCTCAAGATCCTGACCAGCGGCTTGCTTGGCGAGCAGTACATCGGAATCGAAGCTGGCGCTGATGAAAAGAATCTCGAGGCTGGCGACGTGATCACCGCGACGCAATCGGCTGTCGTGCTGGAAAATCTCATCGGGCAGTTTCTATACAGCAAGGCGGCAGAGGGTAGCTCGCCGGCTGGCAACTCCAACAAAAAATGAACCCACGATCCCCTTTCGCCTTGCCGATCGCGCTTGCGCTTGCCCTGTTGGCGGGTTGCGCGACGGGTCCGAACGCCAATCCGGCCGATCCGCTCGAACCGCTCAATCGCCAGGTCGCACGCTTCAACGACACCGTCGACGACGCCGTGCTGCGGCCGGTCGCAACCGTCTACCGGCAGGTTCTTCCCTCACCGGTTCGCACGGGCGTGAACAACTTCTTCAGCAATCTGTCGGACGTGTGGAGCTTCGCCAACAGCGTGGCGCAACTCAAGCTGCAGGACAGCGCCCAGACCTTCATGCGCGTGAACGTCAACACGTTCTTCGGATTGGGCGGATTGCTCGATATCGCCACCGAGGCCGGTATCGACCGCCGCACCGAGGATTTCGGCCAGACACTGGGTTACTGGGGTGTACCGAGCGGCCCCTACCTGGTGCTGCCGCTGCTGGGCCCGTCGACGGTGCGAGATGCTGCGGCGCTCCCAATCGATGTCAACGGTGACCCGGTCAACTATGTGACCAACATTCCGTTGCGAAACTCCATGTATGCACTTCGCCTCGTGGACCTCCGCTCCAACCTGTTGCGCGCAGGCCAGTTGCTCCAGGATGCCGCGCTTGATAGATATTCGTTCACCCGCGATGCGTTCCTGCAGCGCCGGCGCAACGAGATCCATGACGGCAACTTGCCCGACGAGTGAAGTTGCTGGGCCGCTGCGTGGCTTGCATTCAGTTGCAGCGACCATCTTGCGCTATGGAACCCTGGCGAGCGGGGCGGCCTCCAACGGGCCGCTTGACCGATTCGAGACTTGAAACAAGGGACTAGATCAATGAATCAGATTCTTCAACGCCGCTCTTTGGGGCGCCTTGCGCTCGCCGGCCTGCTCATGGCCGGCGCGGCCTTGACATTCGTTCAGCCCGTTCACGCAGCCGACGAATCGCCGGACGAGTTGGTCAAGCGCATCTCCGCGGACGTGCTCGACACCATCAAGGCCGACAAATCGATCAAGGCTGGCGACATCAACAAGATCATGGCCCTGGTCGACACCAAGATCATGCCGAACGTGAACTTCCAGCGCATGACCGCTTCGGCGGTCGGGCCCGCTTGGAGGCAGGCCACACCGGAACAGCAGCAGCGGCTGGAAGAAGAATTCAAGAAGCTGCTCGTGCGTACCTATGCGGGCGCGCTTGACCAGGTCAGCAATCAAACCGTGAGCGTGCGGCCTTTCCGCGGGTCGCCGGACGAAAAGGAAGTGCTTGTCCGGACGGAAATCCGCGGCAGCGGTGATCCGGTGCAACTGGACTACCGTCTCGAGAAAACGCCCGGCGAAGCCGGCGGCTGGAAGATCTACAACATCAATGTGCTGGGCGTCTGGCTGGTCGAGACCTATCGCACCCAGTTCTCGCAGCAGATCAACAGCAAGGGCATCGACGGCTTGATCGATGCGCTGGTGGCTCGCAACAAGAGCAATGTCGCCAACGGTAAGGGCTGATCGGGCATGCTCGTGCTCCCGCAAAAGCTGACCCATGATGAGGCGCCCGCTTGCGTGTACATGCTCCAGCGGGGGCTTGCCGGCCAAACGGATACCGCCACGGTGGTCGATGCCACCGCGCTGACCCACTTCGATTCTTCGGCGCTGGCGGTGCTTCTCGAATGCCGGCGCGAGTCGAGGGCCCTCGGGCGCGGCTTTGCGGTAAAGGGCCTGCCCCCGCGTTTGCGAGAACTCGCTTCTTTGTACGGTGTAGCGGGCCTTTTGCCGGCCGCGCCGTAGCTTTTGCTCGCCCCCAGGTTGGCTCACTTCGTGTAGCCGCCCACCCCCTACCGGGGGCAACACCAGCGGCCCGGCGAAGCCGGTTCCGCGGTGTTTCACCAACGGGCCTGGCTTCGCCGGCCGAGAAGCGGCGCTGTGTGCTCACGGCTGCGCGGCGCGCCCGATCGGGGCCGCCACGGAACCGGCTTTGCCGGGCCGTAGGCGGCGCCCCCGGCAGGGGGTGGGCGGCTACACGAAGTGAGCCAACCTGGGGGCGAGCATAAAATGCTAGGTTCCCATGCCCGCGATCTCCTTTCAATCGGTCTCCAAGACCTATCCTGCCTCACGCCAGCAACGGGCCCAGGGAATACCGGGTCTACGCGCGGTCAACAACGTGAGCTTCCAGATCGAAGAAGGCGAATTCTTCGGCCTGCTCGGCCCCAATGGCGCGGGAAAAACCTCCTTGATCAGCATGCTCGCCGGACTTTCGCGTCCGACCGAAGGCGCCATCAGCGTGCACGGCTTCGACGTGCAGCGCCAGTACGCAGAGGCCCGCCGGAAGCTCGGCGTGGTGCCACAGGAGCTGGTTTTCGATCCCTTCTTCAATGTGCGCGAGGCATTGCGCATCCAGTCGGGCTATTTCGGGATCAAGAACAACGACGACTGGATTGACGAGCTTCTGCACAACCTCGGGCTCGCCGACAAGGCCAACGCGAACATGCGCCAGCTTTCAGGCGGCATGAAGCGCCGTGTGCTGGTGGCGCAGGCGCTGGTGCACAAGCCGCCCGTGATCGTGTTGGACGAGCCGACCGCCGGCGTGGACGTCGAGCTGCGCCAGACCCTGTGGCAGTTCGTCGCCAAACTCAACAAACAGGGCAGCACCGTGCTGCTGACCACCCACTACCTGGAAGAAGCCGAGGCGCTGTGCCATCGCATCGCCATGCTGAAGCTGGGCCGCGTGATTGCGCTGGACCGTACGAGCGAATTGCTTCGGTCCGCCGCTAGCAACGTGTTGCGCTTCAAGACGGACGGCATGCTGCCATGGTCGATCGCGCAGCATGCGCGTGTCACCGGACGCATCGTCCAGTTGCCCGCGCAGAATGCGCTCGAGGTCGAGCAGTTGTTGGCTGCAATCCGCGAAGCGGGACTCGATGTTGAAGATGTCGAGATGCGCAAGGCTGACCTGGAAGACGTCTTCATCGATCTGATGGCTGGCGAGCAGACCCCCTTGGAGGTTGCAAGATGATGGTGAATGCGCTGGGATGGCGCGCCTTGCTCTACAAGGAAACGCTCCGCTTCTGGAAGGTGGGATTCCAGACCGTCGGCGCTCCGGTGCTGACCGCGATGCTCTATCTGATGGTGTTCGGACATGTGCTCGAAGACCACGTCAAGGTCTTTGGGACGGTGAGCTACACGGCCTTCCTGGTGCCCGGGCTCGTGATGATGAGCGTGCTGCAGAACGCCTTTGCCAACAGTTCGTCGTCGATCATCCAGAGCAAGATCATGGGCAGCCTGGTGTTCGTGTTGCTCTCGCCGCTGTCCCATTGGGGCTGGTTCTTCGCCTATGTCGGCTCGTCGATCGTGCGCGGGCTGGCGGTGGGACTGGGCGTGTTCGTGGTGACGGCGCTGTTCGCCCTGCCGGGATTCGTCGCCCCGTGGTGGATCGCCGTGTTCGCCTTCCTCGGTGCGGCCATCCTGGGTACGCTGGGACTGATTGCCGGGCTCTGGGCCGAGAAGTTCGACCAGATGGCGGTATTCCAGAATTTCCTGATCATGCCCATGACCTTCCTGTCGGGCGTGTTCTATTCCATTGGCTCGCTCCCTCCTTTCTGGCAGACCGTCAGCCACCTCAATCCGTTCTTCTACATGATCGACGGCTTCCGCTTCGGCTTCTTCGGGATCAGCGATGCTTCGCCCTGGCTGAGTCTCGCGATCGTCGGCAGTGCCTGGCTGGTGGTGAGCGCGATCGCAGTGCACTTGCTGCGCATCGGCTACAAGATTCGCGGATAACATGAAACACCCCCAGGCTTGCCCACTTCGTGTGGCCGCCCACCCCCTTGCAGGGGGTTGGCGAAGCGACACGAAGTGCGCACAGCCTGGGGGCGAGCAACAACTATGACTGCTGAAGAACTTCAATCGATCATTGCGGCAGGTTTGGCTTGCGAGCACATCGCGCTCGAGGGCGATGGCCGTCACTGGTACGCCACGATCGTCTCGGCAGAGTTCGAGGGCAAGCGCCCCATCCAGCGGCATCAGCGTGTCTACGCCACCTTGGGTGCCAAAATGCATACCGACGAAGTGCATGCGCTTTCGATGAAAACCTACACGCCCGCCGAATGGGCGAGCCAGACTCCTTCGCCTTCCCGCTAGACCTCCGCTGGATTCCACATGGACAAACTTCTGATTCGCGGCGGGCGTACGCTTCGCGGCGAGGTACTCATTTCCGGCGCCAAGAACGCCGCCTTGCCCGAACTCTGCGCGGCGCTGCTGACCGATCAACAGGTCACGCTGCACAACGTGCCTCGCCTCAAGGACGTCGCGACCATGCTCAAGCTGGTCCACAACATGGGCGTTGCAGCCGATCGCGACGACAACGGGACCGTGCGCATCAACGCACGATCGCTCGAGGTGCCCGAAGCACCCTACGAACTCGTCAAGACCATGCGGGCGTCGGTGCTCGCACTGGGACCGCTCCTGGCGCGCTTCGGCAGGGCCAAGGTGTCGTTGCCGGGCGGTTGCGCCATCGGATCCCGCCCGGTCGACCAGCACATCAAGGGCCTGCAGGCCATGGGCGCCGAGATCGTGGTCGAACACGGCTACATGGTCGCCAGCATCGGCGGTGGCCGCAAGCGCCTGCACGGCGCGCGCATCACGACCGACATGGTGACCGTCACCGGTACCGAGAATTTCCTGATGGCTGCGGCGCTCGCCGAGGGCGAGACAGTGCTTGAAAACGCCGCCCAGGAGCCCGAGATTGCGGACCTTGCCGAGATGCTGATCGCCATGGGCGCCAAGATCGAAGGGCACGGCACCAGCCGCATCCGCATACAGGGCGTGGACAAGCTGCGCGGATGCACGCACCAGGTGGTGGCGGACCGGATCGAGGCGGGCACCTTCCTGTGCGCCGTGGCGGCCACCGGAGGCGATGTCTTTCTCAAGCACGGCAGGGCCGAGCATCTCGATGCCGTGATCGAAAAGCTTCGTGCCGCCGGCGCGGAAGTGATCGCGGTCGACGGCGGCATTCGCGTGCAAAGCCGGGGCCGTCTCAAGGCGCAGAGCTTTCGCACGACCGAGTACCCAGGCTTTCCGACGGACATGCAGGCGCAGTTCATGGCGCTCAACGTGATCGCCGCGGGGACCTCGACGGTGACCGAGACGATCTTCGAGAACCGCTTCATGCACGTCGACGAGATGCTGCGCCTCGGTGCCCGGATCCAGACCGACGGCAAGGTGGCCGTGATCGAGGGGGTGCCGCAACTGTCCGGTGCGACTGTCATGGCCACTGACCTGCGCGCATCGGCGAGCCTCGTGATCGCCGGGCTTGTCGCTGACGGCGAGACGCTGGTGGATCGCATCTATCACCTCGATCGCGGCTACGACCGCATGGAAACCAAGCTCCGCGGTCTCGGGGCCGACATCGAGCGGGTCGCTGGGCCTGCCGAGGTGCAGCCATGATCACGCTGGCGCTCTCGAAGGGTCGAATCTTCGAGGAAACCATGCCCTTGCTGGCCGCCGCCGGCATCGAGGTGACGGAGGACCCAGAGAAATCCCGCAAGCTGATCCTCGCGACCACGCGGCCGGATGTCCGGGTCGTGCTGGTGCGTGCCTCCGATGTGCCGACCTACGTGCAGTATGGTGGGGCGGACCTCGGCGTCACCGGGCTCGATGTTCTGCTCGAGCACGGCAACCAGGGCCTGTACCAGCCGCTCGACCTTCGCATTGCGGCCTGCCGCCTCAGCGTGGCGGTGCGCGCCGACTACGACTACGCCTCGGCCGTCAAGCAAGGTTCGCGCATCAAGGTCGCGACCAAGTACGTCGGCCTGGCGCGCGACTTTTTCGCGAGCAAGGGCGTGCACGTCGACCTGATCAAGCTGTACGGCAGCATGGAACTCGCTCCGCTGACCGGTCTGGCCGATGCCATCGTCGACCTGGTGTCGACCGGCAATACCCTGAAGGCCAATCAGTTGGTCGAAGTCGAACGCATCATGGACATCAGCGCGCGCCTGGTCGTCAACCAAGCCGCGCTCAAGCTCAAACGCGAAGCGATCCGCCGTATCGTCGACGCGTTCGAATCGGCCATTCCTTCCTCGTGACAGTGCACGCGCCATGAAACTGAAAGCCGTCCCCGCCCGTCTGTCGACCGCTTCGGCCACCTTCGAGGCCGAATTCAAGACGCGCCTCCATTGGTCCGCCGAGGCCGATGCCGCGATCGAGCAGGTGGTAGCGGACATCCTTGCCGACGTGCAGCGTCGCGGCGACACGGCGGTGCTCGAATACACGCGCCGGTTCGATCGGCTCGACGTGGCCGGCATGGACGCGCTCGAACTCACGGCCGCCGAACTGCGCGAGGCGTTCGAAGCGCTGCCGGACGCCCAGCGCGCCGCACTGGAGGCGGCCGCCGCCCGCGTGCGCAGCTATCACGAGGCGCAGAAGAAGGCGAGCGGCGAAAGCTGGAGCTACCGCGATGCCGACGGCACGCTGTTGGGCCAGAAGGTCACACCCCTGGACCGCGTGGGCATCTACGTGCCCGGCGGCAAGGCGGCCTATCCGTCGAGCGTGCTCATGAACGCTATTCCCGCGCATGTGGCCGGAGTCGGCGAGATCATCATGGTCGTGCCGACGCCGGGCGGCGAAAAGAATCCGCTGGTGCTTGCCGCGGCGCACGTCGCCGGCGTGACGCGCTCTTTCACCATCGGCGGCGCGCAGGCCGTGGCAGCGCTGGCCTATGGCACCGCCTCCGTGCCGGCGGTCGACAAGATCACCGGCCCCGGCAATGCCTACGTGGCCGCCGCCAAGCGCCGGGTGTTCGGCACGGTGGGCATCGACATGATCGCGGGGCCGAGCGAAATCCTGGTGCTCGCCGACGGCACGACGCCGCCCGATTGGGTCGCCATGGACCTGTTCAGCCAGGCCGAGCACGACGAAATGGCGCAAAGCATCCTGCTGTGCCCCGACGCGGCCTACATCGAGCGTGTTCAGCAGGAAATCGATCGGCTCCTGCCTTCGATGCCGCGCGCCGAGATCATCGCGGCGTCGCTCAATGGACGCGGAGCCCTGATCCACACTCGAAGCATGGAACAGGCCTGCGAGATCAGCAACCGGATCGCGCCCGAACACCTCGAAGTGAGCAGCCGCGAGCCGCATCGCTGGGAGCCTTTGCTCAAGCACGCGGGTGCCATCTTCCTTGGTGCGTACACCAGCGAGAGCCTGGGCGACTACTGCGCCGGCCCGAACCACGTGCTGCCGACCAGTGGCACCGCGCGCTTCAGCTCTCCGTTGGGGGTGTACGACTTCCAGAAGCGGTCGAGCCTCATCGAGGTCAGCGAAGCCGGCGCCCAGGTTCTCGGGCGCGTCGCTGTGACGCTGGCCGAAGGCGAGGGCTTGTCGGCGCACGCCGAGGCAGCTCGCATGCGACTGCGCTGACGGTAGACAGGGGAGAACGATCCTTTGAGACGCATCCGATTCGGCCAGCTCGCAAAGACGCTGGTGCTGGCGACGCTGGCATGGACTGCCGCCGCCCACGCCATGACCATCCGCGAACTTCGCACCCTCGAAGCCAACGAGAAGGACGGCAAGCTCTACGCCAACTACTATCTCGTCGGCGTGATGGAGGGCCTGCGTGAAGCCAATGATGCCGACCAGCGCGAGCACCAGAAGCCGCGTTTCTGCATCAATGGCCGCAAACTCGAGCCCGCCATGGCACGCTCGCTCTACCAGGCCGAACTGACGCGCAATGCCGACAGCTATGAAGCAGACATGCCGGTTCAACTGGTGCTGGCGGCTGCCCTGCGCAACACTTACCGCTGCGCGCCTTGAACCAATGACTTCCACGACCGCGACAAACCGCGCACTCGGCCGCATCCGTGCCGACGTGCAATCCATGCATGCCTATGCCGTCCAGGACGCGCGCGGCATGCTCAAGCTCGACGCGATGGAGAACCCGCACGGGCTGCCACCGGCGCTGCAGGCGGCGTTGGGCCAGCGCCTTGGCGCACTCGCGCTGAATCGTTACCCGGGCGAGCGCGGCGCCGATCTGCAACGCGCCCTGGCGAAATATGCCGCCATGCCGGAAGGTTGCGCGCTAATGCTCGGCAACGGCTCGGACGAGCTGATTTCGCTCCTGGCCATGGCCTGCGACCTGCCCGGCGCGGCAATCCTGGCGCCCGTCCCCGGTTTTGTGATGTACGCGATGAGCGCCCAGCTGCAGGGCTTGCGCTTCATTGGTGTGCCGCTGACGGCCGATTTCGAACTGGACGAGGGCGCGATGCTGAGCGCCATCGCGCGCGAGAAGCCCGCCATCGTCTACCTAGCCTATCCGAACAACCCGACCGCCAACCTGTGGGACGATGCCGTGATCGAGAAGATCATCGAGGCGCAGGATGCGCAAGGAGGGCTGGTCGTCATCGACGAGGCCTACCAGCCTTTCGCCGGCAAGAGCTATATCGACCGCGTGACGCGCCATGACCACGTGCTGCTGATGCGGACGCTCAGCAAGTTCGGCCTCGCCGGCGTTCGCCTGGGCTACATGATGGGGCCGGCAGCGCTGGTCGCCGAGGTCGACAAGGTGCGGCCACCCTACAACATCAGCGTCCTGAACTGCGAGTGCGCGCTCTTCGCGCTGGAGCACGCCGATGTCTTCGCCGAACAGGCCGCGGACATTCGAGCGCAGCGAACCCGGATCTTTGAGACGCTGGCCCGTCTGCCCGCCGTGAAGAGCTGGCCGAGCGAGGCCAACATGATCCTCGTCCGGGTCCCCGACGCGGCAAAGACCTTCGAGGGCATGAAGGCGGCCGGCGTGCTGGTCAAGAACGTTTCTAAAATGCACCCATTGCTCGCGAACTGCCTGCGCCTCACCGTCGGAACCGCCGACGAGAACGCGCGGATGCTCGGGGCACTTGAAGCCTCACTATGAATACTCCAACGGCACCCGAAGCAGTCGTCGCGGCCGGCGCGCGTACGGCGTCCGTCACGCGCAACACCGCGGAAACGAAAATCACGGTCCAGGTCAACCTCGACGGCACCGGCCGGTCGAAGTTGTCGACGGGGATCGGCTTTTTCGATCACATGCTCGACCAGATCGCCCGTCATGGCCTGATCGACCTCGATATCGACTGCAAGGGCGACCTGCACATCGACGGCCACCATACGGTGGAAGACGTCGGCATCACGCTGGGCCAGGCGGTCGCCAAGGCCGTGGGTGACAAGAAGGGCATCCGGCGCTACGGCCATGCCTACGTTCCGCTCGACGAGGCGCTCAGCCGCGTGGTGGTCGACTTCTCGGGCCGCCCCGGGCTGGTGATGGATGTTCCCTTCACGAGCGGCATGATCGGGACCTTCGACAGCCAGCTCACCTACGAGTTCTTTCACGGCTTCGTCAATCACGCTTTCGTCACGCTGCACATCGACAATCTGAAGGGGGTCAATGCGCACCACCAGTGCGAAACCGTCTTCAAGGCTTTCGCCCGGGCGCTACGCGCGGCGTTGGAACTCGATCCGCGTTCCGCCGGTGTCATACCTTCCACGAAGGGTTCGCTCTGAGCCGCCGGGCCGCCCCAAGGCGACCGCCGCAGCGCTGCTGCGCGGAGGCTCTTCCATGACCAAGAACACAGTGGCCGTCGTCGATTACGGCATGGGCAATCTGCGGTCGGTGTCGCAGGCTGTGCAGCATGCGGCCGACCAGGTTGGGGTGGAGGTGTTCGTCACTTCAGACCCCGACGTCGTGCGCCACGCCACGCGCATCGTGCTGCCGGGACAGGGCGCCATGCCGGACTGCATGCGCGAGTTGCGTGATTCGGGGCTGCTGGAGCCGGTCGTCGAAGCGGCAGCCTCCAAGCCGTTGTTCGGAGTCTGCGTGGGCATGCAGATGTTGCTGTCGCACAGCGACGAAGGGCCGACCGACGGCCTGGGCCTGATCCCCGGTGACGTTCGCAAGTTTGAGCTGGCGGGCCGCCTCCAGCCGGACGGCAGCCGATACAAGGTCCCCCAGATGGGCTGGAACCAGGTTCGGCAGTCGCGGAAGCATCCCGTTTGGGCGGGCGTCCCCGACCAAAGCTACTTCTACTTCGTGCACAGCTTCTACGCCAAGCCCGCTGACGCCGACCACAGCGTGGGCGAGGCAGACTATGGCGACCGCTTTACCGCTGCCGTTGCACGCGATAATATTTTTGCGACCCAGTTCCACCCGGAGAAGAGTGCGGACCATGGGCTGCAGCTCTATCGAAATTTCCTCCACTGGAATCCTTGACGCAGTGAACGCATCGAATGCCCGGCTCGGGCCTGCCGTCGCGGGCTTTGCCGGATTCTGAGTACGATCCCGCTTCCTGCCACCCACTCACGTTCGCCCGCTTCGATTTCCCGCGACTCCATCGCTCGTTCCAAGCAATTTCGCACCATGCTCCTCATTCCTGCGATCGACCTCAAGGATGGCCACTGTGTTCGCCTCAAGCAGGGCGATATGGACCAGTCCACCACTTTCAGCGAAGACCCGGCCGCCATGGCTCGCAAATGGGTGGAAGCAGGGGCAAGGCGGCTTCACCTGGTCGACCTGAACGGCGCCTTCGCCGGAAAGCCGCAGAATCACGCGGCGATCAAGGCGATCCTGAGGGAAGTCGGCGACGACATCCCCGTGCAGCTCGGCGGCGGCATCCGCGACCTGGACACGATCGAGCGCTACATCGACGACGGCCTGCGCTACGTGATCATCGGCACCGCCGCCGTCAAGAACCCCGGTTTCCTGAAGGACGCGTGCAGCGCGTTCGGCGGCCACATCATCGTGGGCTTGGACGCCAAGGACGGCAAGGTGGCGACCGATGGCTGGAGCAAGCTGACCGGCCACGAAGTTGCCGACCTGGGCAAGAAGTTCGAGGACTACGGGGTGGAGTCGATCATCTACACCGACATCGGCCGCGACGGCATGCTGTCGGGCATCAATATCGACGCGACGGTGCGCCTGGCGCAGGCCCTCACGATCCCGGTGATCGCGTCGGGCGGACTCTCGAACATGGCCGACATCGACAAGCTGTGCGCTGTCGAATCCGACGGGGTCGAAGGGGTCATCTGCGGCCGTGCGATCTACTCGGGCGACCTGGACTTTGCCGCCGCGCAGGCCCGCGCGGACGAACTGGCTGAGCAGTAGGCTCGCCCCCAGGTTGCCCGCACTTCGTGTCGGGCGCCCACCCCCTGCCGGGGGCAACACCGGCGGCCCGGCGAAGCCGGTTCCGCGGTGTTTCCCGAAGGGGTCTCGCTCGCTGACCCTTACTCCGACTTGACCGCCATCGTCTGGATGATCGTTTCCAGTTGCGGGCTCATCGGCAGGTTCAGGCTGGTGCCGGAAGGCAGCTTGCGCAGGAACCAGCGCTTGTACTGGCGCTCGATCTCGCCATCCTCCGCCAGCTCGTGGAAAGTGTCGTTGACCACCGTGGTCATCTGGGGGTCGTTCTTGCGGTACATCACGCCGTAGGGGTCGTACGACAGGAAGTCGCCGATCACCTCGTAGTCGCTTGGGCCGTCCGCAGTTCCACGGTCCTGGGCGATGAGGCCATAGAGCAGGACGTCATCCGTTGCAAACGCTTCCGCCTTGCCGGACTTCACCAGGGCGAACGACTCGGCGTGGTCGCGCGATACGAGGAGATTCAGGTCGAGCTTGAAGCGCTCGGAGATGTCGCGCATCGTCTTTTCGTTCGTCGTGCCGCGCGTCACGGCAACCGGCTTTCCGGCCAAGTCCCGGAACGACTTGATGGGCGAACCCTTCCGAACCAGCAATTTGGTGCCCGAGACGAACATCGTCGGCGAGAAGCTCACCCGCTTTTGCCTCTCGAGATTGCTCGTCGTCGAACCGCACTCGAGGTCCACCTGCCCGTTGACCACCGCGTCGATGCGCGATTCGGACGTCACTGGAACCCACTTCGTCGCGAGCGTCTTGTGGACCGCGTCGCTCATCGCCTCGACCAGCGCCTTGCACAGTTCGATGGAATAGCCGATCGGTTCGTTGCGCGAGGAGAGGTAGGAGAACGGAATCGAGGACTCGCGATAGCCGATGGTGACGGCGCCGGCATCACGCACCTTGGCCAAGGTTCCGCTCAGCTCGGCTGGCGTGGATGGCACGGGATCGGACTGCGCCGAAGCCAGCGACGACAGGCCGCAGAGGAGGGCTGCAACGATCGACAGTGACCGCAGAAACGCCATGATCGTCCTCAGGCATGCATCGGGTGGGCGAGGGTGGCGGCGAGTTCGGCGTCCATCGACCGCGCGTTCGCCTCGGCCTCGCTCTCGGTCATCAGTTCGCCTTCCCACTTGGCGACGACGGCGGTGGCGATGGAGTTGCCCACCGCGTTCGTTGCCGAGCGGCCCATGTCCAGGAAGGTGTCCACCCCCAGAATCAGCAGCAGCCCCGCCTCGGGGATGTTGAACTGGTTCAGGGTGGCGGCAATCACCACCAGCGAGGCGCGCGGCACGCCGGCCATCCCCTTCGAGGTCAGCATCAGGATCAGCAGCATGGTGATCTGGGTGCCGATCGGCAGGTGGATGTCATAGGCCTGGGCGATGAAGAGCACGGCGAAGGTGCAGTACATCATCGAGCCGTCGAGGTTGAAGGAATAGCCCATCGGCATGACGAAGCTGGAGATCTTGCGCTTCACGCCAAAACGGTCGAGGGCGATCAGGATCTTCGGGTAGGCGGCCTCCGAACTCGCCGTGGCGAACGACAGCAGGAAAGGCTCCCGGATGTAGCTCAGCAGTTTCAGGATCCGCGGGCCGAGGAAGATGAAGCCGGCAAGAGCCAGCAAGCACCACAGCATGAACAGGCTGATGTAGAAGCCGCCCATGAACACCGCGAACTTCAGCAGGATGTCCAACCCGTTGACCGCGACCGTCGCTGCCATGGCGGCCAGCACGGCAAGCGGGGCGAGCTTCATCACGTAGCCGGTGATCTTGAGCATGGCGTGCGAGAGTTCCTCGATGGCGGCGACCAGCGTCTTGGCCTTGTCGCCGAGAGAGGCCATCGCCACCCCGAAGAACATCGAGAACACGACGATCTGCAGGATCTCGTTATTGGCCATGGCTTCGACGAAGGACCGCGGCACCATGTGGCTGACGAAGTCCTTGACGGTGAACTTCGAGGTGGCGAGGTTGGCAGAGGAGCCGATGTCGGGCAGCGGCAGGCCAAGGTTGTGGCCCGGTTGCAGGATATTGGCCATGATCAGGCCCAGGATCAGCGAGACCAGCGAGGCCGTGATGAACCACGCCAGCGCCTTGCCGAAGACGCGCCCGACGGCTGCCGCATCGCCCATGTGCGCGATGCCCACCACCAGCGTCGAGAACACCAGCGGCCCGATCAGCATCTTGATCAGCCGCAGGAACACGTCCGACATGATCGAGATGTACCCGGCAATCTCCGCGGCCGTCCTCTTGTTCGGAAAGTTCACGAAGACCATGTAGCCCAGGATGATCCCGATCACCATCGCGATCAGGATCCATACGGCTGGCGGCAGTTTCCTTCTCATGGGTGCTCCTTGCGAGTGCGTTCTGGAGAATCGTCTCTGGCCGACAGCCCGCAACCGCGAGCGCCTGCTGATGCGATTTCAAGCTAAAACCGCGCTGGCCGCAATCCCGACACGGGCGAAACCTAGAATCGGGTCATGTCTGTCCAAACGTCAGCCTTTCGTGGCCAGCCGGCAGTGCGCCTTGCCTTGCCCGCCGGCGACAGTTGCATGGTCGCCCTGCACGGTGCGCACGTGCTGTCCTGGATGACCGCCGACGGCGTGGAGCGCCTCTTCCTGAGCCCCGATGCCCGCTTCGACGGGCAGAGCGCCATCCGGGGCGGTGTGCCGATCTGCTGGCCGCAGTTCAACATGCGCGGCCCGTTGCCCAAGCACGGTTTCGTGCGCAATGTCCCCTGGCAGGCCGATTCGCAGGAAGTCGACGGCAAACGCAGCACGGCAGTCCTTTCGTTGCATTCCAACGAGGCAACGCGCGACATCTGGCCGCACGCCTTTCGGCTGCGGCTCACGGTCACCTTGGCGCCGCATTCGCTGCGCATTGCGCTCACGGTCGACAATCCCGGCAGCGGCCCCTGGTCCTTTGCGGCAGCGCTGCACACCTATTTGCGCGTGAACGACGTGACCGCGCTTCGCCTCGAAGGCCTTCAAGGCGCCAACCGCTGGGATGCCGTGCGCGACGATCGACACGTCGAGTTGGCGCCCGCGCTCACCTTCGGCACCGAATTCGACAGCGTCTACGCGTCGTCCACACGGCCTCTGCGTCTGGCCCAGCCTTCCGGCACGCTCGAGATCGCGCAGAGCGCGAGCTGCACCGAGACGGTGGTCTGGAACCCTGGTCCTGTGCTGAGCGCCAAGCTCGACGACCTGCCCGACGACGGCTGGCGCCACATGCTTTGTGTCGAGGCCGCGCGCATCGACGAACCCGTTCTGCTGGCGCCGGGGGCGCAGTGGCAGGGCTGGCAACAGCTCACCGTTTCCTGAATCCTTGATCCGAACGATCCCATGCTTGCCAAACGCATCATTCCCTGTCTGGACGTGACCGGCGGCCGCGTCGTCAAGGGCGTCAATTTCGTCGAATTGCGAGACGCCGGCGATCCGGTCGAGATTGCCGCGCGCTACAACGCGCAAGGCGCCGACGAACTCACCTTCCTCGACATCACCGCCACGAGCGACGGGCGCGACCTGATCCTGCCGATCATCGAAGCAGTGGCTTCGCAGGTGTTCATTCCCCTCACCGTCGGCGGCGGCGTGCGCACGGTCGCGGATGTCCGCCGGCTGCTCAATGCCGGGGCGGACAAGACCAGCTTCAATTCGGCTGCGATCGCGAATCCCCAGGTCATCGAAGACGCATCTCGGAAATACGGTGCGCAGTGCATCGTGGTGGCGATCGACGCCAAGCGGCGCACCGCGGAGGACGCTGCGACCCGCGGAGCCGGCTGGGATGTCTACAGCCACGGCGGGCGCAAGAACACCGGCCTTGACGCGGTGCAGTGGGCCGTCGAGATGACGCGGCGCGGCGCCGGCGAGATCCTCCTGACCAGCATGGACCGTGACGGCACCAAGAGCGGCTTCGATCTCGAACTCACGCGCGCCGTGAGTGATGCGGTGAGCGTGCCGGTGATTGCTTCCGGCGGCGTCGGCAGCCTGGATCACCTGGCCGACGGCATCCAGGCCGGCGGCGCCGATGCCGTCCTGGCGGCCAGCATCTTCCACTACGGCGAGTTCACCGTGGGCCAGGCCAAGGCGCAAATGGCGGCGCGGGGCATCCCGGTGCGGCTTTGACCGACAATTCCGGCATGAATTGGCTCGATGAAGTGAAGTGGGACGCGAACGGCCTGGTGCCCGTGATCGCGCAGGAGCAGGGCAGCAACGACGTGCTGATGTTCGCCTGGATGAACCGCGAGGCGCTGGCGAAGACGGCTGAAATCGGCCGGGCCGTGTATTTCAGCCGGTCGCGCGGCAAGCTCTGGTTCAAGGGCGAGGAGTCCGGCCACGTGCAGACGGTTCACGAGATTCGCATCGACTGCGACAACGACGTCGTGCTGCTCAAGGTGACCCAACTCGGCCATGAGCCGGGCATCGCGTGTCACACGGGCCGCCACAGCTGCTTCTTCAGCAAATACGAGAACGGCCGGTGGACGGTCGCCGAACCGGTCTTGAAAGACCCCGCATCGATCTACACATCCTCCCCAAGATGAGCGATACCCCACGCAACGCGGAAGACGCACTGGCGCGCCTGGCTGCCGTGATCGAGAGCCGGCTGCCGGCGCGCGGCGGCGATCCCGACAAGAGCTACGTCGCACGTCTCCTTCACCGGGGTCCCGACGCCTTCCTGAAGAAGATCGGCGAAGAAGCCACCGAAGTCGTCATGGCCGCCAAGGACGCCGATCATGGCGGCGACCGTTCGAAGGTTGTCAACGAAGTGGCCGATCTGTGGTTTCACAGCATGGTGGCACTCGCGCACTACGGTTTCTCGCCCAGCGACGTGGTCGCGGAACTCGAGCGGCGCGAAGGCACCAGCGGCATCGAGGAAAAGGCCTTGCGCAAGGCGCAGGCTCGCGAAGCTTCCAACGATTGAGAGGACACCATGCCCAACGACATCGTGACCGTCGAACCGGACGACTCGCTCAAGACCTGGGGCTGGGTCAGCTACATCCTTCACCTCGTGGTGGCCATTGGCGCGGTCCTGCCCGGGGCACAGGCTTCCATCGCGCTGCTGCTGATCGCGCTGATCATCGACCTGGTCAAGCGCGACGATGCGGCCGGCACCTGGCAGGCCTCGCATTTCAGCTGGCGCATTCGCACTGTGATCTGGGCCGGCGTGCTGTACGTGCTGACCGCGTGGCTGTGGCTGCTTCTTTTCGTGCCCGGCTGGATTGCCTGGGCGCTGATTTCCCTCTGGTTCCTCTATCGCATCGTCAAGGGGATGGTGCGAATGAACGCGGGCCGATCCATGGAGCCTTCGAATGTCCTCTGACCCCAACTGCGTCTTCTGCAAGATCATCGAAGGGAAGATTCCCTCCCGCAAGGTCTACGAGGACGAGGAGCTCTTTGCGTTTCACGACATTGCCCCGTGGGCCCCGGTGCATTTCATGATCGTGCCGAAGCGGCACGTCCCGTCGATGGCCCAGGTCACCTCCGACGACGCCGCGTTGCTTGGAAGGATCATGACGCTGGCCCCCAGGCTGGCCATCGAGCAGGGCTGCAGGCCTTATCCGACCGGGGGGTATCGCATCGTCGTGAATACCGGCGCCGAGGGCGGTCAGGAGGTCCATCATCTCCACGTGCACGTCATGGGCGGCCCACGCCCATGGCTCAGAGGCTGATTCCCGCCTCGTGAGGCGGCATTTGCGCGCCGTCTAAAATCGCTCACATTCTTCAGGAGTAATCCATGGGTTCACTTTCCATCTGGCACTGGCTGATCGTGCTGCTCGTCGTGGTCATGATCTTCGGCACCAAGAAGCTCCGCAACATGGGGTCGGACCTCGGCGGCGCCGTCAAGGGCTTCAAGGACGGCATGCGGGAGGGCGGGGCACCCGAAACGCCGGCCAACCCGAACGCGCAGGTGACCAACACCGCCGCGACCGACAAGTCGACGATCGACGTCGAAGCGCGTCAGAAGTCCTGAGCTCCAACCGTCCGTGATCGATCTCGGCATTTCGAAACTTGCGCTGATCGGCGCAGTTGCGCTCATCGTCATCGGACCGGAAAAGCTGCCGCGCGTGGCGCGCACCGTTGGCACGCTGCTCGGCAAGGCGCAGCGCTACGTGAACGACGTCAAGGCCGAGGTCAATCGCTCCATGGACCTCGACGAGTTGCGCAAGATGAAAGACACGGTGCAGGACGCGGCTCGCGAGGTCGAGCACAGCATCCATTCCAGCGCGAGCGAATTCGAGAAGCAGTTTTCCGAAATCGGCCAGACGTCCTCCGATTCTGAGCCGGCGCTGCCCGTCTATCCGCAATACAAGCACCCACGCAAGAACTGGCGCCTGAAGCAGGGCGCCACGCCACAGTGGTACAAGGCGCGCAACGGCGTGCGCACCAAAGCGCTTTCGGGCGCCGCGCGCGTGGCCCGTTACCGTCCTCACGAGATCAAATAGCTTCGGCGTCGATCCGGTCGCGTCCAGCGCGGCCCGAATTCCGTCCGCAGCGCCCCCGACATGTCTGACTCCACTGACAAGAACAAAGAAGACGAACTGGCCGGCACCGAGCAGCCTTTCGTCCAACACCTGATGGAGCTGCGGGATCGCTTGCTCTATTGCATTTATGGCCTTGTCGTCGCCGGCGTCCTGCTCGCGATATGGCCGGGCCCCAGTGGGCTGATCGACCTGATCGCGGTGCCAATCCGCAACCACATGCCGCACGACGCGAAGCTGATCGCCGTGGGCGTGTTCTCGCCGTTTTTCGTGCCGCTCAAGGTGCTGGCCATGACCGCCGTATTGCTGGCGCTGCCTTGGCTGATGTATCAGGTCTGGATGTTCGTGGCGCCGGGGCTCTACAGCCACGAGAAGAAATTCGCCTTGCCGCTGATCATCTTCGGCAGCCTGCTTGCCTATGCCGGGATTGCGTTCGTGCAGTTCTTCGTCCTGGACAAGATGTTCGGCTTCATCCAGCGATTCACGCCTCCGTCGGTGGCGGCCACGCCCGACATATCGTCGTACGTGGAGGCGATCCTGTCGCTCTATATCGCCTTCGGCGTGGCCTTCCAAGTCCCGATCGTGGTCATGCTGCTGGTGCGTTTCGAGATGGTCACCGTCGAAAAGCTGCGTTCTTTTCGCGGCTATTTCATCGTCGTTGCCTTCGTCGTTGCGGCGGTGCTGACCCCGCCGGACGTCGTCTCGCAGCTTGCGCTCGCGATTCCCATGTGCCTGCTGTACGAAGTCGGCATCGTGGGTGCGCGCTACTTCTCGAAGTACACCAAGGCGCCCGAAGAGAGCCCCGATTCCGCTCAGTCCTGAGCGGAATCCTTCGTTTTCATCATTCCGTTTCTTGCGGCGCGCGCCGGACCGGCGATTTGGGCCGCGAGCCGGCCGTGACGTCGAGTTCCAGCTTGTCGCCGCCGCGCTGCAGCGCAAAACGTGCCGCGTTGCCCGGCTTGAGGCCCGCCACGGCGGTCAGTAGCTCCTGGACGTTACCGATGTCCTTGTCGCCGACGCCGGTGATCACGTCGCCTGGACGAACGCCTGCCTTCGCTGCCGGTCCGTTCTGCAGGACACCCGTGATGATCACGCCCGTCTTGGCCTTGACGCCGAAGGTCTCCGCCAGTTCGGGTGAAAGATCGTTGGGCTCCACGCCGATCCATCCGCGCGTGACCTTTCCGGCCTTGACGATGTCCTCGAGGACCTGCTTGGCGGTCGAAACCGGGATGGCAAACCCGATGCCCATGCTGCCGCCCGAGCGCGAATAAATCGCGGTGTTGATGCCCTCGAGATTGCCGTTCACATCGATCAGCGCGCCGCCCGAATTGCCCGGATTGATCGCGGCGTCGGTCTGGATGAAGTTTTCGAACGTGTTGATGCCGAGCTGGTTGCGTCCGAGCGCCGAGACGATGCCGCTGGTGACGGTCTGACCGACTCCGAACGGATTGCCGATGGCGAGTACCTGGTCTCCGACCTGCAGGGCGTCCGAATTGCCAAGGACCACGACTGGCAGCTTGTCGAGTTCGATCTTGAGTACGGCCAGATCGGTGTCGGGATCGGTCCCGATCACCTTGCCGTGGGCGTGGCGTCCGTCATTGAGCGTCACTTCGATTTCGTCGGCGCCTTCTACGACGTGGTTGTTGGTGAGGATGTAGCCGTCGGCGCTCACGATCACCCCGCTGCCCAGTCCGACCTGGGGCTGGTCCGCACCCTGGTCGCCGAAAAAGAAACGGAACCAAGGATCGTTGTTGCGAGGGTTCAGCTGCGCGGCCTTGCTCGTGTTGATGCTGACCACGGCGGGCGAGGCTTTCTTCGCAGCGCTGCTCAGGCTGCCGGGCACAGCCTGCGGATTGACCGGGGGTGCCTCGACGACCGCGACCATGCCGCGCAGTCCGTTCGCCTGTCTGTTGAGCCATTCGGGCTTGAGCGTTGCAACAACGAAATAGGCCGCGAGGAAGATAGTGACGGCTTGGGCAAACAGCAGCCAGGTGCGTTTCATGAAGGCGATGAATCCATTGAGGTGATGGCGCCTCTTTCATTGGGCGCCAAACCTTGAATTGTCCCTCAATGCGCACGAAGTGCTTGGTGCCGAAGGACCGAACCGCAACCGCTTGGCCGCGCAAAATCGGGGGAAACCCTGAATTCGGTGACTTGTGCGACTGGGCGTCCACATGGCCTTCTTCGGCGCGGCGCGCAGGAGTGTGGAAGGTCCTCCACGCGGCCCGCGTCGTGCGGCCATGCGATGCGGACGGCGCCTGCCGGGTCCACAATCACGCGATGAGCACGACCCGCCACGAACTTCTTCACGCATTCGATGTGCTGCTCGCCCCAGAGCGATTCAAGGACTACGGACCCAATGGCCTCCAAGTCGAGGGCCGCACGACGGTTCGCAAGATCGTGTCCGGCGTGACCGCGAGCCGTGCGCTGATCGAGGCCGCCATTCACGCCGAGGCCGATGCCATCTTCGTGCACCACGGCCTGTTCTGGCGCGGCCAGGATGGGCGGGTGACCGGCTGGATGCGTCAGCGCCTGGGTTTGCTGCTTGGCGACGATGTCAACCTGTTCGCGTATCACCTGCCGCTGGATGCGCATCCTGAACTCGGCAACAACGCGCAACTGGGCGCCAAACTGGGCCTGGTCGCGCATGCCGGTTCGACGGGCCGCTTCGGCGAACAGGAACTCGGATTTCTCGGTGCGCAGGCCAATGGCGAAGTATTCGCCAATGCCGCTGCGCTGGCGAGCCACACCGAGAAGGCGCTCGGAAAGAAGGTCACGCTCGTGGAGGCTGCCCAGCAGCGTCCGATCAGGAACGTGGCCTGGTGCACCGGCGGGGCCCAGGGCTATTTCGAGGCTGCGATCGCGGCAGGCGCGGACGCCTTCATCACCGGCGAGATTTCCGAACCGCAGGCCCACTATGCGCGCGAGATGAACGTGGCGTTCCTCGCCTGCGGACATCACGCGACCGAACGCTACGGCGCACCGGCTGTTGCGGGGCATGTGGCCGCGCAGCTGGGCCTGGCCCACGAATTCATCGACATCGACAATCCGGCGTGAACAGCGTTCAGTCTCCCATTGCGGTCACGCTCGGCGATCCAGCCGGCATCGGGCCCGAGATCATCATCAAGGCCTTCCGCGATGCCGCCCGTGACATGCAAGGATGCTTTATTGCCGGCGATGTCGGTGTCGTTCGCCGGGCTGCGCAATGGCTGGCGATGCCTGGCTCCTTGGCCATGCCCGTTGCGGAAATCGAATCGCCCGCAAGCGTGGGCGATGTTCCGCCTGCCTGCATCCCGGTGCTGCAGGTCGTCGAGAAGGTCGAAGCGCCGATTGCGCTTGGGCAGATCAGTGCAGTCGCGGGGCGCGTCGCCGGCGAATGCGTTGTGTGGGCAGCGCGGGCGGCACTGCGTGGCGACGTCGCGGCAGTCGTGACCGCGCCTCTGCACAAGGAGGCGCTCTCTGCGGCTGGCTTCATGTTCCCTGGTCACACCGAGTTGCTTCAGTTCGAGGCCGCTGCCCATCTGGACCGACCGCTCGCCGATGTCCCGGTTCGGATGATGCTTGCCAACGACGAACTGCGGACCGTGCTGGTGAGCATCCACATGTCGTTGCGCAACGCGATCGAGGCGGTGACGCATGACAGCGTCCTTGAGACGCTGCGGATCACGCATCGCGCACTGGGCGCGGTGCTGGGTCGGTCACCGAGGATCGGCGTGGCGGGACTCAATCCGCATGCCGGCGAAGGTGGTCTCTTCGGCAGTGAAGAGCGCGACGTCATTGCCCCCGCCATTGCGGCTGCCAGGAGGGAAGGCATCGACGCCGACGGACCTCATGCGCCCGACACCGTCTTCATGCGTGCCCGCACCAAGGCCGGCTGTGCAGGAGAGTTCGATGTGGTGATTGCGATGTACCACGACCAGGGCCTGATCCCGGTCAAGTACCTGGGCGTGGAGAAGGGCGTCAACGTCACGCTCGGATTGCCGCTCGTGCGCACGAGCCCCGATCACGGCACGGCATTCGACATCGCAGGCACGGGTCGCGCCGATCCATCCAGCCTGATCGAAGCGGTGCGCATGGCGCGCTCGCTCGCGAGCGGCGCCGCAGCCGTCAGGGCCGCTTGAGGCTGTCGCGAATTTCGCGCAGCAGCACGACGTCTTCCGGAGTGGGGGCCGGTGGGGGCGGCGCTGCGTCGGACGCCTTCCTCAGTTTGTTGATCTGCTTGACCATCAGGAAAATGATGAAAGCAAGGATCACGAAGTTCACCGCAATGGTGATGAAATTGCCGTACGCGAGCACGGGCACATTGGCCTTCTTGAGCTCGATCAGGTTGTCGGCCACATTGGGCGGTCTGTTGGCCAGCACGATGTAGAGGTTCGAGAAGTCGAGCTTGCCGAACACCAGACCAACCAGCGGCATGATGATGTCGCTCACCAATGAATCGACAATCTTTCCGAAAGCGGCGCCAATGATCACGCCGACCGCGAGGTCGATCACGTTTCCCTTGACGGCAAACTCGCGAAACTCCTTGAGAAAACTCATGTCGGGTACCTCATGTGCGGTTTTCAGACGTCGGCCAGTATAGAGGTGTGTTTTGAATGACTCACTCGGGCGGAACTCATGGTCGATGCACGGCTCGTCGCGTTGAATTCGCCTTTTACGCTCCGCTACAATCGTCGGTTGACCCCAAGACCCTAGCGAAGAACATTGAGGATCCCCATGAGTGACAGCACAGCCGGCCGCCCCCGGATTGACACTAGCAAGCGGACGTGGTTGATCGCATCAGGTTGTGCAGGAGCGGTGGGCGGAGTGGCAGTCGCCGTCCCGTTCGTCAGCACCTTCCAGCCTTCCGAAAAAGCCAAGGCTGCCGGTGCGCCGGTCGAGGTCGACATCAGTGCCCTCCAGGTGGGCGAAAAGATGACGGTTGAATGGCGCGGCAAACCCGTGTGGATTCTCAAGCGCACGCCCGAACAACTCGCTGAACTCCCGAAGCTCGATCCGTTGCTCGCGGATCCGCAGTCGAAGCGCAATCCGGACGAGTTCACTCCTCCCTACGCACGCAACGAGCACCGCTCGATCAAGCCGGAGATCCTGGTGGTCGTCGGCATCTGCACCCATCTGGGTTGCTCTCCGACGGACAAATTCCAGCCAGGGCCGCAGCCTTCGCTGCCTGACGATTGGCACGGGGGCTTTCTCTGCCCCTGCCATGGTTCAACCTTCGATCTGGCGGCGCGTGTCTTCAAGAACAAGCCCGCACCCGACAATCTTCCGGTGCCTCCGCACATGTACCTCTCCGACACCCGCCTCCTGATCGGCGACGACAAGAAGGCTTGAGGAGAAAGACATGGCCGAACTCAAGGAAATCTCCCCCAACGCGCCCGCGAACGAGAAGCTGCTCAACTGGGTCGACAACCGCTTCCCGCTGACCAAGCTCTGGAACGACCAGTGGGGCAAGTACTACGCGCCGAAGAACTTCAACTTCTGGTACATCTTCGGCTCGCTGGCGATGCTGGTCCTCGTGATCCAGATCGTGACCGGCATCTTCCTTGTGATGCACTACAAGCCCGATGCGCAACTGGCGTTCGCATCGGTCGAGTACATCATGCGCGACGTGCCATGGGGCTGGCTGATCCGCTACATGCACTCGACGGGGGCTTCGGCGTTCTTCATCGTCGTGTACCTGCACATGTTCCGCGGGCTCATCTACGGAAGCTACCGCAAGCCGCGCGAACTGATCTGGATCTTCGGCTGCGCCATTTTCCTCTGCCTCATGGCTGAGGCCTTCATGGGCTACCTGCTTCCCTGGGGCCAGATGAGCTACTGGGGTGCGCAGGTGATCGTCAACCTGTTCTCCGCCATTCCGTTCGTCGGTCCTGACCTCGCTCTTCTGATCCGCGGTGACTACGTGGTGAGCGACGCTACCCTGAATCGCTTCTTCAGCTTCCACGTCATCGCAGTGCCGCTGGTCCTGCTCGGTCTCGTGGTCGCTCACCTGATCGCCCTTCACGAAGTCGGATCGAACAACCCGGACGGCATCGAAATCAAGGCCAACCGCGGTTCTGACGGCCATCCGTTGGACGGCATTCCATCCCACCCGTTCTACACGGTGCACGACATCTTCGGCGTCGTGGTGTTTCTGACGATCTTCTCGGCAGTGATCTTCTTCGCGCCCGAGGCTGGCGGCTATTTCCTGGAGTACAACAACTTCATTCCGGCCGATTCGCTGAAAACGCCGAATCACATTGCCCCGGTCTGGTACTTCACGCCTTTCTATTCGATGCTTCGCGCGATCACCAGCGAGATGATGTACGCGCTCATCGCTTGCGTCGTTGCCGGTGCGGCATTTGGGGTGTGGAAGACGCGCATTCCCTCGATCTTCAAGGGCGTCATCGTCGTGGTCGCCATTGGCGTTGCCGCGATGATGTTGTCGATCGACGCCAAGTTCTGGGGCGTTCTCGTGATGGGCGGTGCCGTCATCATCCTGTTCTTCCTGCCATGGCTGGATCACAGCCCGGTGAAGTCGATTCGCTATCGTCCGAGCTGGCACAAGTACCTCTACGGTGTCTTTGTCGTCAACTTCGTGGTTCTCGCGTACCTTGGCGTTCAACCACCGTCGCCCGCCGGCGAGCGTGTGTCGCAAGTGGGTACCTTGTTCTATTTCGGTTTCTTCCTGCTGATGCCGTGGTGGAGCCGTCTGGGCGAATTCAAGCCGGTCCCTGAGCGCGTGACCTTCGCAGCGCACTGACCGGGGGAAAACAAGAATGAAGAAACTGATCCTCACGTTGATCGCAGCGCTTGGTTTCGTGGCTGGCGCTCATGCCTCGGAAGAAGGTATCCCCTGGGACAAGGCGCCGAACCGGACGACCGACCTGGCGGCGCTGCAGAATGGCGCGAAACTCTTCGTCAACTATTGCCTCAACTGCCACTCGGCGGCGTTCATGCGCTACAACCGGCTGCAGGATCTCGGCATTACCGAGCAGCAGATCAAGGACAACCTTCTATTCGCGACCGACAAGGTCGGCGAGACCATGAAGGCGAACATCGATCCACGCCAGGCCAAGGAATGGTTCGGTACCGTTCCGCCCGACCTGACGCTCGTGGCGCGTTCGCGTGCCGGCCATGGCGGCACCGGTGCCGACTATCTCTATACCTACCTGCGTACTTTCTATCGCGACGACACGAAGGCAACGGGCTGGAATAATCTGGCATTCCCGAGCGTGGCGATGCCGCACGTGCTGTGGGAATTGCAAGGTGAGCGCCGTCCGATTTTCGACAAGGTCGAGTCGCACGGTCACGAAACCGATGTGTTCAAGGGTTGGGAGCAAATCACCCCCGGAACCATGACGCCGATGCAATACGACCAAGCGGTGGGTGACCTCGTCAGCTACTTGCAATGGATGGCCGAACCGGCGCAAAACACGCGTATCCGGGTGGGGGTCTGGGTGTTGTTGTTCCTTGTCATGTCCGTGGTCTTTGTTTGGCGCTTGAATGCCGCGTACTGGAAAGACGTCAAGTAATACGATGACGATGCCGATCAGGCGCCTCGTGCGTCTGGTCCCACAGAGTGGGTTGCGAACGCGATCCACTCTTTTTGATTTTTAGGAGCCTTTCGCCATGATGGTCTTGTATTCGGGAACGACCTGCCCTTTTTCACATCGCTGCCGCTTCGTGCTGTTTGAGAAAGGCATGGATTTCGAGATTCGCGATGTCGATCTCTACAACAAGCCTGAAGATATCAGCGTGATGAACCCTTACGGACAGGTTCCTATCCTTGTGGAACGCGACCTGATCCTGTACGAGTCGAACATCATCAACGAGTACATCGACGAGCGCTTTCCGCATCCGCAACTGATGCCCGGCGATCCGGTCGATCGGGCTCGCGTGCGACTGTTCCTGCTCAACTTCGAAAAGGAGTTGTTCGTGCACGTCTCCACGCTCGAGAATCGCAGTTCCAAGGGGAACGAGAAGGCGCTCGAGAAGGCCCGTTCGCACATCCGCGACCGGCTGACGCAGCTTGCGCCCGTGTTCCTCAAGAACAAGTACATGCTGGGCGACAATTTCTCGATGCTCGACGTCGCGATTGCTCCGCTCCTGTGGCGCCTTGATTACTACGGCATCGACCTCAGCAAGAACGCGGCGCCGCTTTTGAAGTACGCTGAGCGAATCTTCTCTCGTCCCGCGTACATCGAAGCACTGACTCCATCTGAAAAGGTCATGCGCAAGTGAACTGCTGGCGCCGCCGGTCATGATCAACGCACTCGAATCGTCATCCACCCGCCCGTATCTCATCCGGGCGCTGTATGAATGGTGCACGGACAATGGCTTCACGCCGTATGTCGCGGTTCAGGTCGACGATACCGTCCAGGTGCCGAGGGAGTACGTCAAGAACGGCGAGATCGTGCTGAACATCAGTTTCGACGCCACGAGTTCGCTCAATCTTGGCAATGAATTCATCGAGTTCAAGGCCCGCTTTGCGGGTACCGCCCGCGAGATCAGCGTGCCAGTTGGTCGCGTGATCGCGATCTACGCGCGGGAGAACGGGCAGGGCATGGCCTTCCCCGCACCGGCGCCTGCGCAGGTCGATGGAAGTGCGACGCCAGGGACGGCCATGCCGGCATCCGCTGCGACGCGAACACCTTTGCGTGACGCTTCTCGGGGTACTGAAGGCGATGCCAGCAAGATCGTCCATCTCGTCTCGGGCGAGGGTGCTGAGGAGAGCGTCGAGACGACAGGCGCGCCAGTGGATCCGGGAGATCCTCCGCGACCACCCAACGGCGGGGGCTCGCGGCCGTCGCTCAAGCGAATCAAGTGAGAATTCCAGCAAACGGCCACCGCTAGAATCCCCCACCACGCCGCTTTAGCTCAGTTGGTAGAGCAACCGCCTTGTAAGCGGTAGGTCGTCAGTTCGATTCCGACAAGCGGCACCATTTCAAAAACCCCGAGCAGGTCAATTGCTCGGGGTTTCTTGTTTTCCGGATCGGCCAATTTTTAAACTGACTTTTACCTGACCAAATTACAGATTTGTGAGCACTGTCTTTCGTCGGTAACACATTGGTCCGATGAAAGATAGAAAGAGTGATTCGCATTTAGACTTGCGAGCCACAAAGCAGTCCCGGTGATCCCAAGAGGGCTCCGCGGATTCCTTTCCAGGAGAACTCATGAATCGCTCTAGTCGCCGCCCGATGCGGCGCACGCCCGTTGCATTGACCCTGCTCGCCATGGTCTCTGCCCCTGCACTTGCGCAGCAAGCCCCCGCCCCCGTGTCATCGGAGTCGCCGGCGGCCACTCCGTCATCGCCATCATCATCGACGAACACTTCGGTGCCGGCGACCTTGCGCGAAATACAAGTTCGGGACACCGCGGACACCGGGAGTTTCGGCCCCAATCCGCTGTCGATCAGCCGCCTGCCTGTCGACCCTCACGACGTGCCGCAATCGATCACCATCATCAATCAGGCGGTGATGCAATCGCAGGGCGCCACCTCGCTGGCCAGCGCGCTGCGAAATGTGCCGGGGCTGACCATTGGCGCCGCCGAAGGTGGGCAGATCGGGACCAACATCAACCTGAATGGTTTTTCGGCGCGTACCGACATCTTTCTGGATGGCGCGCGCGACCGCGGCCAGTACTACCGCGATACCTTTGCGCTGGATAGCGTCGAAGTGCTCATGGGGCCGTCGTCCATGCTGTTCGGGCGCGGATCGACTGGTGGCGTGATCAACCAGGTGAGCAAAAAGCCGTCGCTGACGGCGGCGGGAAACGCGGATATTTCAGTGACCAGCAACGGGCTCGTACGAACGACCGTCGATGTGAACCGGCCGATGTCCGAGACTTCGGCATTCCGGATTGCCGCAATGGCACAGGAAGGCGATGCATCCAATCGGGACCAAACGAGAATCCAGGACGTCGGCATTGCGCCTTCGCTGAAATTCGGCATCAACACGCCGACGCAAGTCACGCTCTCAGCGCTGGTTCAGCACAACCACGACATGGCCGACTACGGGATCCCGCCGCTCAATGGCGCTCCGGCGCAGGTCGATCGAAACAATGCCTACGGATTCAACGACGATCGCACGATCTCCGACATCGGTGCATTCAATGCGACGATTCTGCACAAGCTGACGCCCACCAGTTCGATTCGCAACCAGACACAGTACAACCAAGTCACCACCGACGCGACGGAAACCGCCCCGCAAGGCATCGGAACCGTCAACGCGAGAGGCTACACGCCGTTCTCCACCGGCACCACGGCGGTCCCGCTCGCGGCAACCAGTGCGCTGCCTCTCACACAGCTCTGGGTACGCCAGCAGAGTCACGACCGGGACATCCGCGACACCTCGCTCTTCAACCTGACCGAATACAACACCAAGTTCGAGACAGGCACACTCAAGCACGCCTTGCTGGCAGGCTTGGAACTCGGACACGATACGTACAGGAACCAGGGCTACTACCGCAATGGCACTTGCGCGGGCGTCCCGCTCAATCCAGTGGGTGGCACCAGCGGCTATGTGTCGTGCGCACCATTGCTGAATCCCATCTCAACCGATTCGCCGCTCAATGCGCCGGGCCTCCCTGGCAATCTTGCGACGGCCGATGCCGACACGGTTGCGGGGTACGTCAATGACACCGTCGATATCAACCCTCAGTTCAAGCTGGTCGGCGGCGTGCGGCAGGACAACTATCGCGCGAGCGTCAACAACACGGTGACGAGCGCGACGACCCTGGCCTACGAAAGGCAGACGGTGGATTTCACCAGCGTGCGCGCTGGAGGCATCTGGCAGCCGACGGCCGAGCAGTCCTACTATGTGTCGTACAGCACATCGTTCAATCCATCGCTCGAACAACTCGTCGCAACCACTGGGGCGACGCAGCCATTGCCTCCGCAGGAGAACAAGGCCTACGAACTCGGAGGCAAGTGGGACGCCAATGGAGGCGCGCTGTCAATGACCGCCGCCGCCTTCAGCATCACGCAATACAACGCGAGAGCGCAGAACTCCGATGGCACCTACACGGCGACCGGGACCGTGCGTGTCAACGGGGCGCGTGCCGGCATCGCGGGTCGCGTCACCGATGTGCTCCAGGTGTTCGGCGCCTATACCTTTCTCGACGGAACGATCGTCGACGCCATCGCACCTGGGACTCAAGGCAATGTGCCGGCCAACACACCCAGGAATGCCGCCAGCCTGTGGGCTGTCTACACCGTCACGCCCGAATGGGAAATCGGTGGCGGCGCGACCTACGTCGGTAGCCGTTACGCCGCCAACACGAATCTGGTTGAGGTGGGCAGCTACACGCGAATCGACGCGATGCTGGCGTATCACCAGCCGCATTACGATGTACGGCTGAATCTGTTCAACCTCTTCGACCGCCACTACTACGACGCCCTGATTCCGTCCGACGGCGGTCGAGCGGTGCCCGGCATAGCGCGCACCGCCATGCTGTCGATGAACTATCGGTTCTGACGTCGATCGCCCACTGCCATGCTCGTCTGCATTCCCCGAGTCCTTGATGCCGAATCGCTCGAAGCCGTCCGCTCGCGGCTGGAGGCCGCAGGTGACGCCTGGGTCGATGGCCGCGTCACTGCTGGCCACCAGGGCGCGCCAGTCAAGTTCAACCAGCAGATTGACGAGCGGTCCCAAGTGGCAAGGGAATGCCAGGCCATCGTGGCCAGCGCACTCGAACGGAATCCGGTCTTCATCAGTGCAGGGCTGCCCAACGTCCTGTATCCGCCCATGTTCAATCGCTACAGCGCCGGAATGACGTTCGGCCTGCACGTCGACGGTGGAGTGCGCATCCATCCGCACAATGGGCGCAAGGTGCGCACCGACCTGTCCGCCACGTTGTTCCTGTCACCGCCCGACACCTACGACGGTGGCGAATTGCAGATGGAGGATACCCATGGAATGCAAAGCGTAAAGCTTGCGGCTGGCGACATGGTGATCTATCCGGCGACCAGCCTGCACCAGGTGACACCCATCACACGGGGCGTCCGCGTCGCCTGTTTCTTCTGGGTGCAGAGCCTCGTGCGGGATGCCGCCGACAGAGCGCTGCTCTTCGATCTCGACAATGCCATCCAGCGCCTGAATCAAGCCGGTGCAGACGAGTCCGCACGCCGGACGCTGGTGGGCATCTATCACAACCTTCTTCGCAAATGGAGCGACACCTAGGTCGTCCACATGAACACTGCTTCCAATGTCTCAACTGGCGCCGGCGCGACAGCTTTTGTTTCGTCCGGATCACTCGACGAGCGCCTGCGTAGCCGGCAACGTCGCACTGCGCTCGTGCAATGGATTCGCAAGACCCATGGCTGGATCGGTCTGTGGGGCGCCATTCTCGGATTGCTTTTCGGCACGGCCGGCGTGTGGCTGAACCACCGTGCTGTACTTAAGCTGCCGATGGCCCAGCAGCGCATCAACGCGCAACTGGCCTTGCCCGATCCGGCCCCCGCCAGCGCCAAGGAAATGGCAGCGTGGCTCCAGACAGCGCTCGGCCAGAGCGGTCCGCCTAATTCCATGCGCCTCGAGCCGGCGAAACCTGTCGCGTGGACGGAGAAGGACAAGCATGCCCAGGCGCTTGCGCCGGATGTCGATGCCCCCCATGAATCCGCGCTCATGCAGCCCGAGCGCTGGGTTTTCAACTTTGGCGGTCCTGATGCGATCGTTCAGGCCGAATACTGGCGCGGCAACCGCTCGGTGGGCGTCACCACGACCAGCAACGGATTCGTTGCCACCCTGGCAAACCTGCACAAGGGGGTCGGCATGCCGGTTGCGTGGATCCTTCTGGTGGACACGCTGGCAGGGAGCCTGGTTTTCCTGTCGATCTCCGGGGTGGCGCTGTGGATGTTGACGCACCGGCGCCGGCGCGTCGGCTTGATCATTTTCGGCACCTCGGTCGCTCTCACACTTGGCCTGGTATTCGCAAAGCTCTGAATCAGCGTCCTGTCTGAACCTTGATACGGAGCGTCGCGACATCCCAGCCGCGGGCTTTCAACCGTGACACCAGAAGGGGCGCCAATTGGCGGAGCTTGGCTGCCGCGGCGCTACCGCTCACCAGCATGCACCAGACATCGCCTTCAGCGGGCCCGGCCTTGATGCCGGGGCGCAATTCCGCGGGGATCAGGTCCTGGATGGCGGCGAGCCGTTCGTTTGCATCGCGCGCGCGCGCCGCCAGGTTCGCGAGGGTCGGCGACTCCTCCGTGGCCTGCAGCAAAGTGACGGCGTTGAAGCGGCGGTTCATGGGCAATGGTCTGCAATCAAGGGTTCGAACAAGGCGGCTAAAATCTGCGGTTTGCCGGCAATCCTGCGGGCCGGTCGGCTTGCTTTCCAGCAAAGCGCGCCCAAGTTCCTTCTCGTCTATCTTAGGGATTTCGGTCGAAGCGCCCGCATTCAGCGAGTGTGCTTCGATCTCCATTCATGGCCACCAACATCCTGACCCAAATTTTCGGCAGTCGCAATGATCGGCTTCTGAAGCAGTATCGCAAGACGGTCGAACGCATCAACTCGCTGGAGCCGTCGTTCGAGAAGCTCGATGAAGCTGCGCTGCGCGGCAAGACGCAGGAGTTCAAGGACCGGATCGCCAAGGGCGAATCGCTTGATGATCTCCTGCCCGAGGCCTTCGCGACGGTGCGCGAAGCATCCAAGCGGGTTATGAAGATGCGTCACTTCGACGTCCAGTTGCTGGGCGGCATGGCGCTTCACAACGGCAAGATTTCCGAAATGCGTACCGGTGAAGGCAAGACCCTGACGGCGACGCTGCCGGTCTACCTGAATGCGCTGACCGGCAAGGGTGTCCACGTCGTGACGGTGAACGACTACCTCGCCAACCGCGACGCCACCTGGATGGGCCGCCTCTACAACTACCTTGGCCTTTCCGTCGGCATCAACCTGCCGCAAATGCCGCGCGAGGAAAAGCAGCAGGCCTACGGCAGCGACATCACCTACGGCACGAACAACGAGTACGGCTTCGACTACCTGCGTGACAACATGGTCTACGAACCCGGAGACCGGGTTCAGCGCGGATTGAACTACGCGATCGTCGACGAGGTCGACTCGATCCTGATCGACGAAGCCCGGACCCCGCTCATCATCAGCGGCCAGGCAGAAGACCACACGGACTTGTACCTTGCGATCAACAAGGTCGTGCCGTTGCTGGTCCGTCAGGAAGGGGAGGCCGACCCTCGCACCGGTGAGGGCGTCACCAAGCCCGGCGACTTCACGGTCGACGAAAAGACCCATCAGGTGTTCATGACCGAAGACGGTCATGAGAAGGCAGAGACGATTCTTTCCGAATTCAAGCTGCTTCCCGAAGGCGCCTCGCTCTACGATCCCGCCAACATCACGCTGATGCATCATCTGAATGCGGCGCTGCGTGCGCGGCATCTCTATCACCGCGATCAGCACTATGTGGTGCAACAGGGCGAAGTGATCATTGTCGATGAGTTCACCGGCCGCCTGATGACGGGCCGGCGTTGGAGCGACGGGCTGCATCAGGCCGTGGAAGCCAAGGAAGGTGTCGAGATCCAGGCAGAGAACCAGACCCTCGCTTCGATCACCTTTCAGAACTACTTCCGCCTCTACGCCAAGCTCGCGGGCATGACCGGCACGGCCGACACCGAAGCCTACGAGTTCCAGGAGATCTATGGCCTGGAGACAATGATCATTCCGCCGAATCGTCCGAGCAAGCGCGAAGATCAGCTTGACCGCGTCTACAAGACCACTCGCGAAAAATACGACGCGGCCATCCAGGACATCCGCGAGTGCTACGAACGCGGTCAACCCGTGCTCGTAGGCACGTCGTCGATCGAAAACTCCGAAATCATCGCAGGGCTGCTTGAGAAGGCCAGCTTGCCGCACCAGGTGCTCAACGCGAAGCAGCATGCACGCGAAGCGGAAATCGTGGCGCAGGCCGGTCGTACCAAGATGATCACCATCGCGACCAACATGGCGGGTCGTGGCACAGACATCGTGCTGGGCGGAAACGTCGAGAAAACCATCGAGGCGGTTGAAGTCAATGAGGAACTCGATCCCAGCGCCAAGGCTGCCGAGATCGCGCAGCTACGCGCTCAGTGGGACAAAGACCACGAATTCGTCAAGTCGCTCGGAGGCTTGCGCATCATCGCCACGGAACGGCATGAATCGCGCCGCATCGACAACCAGCTTCGCGGGCGTTCGGGCCGGCAGGGCGACCCGGGGTCGTCACGCTTCTACCTGAGCCTGGACGATCCGCTGATGCGCATCTTTGCCGGTGACCGCGTGAAGGCGATCATGGATCGCCTCAAGATGCCGGACGGCGAGGCCATCGAGGCCGGTATCGTGACGCGCAGCATCGAGAGCGCCCAACGCAAGGTCGAGGCGCGCAATTTCGACATCCGCAAGCAACTGCTCGAATACGACGACGTGTCGAACGATCAGCGCAAGGTGATCTACCAGCAGCGCAACGACATCCTTGACGCGGGCGACCTCACCGCGCAGATCGGTGCATTGCGCGAAGGTTGCTTCAATGATCTGGTTCGCCAGTACGTGCCTGCCGAGTCGGTCGAGGAACAATGGGACCTCGGCGGTCTCGAGAAGACCCTTGCAGACGACTGGCATATCGAGATGCCTCTGCGGCAAGAGGTCGAGGCCGCCAGCGCCATCGGCGACGAAGACGTTGTCGAAAAGGTCATCGCCGAGGCCAACAAGGCGTTCGATGCCAAGGTCGGGCTGATTGGCCAGGAGAACTTCACGCAGTTCGAACGCATGGTTCTGCTGCAAAGCATAGACACCCACTGGCGCGAGCATCTGGCCTCGCTCGACTACCTTCGCCAGGGCATTCATCTTCGCGGCTACGCGCAGAAGCAGCCCAAGCAGGAATACAAGCGTGAAGCTTTCGAACTGTTCGGCCAGTTGCTCGATTCGGTGAAGAACGAAGTGACGCGTCAACTCATGACCGTGCGCGTGCAGTCCAGCGAGCAGCTTGAAGAAGCGGCCGAGGCGATGGAAGTCCGCGGCGAGAACCTTGCGAACATCACATACACGGCGCCCACCGAGACTGGCGAGGTCGAAGTGCGGGTGGACGAAGAAAGCCTTCGCCGGCAGGCTGCCGGCGGCCTGAGCGCCGGTGCAGCCGCCTTTGCGCGCGTGGGGCGCAACGACCCGTGCCCCTGCGGCAGCGGCAAGAAATACAAGCATTGCCACGGCAAGCTCTCTTGATATTCATCTGCAGGACATACCCATGCCCGTGAATCTCTCCGCCCCCGATCCCTCAGCGCTGCACGCGGTTCCAGGTGTCCGCATCGGCGTCGCCGAAGCCGGTGTGCGCAAGGCCAATCGCAAGGACCTGACGGTGGTGCTGATCGATGAGGGCGCCGCCGTGGGAGGTGTGTTCACGCAGAACCGCTTTTGCGCGGCGCCGGTCCAGGTCTGCCGTGATCACCTGGAGAAGAATTTCGGGATTCGCGCGATGCTGATCAACACCGGCAATGCGAATGCCGGAACGGGCGAAGACGGTTTGGCGCGCACTCGGGCGACGTGTATTGCGCTCGCCCGCGAGCTGAACCTGGCGCCGGAACAAATCCTGCCCTTTTCCACTGGCGTGATCATGGAGCCGCTTCCGATCGACAGGATCGAAGCCGGGCTGCCTGCCGCCCTGGCCGACGCCGCACCCGCGAACTGGGCGCGCGCCGCAGAAGGCATCATGACCACCGACACCGTGCCCAAGGCCTTCAGCCAGCAAGTACGCATTGGTGGCGCGACTGTCACCATCACCGGTATCAGCAAGGGCGCCGGAATGATCCGTCCGAACATGGCGACCATGCTCGGATTCATGGCGACCGACGCGAAGATCGATGCATCGCTGATCCAACCGCTCGCCGGGGCGCTGGCCGATGCATCCTTCAACCGGGTGACGATTGACGGCGACACGTCGACCAACGATTCCTTCGTGGTCATCGCCACGCAGAAGGCGGCGCACGACACCATCACCTCCCTCGATTCCGCCGAAGGGCGTGCCCTGCTGGAGGCCATGCAAAACGTTGCCCGCCAACTGGCGCAAGCCATCGTGCGTGACGGTGAAGGGGCGACCAAGTTCATCACGATTCGCGTCGAAGGCGGTCGTGATGGGGCCGAGTGCCGGCAGGTGGCCTATGCGGTCGCGCATTCGCCGCTGGTCAAGACGGCGTTTTTTGCGAGCGACCCCAACCTTGGGCGCATTCTTGCGGCCGTCGGCTACGCCGGCATCGTCGACCTGGACCAGACGGGCATCGACCTTTATCTCGACGACGTGCATGTGGCGGTCAAGGGCGGCCGCAATCCGTCCTACCGTGAAGAAGACGGCCAGCGCGTCATGAAGCAGAGCGAGATCCTGGTGCGCATCGTGCTGGGTCGCGGCAATGCTGCGGATACGGTCTGGACTTGCGATCTCAGCCACGACTACGTGTCGATCAACGCCGACTACCGGTCATGAACGAGAAGTTCGAACGCCTGATCGAACGCGCCGAGCAACTGATTGGTCGCATCGAATCGATCCTCCCCCAACCACTGGCGGCCCCCGCCGACTGGAATGCGTCCATCGCATGGCGCTATCGCCGCCGCAGCTCCGGCCATGGCACGTTGGAGCCGGTGCGTCACGTTGCCAAGATGCCACTCGACGCGTTGAAGGAAATCGACGCCCAGAAGGAAAAAATCGAGCGCAACACCCGCCAGTTCGTCGAAGGCAAGCCGGCCAACAACGTTCTGCTGACCGGTGCCCGGGGCACTGGAAAGTCGTCGTTGATCCGCGCGTGTCTCCATGCCTATGCGCCGCAGGGCCTGCGCCTGATCGAGGTCGACAAGGCCGAATTGACGGATCTGCCTGACATCATCGAAGTGGTCTCGAACCGGCCGGAGAAGTTCATCGTCTTCAGCGATGACTTGAGCTTCGACGAGGGCGAGCCGGGTTACAAGGCTCTGAAGTCGATCCTGGACGGATCGATCGCGGCGGCCACGCCGAACGTTCTGATCTACGCGACCAGCAACCGGCGTCATTTGCTGCCCGAGTACATGAAGGACAACCTGAGCTACACCCACACCGAGGATGGCGAGGTGCATCCTGGCGAAGTGATCGAGGAGAAGATCTCTCTCTCCGAGCGCTTCGGTCTCTGGGTGAGCTTCTACCCGTTCAGCCAGAACGAGTACCTGACGATCGTCGCGCAATGGCTTTCGTCATTTGGCGTCGACGCGAAGGCCATCGAGGCAGCGCGCCCCGAGGCCTTGGTATGGGCACTCGAAAGAGGCTCGCGCAGTGGACGCGTCGCGTACCAGTTTGCGCGCGACTACGCTGGACGAGCCTGATGTCCGAGACCACGACGCCACGCAAGCACACTGAGGTCGCCGTCGGCATTCTCATCCGCGAAGACGATGCGCTGCTGCTGTCGACGCGACCGGAAGGCAAGCCTTACGCGGGGTATTGGGAGTTTCCGGGCGGCAAGATCGAAGTCGGCGAGACGGTCGAACAGGCGTTGCGACGCGAGCTCCACGAGGAGCTTGGAATCACGATCAAAGGGGCGGTCATCTGGAAGGTGACCGAGCACGACTATCCGCACGCGCTCGTAAGGCTGCATTGGTGCAAGGTCACGGCCTGGGCAGGTGACTTCGAAATGCGCGAAGGCCAATCGATGTGTTGGCAGCAATTGCCGCTCGATGTGGCACCGGTGTTGCCGGGGGCGCTGCCGGTCCTGGAATGGCTCGCTGAGGAGCGGGGTCAGTCCAAGGTCACCTGACCGGAAAGCCGACGGGGCCAGCCAACGAGGGCCCGTAGGCTGGTGGTCAATCCATCATCATTGGCGCTTGGGATCGCCGAATGGATCGTCGTCGGGCGGCGTTTCTGCCGGCATCCTGAATTCTTCACTCGCCCAGGCGCCGAGATCGATCCCCTTGCAGCGAGCACTGCAGAACGGACGGTAAGGGTTGCGCGGCGCGTAGATGCTGTCCTGCCCACACGCCGGACACCTGACGATACGCTCGCCAAAAGAATTCTCGGGGCTCATGCGCAAAGGGTCAGCTCGAATGGCGTGTCGTCGGTGCTCTGGTGCAAGCGGTCGTCGGCTTCCTGTCGCATGAGACGCACAGACACCATCAAGCGATTTCCACTGATTTCAGGGATAAGGCCGAGTTTGGGATCGATCTTCAGACGGAGCAACTGAAAGCTGCGGCCCTGCGGTAGCGTCTGCTGGAATTGCCCATGCGCCGCCATGACTTTGTAGGGCACGTCCGCATCGCGCAGCAACTTCAACAACAGATAGATCGACTCGGCCAGCGGCGCCAGCGTCGACGACCAACGTTCCAGATCTGCGCGTCGCTCAGTGGGGCGGCCGTTCTGCCAGGCGAAGTAAGCTGGCAGATCGAATTCACAAGTGCCGCCTGGGATGCTTGCACGGCTGCGAATGCTCATCAGCCACTCGTTCTCGGTCAAGGCTTGGCCCGCCTTGCCCGGCACGGTATTGAGCGTCGTGAAGTTGCTCTCAAGCTTGCTGACGACCTGATCCAGCACCGATTCGGCGATCGCCGGGTTGCCGCGATAGCTGTTGAATACGTTCTTGTGTTTGTCGAGATCTCTGAGGACGTCGGCCTTGAGATCGGCACGGGCCGCCACGTCCATGATCTCGAAGATCGTGACGAGCGCGTAGTGATGCAGCAGGGCCGAATCGGCAGGCACCAGTTCACCAAGACGGCGGAACAGGTGCTCCAGCCGCAAATAGGTCCGGATGCGCTCGTTGAATGGGTACTCGTAAAGAATCACGCGTGACGGCTTCCGATCAGAGACGATGATAGCCTCAAGATGGCTTCGCCGGCGGTTGCGGCACGATCTTGCGGACTGCCTCGAGCATGATCTGGCCAACCGCCAACTGTCCATGCATCGACAGGTGCGTGTCGTTGGGGAAAAAGAAGTCGCGGATCTTCTTCCTCTGCTCCCTGGCAAAGGTAAAAAGGTCCGGCCCCAGCCCTGCTTGAGTGAAGGCTGTCACAAAATCTTTCGAATGATCCGGCATGACGTAGGTTGTCGTCTTGTTGGGAATCACCATCCACATGATCGAGCGGCTCGGATGGGCCTTGTTGAAGGCCTCCATCTGCGCGACGTTCTCAATGGTTAGCTCGCCGTTGTCGACGTCGTCCCTGAAGAACAATGCCTTCTCGCAATATCGATTGCTGAACATGGAGCAGCCGTCGGGCACGGGGCGCACCCATGTCACGTTGCTGGCCAGCGTGGCACCGTCCGATTTCTTCGCCGCGCGAGTATTCCGGTAAGTTGTATAGCCCGATGTCAGCTTTGCCGTCCAGTTGAGGGCGAATCCGGGCGGGTGTTCGGGATTTTCGAAGAAGGGCTTGGCCAGGGGCTCGATTGGCTTGAGCATCTTGGCGCATTTCTGCGTGTTGACAAGTCGATCGTTGAGCAAGCGTTCGGAGCTTTCGATCACGACCAGCTTGCCCCGGAAGCCCGCGCGATCAAGCCATGCATCGAAGTCATCGCACAGCGATTCGCCTAGCTCGCCCCAATAGACCGTTGAGATCCGGTAACCCTGCTTCGTGAGCACCGATTGCCAACGGTATGTCATTGAGTAGCTGTCGCCGAGCACCAGAATGTCCGCATCCGTGATGGGCGAGCCTCGAAGATATCGAGGATCGACGTGGGGCGGTTCCAACTGCCAACCGAACTCGTGATCGGAGACCAATCCGATCCTCGACAAATCGCCATAGGGGATGGTCGTGCTCAAAGTGACGATCAGCATCGCGACGATCACGGCGAAGCCTGCCGCGAAGATCTGCAACCAAAGTTTTGCGGGCGTCATATCAGAACTGGAAATAGAGGAATGGGCTGTAGGTACCCAGCCTCGACACGCAAAGGCCGAAAAGAATCACAGTCACCAGTGCCATGAGTGCGGTGAAAACCGTCGCGGCACGTGGGCGACCGGCCAGGGCCTGCGCCTGCGGGACCCAACGCTGCAGCGTGATGGTCGGTGGCAAGGCGAGGCAGATGAAGAGTCCGACCAGCATCGTCTGGAAGAACTCGGGCTTGCGAGACGGAACGCGGCCGAACTCTTCGAAGGCCACGAGCGGCGCGCCGTGCATTCCAAGCATGCCCTTGTAGATCTCGATCGCAGCATGCATGCTTTCCGCGCGGAAGACGACCCAGGCGATCATCACGAAGACGAAGGTCAGGAACCAGCCAAGAACGCGTGCCGGGCGGCCCGGCTTGGAATTGCGACGCACCTTGGCGTTCCAGAGGTGGTTGACGGCGAGAAATGCGCCGTGCAGGGCGCCCCAGATCACGAAAGTCCAGGCCGCGCCATGCCAGAGACCGCCGAGCAGCATCGTGATGAAGAGATTCAGGTATCGACGCGCCGGCCCCTTGCGATTGCCGCCCAGAGGAACGTAGAGGTAGTCGCGAAGGAACGTCGAAAGCGAAATGTGCCAGCGGCGCCAGAATTCGATGAGGCTGGTCGACTTGTACGGAGAGTTGAAGTTGAGCGGTAGTTCCACGCCCAGGCACAGCGACAGGCCCACCGCCATGTCCGAATACCCCGAAAAGTCGAAGTAGATCTGCAGGGTGTAGGCGAGCACACCGAGCCATGCGGTGTAAAGCGTAGGCACGGCACCGTTGTGGACGCCGGTGAACATGAGGTCGGCATATTCGCCCATCTTGTCGCCGATGAGCAGCTTCTTGGCCAGACCGAACACGAAGATCGCGAGGCCCAGTGCGACCTTGTTCAAGTCCACTCGATAAGTCGCCGGGTTGGCGAACTGGGGCATCATTTGCGCGTGATGCAGCACGGGGCCCGCAATCAGGTGCGGGAAGTACGTGACAAAGAGCACGTAGTGCACGAAGCTGCGTTCGTGGACCTTGTCCTGCCAGCAATCGACCAGGAATGCAATCTGCGTGAACGTATAGAAGGAGATGCCGATTGGCAGTGCAATGTGCAGCAACGGCAATGGCGTGAAGCCGGCCGCGGCAAGCCCTTCATTCACATTGCTGACGAAGAAGTTCGCGTACTTGAACGTGGCGAGCACGCCAAGATTGACCACCAACGCGATGATCAGCATGCGCTTTCTACCGGACTCGGTGCGCCCGGGTCCGTTCGTCAGGCGCAGTCCTGCCCAGTAGTTGAAGCAGATCGATCCGACCAGCAGCGGGACGGCATTGACGCTCCACCAACCGTAGAAGAACAGTGACGCCAGCGCGAGGAAACCGGCCGCAGCGCGCGCATTTCGCTTTCCGATGAGGAAGAACCCGAAAAGGACGATCGGGAAATAGCAGAAGATGAACGCGTATGAATTGAAGAGCATCTTTGGGGCTGTCTCGCGGGGCTTACTTGTGCGCCGCTTTCTTGTTGTCCGGCGCATGGGCCGGCTAACCGGGGATTATCGCGTGCCCGCGACCACCCACCGCTCCCAGAGACCCCGTACGTTGGAAGAGAGTTCCTCCAAGCTCAAACTCTCGTTGTAGATCACGGCGTCGGCCGCCGCCCTGCGCAAGGCGCGAGCGACCTGTTGGGCGATCACCGAGCGAACCGCATTGGGCGTCCAACCCGACCGGGCGACCACGCGTTCCAGCTGTGTTTGCTCGGTCGCATCGATCACCAGAACGCGATCGACGATTCCGCGCCAGCGCCTTGATTCGACCAGCAACGGCACGTCGAACACGATGGGTTGCCCTACGGCCGCCGAGGCGGCCTGGCGTTCGCACTCGGCGCCGATCAAGGGATGCAGGATGGCTTCCAGGCGCTTCTTGGCCATGGGGTCGAGGAACGCAATTTCCCTCATGTGCGTTCGGTCCATGCTGCCGTCCGGCGTGATGATGGACGGACCGAATTCCGCCTCGAGCGCCGGCATGGCCGCGCCGCGCGGCGCGGTCATCGCTCTTGCGATGGCATCGGTGTCGACCAGATGTGCGCCCAGAAGGACCAGCATGGACGCGACGGTGCTTTTGCCGCTTCCTATGCCTCCGGTCAGGCCGATGCGCATGGTTCGCGGGACCCTAAAGGCCCACCACTCGGAGGATCGCGTCGGGGCCGAAGACCATGGCGGTGAAGCCAGCCCCTGCCAGGAACGGCCCGAAAGGCACATAGCCGCCTTCGCGCAGTTTGCTATTGATCTTGAGTGCGAGACCGACGATCACGCCAATGACCGAAGCCATCAGGATGATCGGTACCAACGCTTGCCACCCGAACCATGCACCGAAGGCGGCAAACAGCTTGAAGTCGCCGTAGCCCATGCCTTCCTTTCCGGTCGTCAGCTTGAACAGCCAATAGACGGCCCAGAGCGAACAATAGCCGGCAACGGCACCCCAGACGGCGTTGGTGACCGAAATTCCCGTGAAGCCAGCGATGGAGGCCAGCAGGCCCGCCCACAGCAACGGCAGCGTGATGTCGTCGGGGAGGAGGGTCGTATCCCAGTCGATCAGCGCCAATGCCAGGAGCGCCGCCGCGAAGCCGCACCATGCAAGGCTGCCGAACGTGCCCGGCATGCGCCAGACACACCACGCGAACAACGCCGCGGTCACTATTTCGACCAACGGATAGCGCAGGCTGATCGGCGTTTTGCATGCCGAGCATTTGCCGCGCAGGAACACATAGCTGAGAACCGGAATGTTTTCGTACCAGCGAATCACATGGCTGCATTTCTGACAGCGCGAGTGCGGCACCATCAGGTTGAACCGCTCCGCGGGAGGTGGCTCCGATTCGTTCAAGCTGGCGCAGTCCGCAGCCCATTGCTGTTCGAGCATCTTGGGCAGTCGATAGATCACGACATTGAGAAAGCTGCCGATCAACAACCCGAGCAAGCCGGCCAACGCGGCGTCCACCCCGTGCGAAACCAGCATCAGACGACCTGGCCGAGCTTGAAGATGGGCAGGTACATCGAAACCACGATGCCGCCGATGATGACGCCGAGGAACACGATGATGATGGGTTCCATCAGGCTCGAGAGGCCGGCGACCATATCGTCGACCTCAGACTCGTAGAAGTCGGCCGCCTTGCCCAGCATGTGATCAATGGAGCCTGATTCCTCTCCAATGGCGGTCATCTGCAAGACCATCGAAGGGAACAGGTTGGCGTTGGTCATTGCCGTAGTCAGGCTTGTTCCGGTCGACACTTCCTGCTGGATCTTGGTCGTCGCTTCCGCGTAGACCGAGTTGCCGGATGCGCCGCCCACTGAATCGAGCGCTTCGACCAGCGGGACGCCCGCGGCAAACATGGTGGCAAGTGTTCGCGTCCAGCGCGCAACGCACGACTTGTCGATCAGCGCACCGAATATCGGCAGACGAAGGAGAAGGCGGTCCATGACCTTCTGAACGCGCTCGTTGCGCTTCCATGCCTGGAGGAAAAAGTAAGTGCCGCCGCCGACGACGCCGAAGATCAACCACCAGTAGGAAACGAAGAATTCGCTGATGCCCATGACGATCAGGGTCGGGGCGGGCAGGTCTGCGCCGAAGGAGGTGAACACCTGCTTGAATGCGGGGATCACGAAAATCATGATGATGGCCACCACCACGAAAGCAACCACGATCACCGAGGTCGGATACATCAGGGCTGACTTGATCTTCGACTTGATCGCCTCGGTCTTCTCCATATAGGTGGCCAGACGATCGAGCAGGTCTTCAAGAATACCGGCGGCCTCGCCGGCCTCGACCAGATTGCAATAGAGATTGTCGAAATACTTTGGAAACTTGCGAAACGCGGAGGACAGCGAGGTACCAGTTTCCACGTCGCTGCGGATGTCGTTGAGCAGTTTTGCCACGCTCGGATTGGCGTTGCCGCGGCCCACGATGTCGAAGGCCTGCAGCAAGGGTACGCCCGCCTTCATCATGGTGGCCAATTGGCGGGTGAAGATCGCGATGTCCTTCGGCTTGATCGCCTTGCCGGAGCGCATCCGACGCTTCTTGATCTTCGTCGTCAGCACACCCTGGCGCCGCAGAGCGGCCTGCACCTGGTTTTCGCCAGCGGCCCGTACCTCGCCGCGGACTGTCTTCCCGCTGCGGTCCTTTCCCTCCCACTCGAAGATGTATTCCTTGAGCGTTCGGTTTGATGCTGCTGCCGTTGCCATTGATTCTCCGCTTCTCGGTGCTATTCGTTGGTGACCGCGACCACTTCTTCAAGTGACGTCAGTCCCTGCATAACTTTCTTCAACCCGGATTGGCGCAGCGAACGCACGCCCTCGGCCTCCGCCTGCTTGGCGATATCCAGCGAAGATCCGTCGCGAAGAATGATCTTCTGGATCTCCTCGCTGATCGGCATCACTTGGTAGATGCCGACGCGGCCCTTGTAGCCGCCATTGCAGGCGGAGCATCCGACCGGGTGGTATGGCTTCCAGGTGCCGTCGACTTGATGATCCTTGAAACCCGCGTCGATCAATGCCTGTTTGGGCACGTCTGCGGGGGCGCGGCATACGGTGCACAAGCGCCGAGCAAGGCGCTGCGCGGTGATCAGGATCACGCTGGAAGCGATGTTGAAGGGCGCAATACCCATGTTGCGCATCCGCGTCAGCGTGGTGGGCGCGTCGTTGGTGTGCAGGGTTGAAAGTACCAGGTGGCCCGTCTGCGCCGCCTTGATTGAAATGTCGGCCGTCTCGAGGTCACGAATTTCGCCAACCATGATGATGTCGGGATCCTGCCGCAGGAAGGCACGTAGCGCTGTCGCGAAAGTCAGGCCCGCCTTCTCGTTGACGTTGACCTGATTCACGCCTGGCAGATTGATTTCGGATGGGTCTTCTGCCGTCGCGATGTTGACGCCCGGTTTGTTGAGCATGTTCAGACAGGTGTACAGCGACACTGTCTTGCCCGAACCCGTGGGCCCTGTGACCAGCACCATGCCGTAAGGGCGGGCGATGGCTTGCAGCAAGCGCTCTTTTTCGTCAGCGTCGTAGCCGAGCGCGTCGATGCCTAGTCGTGCACTGCTCGGGTCAAGAATACGGATGACGATTTTTTCGCCGAACAGGGTTGGCAGCGTGCTCACCCGGAAATCGATGACCCGCTCGGGACCGATCTTGAGCTTCATTCGCCCGTCCTGGGGAATGCGCTTCTCGGATATGTCCAGTCTTGAGATGACCTTGATGCGCGAGGCCAGCTTGTCCTTGATGACGGTCGGCGGACTTGCGATTTCGCGCAGTTCGCCGTCGATGCGGAAGCGAACACGGTAGTTGTGTTCGTAGGGCTCGAAGTGAATATCGGACGCGCGCATGCTGAACGCGTCGAGCAGCATCTTGTGAAGAAACCGGACGACCGGCGCATCCTCGACTTCGGCAACGGCTTGGTCGGGAGTCTCACCTGGTGTGTCCGTCGAAATCTCGTCGAACTCGAACTCAGCGCCGATGATGCTGTCGATCGTTTCGGAGGCCGTGACGGCCGCCGCTTCGATCATGCGAGAGAGCTTGTCGTACTCCGCGATGACCCAGTCAACGCCCATTTGCGACGCGAACTTGATCTTTTCAGCTGCCTGCTGATCGGAGGGATCGGCTGTTGCGACAATGAGACGGTTATTGCGCTTGCTAAGGACAACGACTCGGTAGGCCTGGCAAAGCTTGGTGTCAAGCAAGTCTTTGGGGAGACGCTGCGGATCGATGGCGTCGAGATCGAGCAGCGGCGCACCAAAGGCGCTCGATAGCGTATGCGCCAGATCGGCCGCCGAGACCGCACCTGTGCCGGTCAACTCCGCAATGAAGCTGGTGCGCCCGCTAAGGGACTTCTGATAGATGTCTTCCGCAACTTTAGCGGGGAGCTTTCCAGCCGAGACCAAGGCGCGCGCCAGTCCCGGAAGGGCGACAGGCGAGCTTTCTTTGACTAGGGGTTCGGCAGCGGCCATTCAACAATGTAAAAAACGTGAAAAAGTGCTTCACGATCATCGCTGATCACCCAGGGGCTGTAAACCTCTTCGCGATCGGTGATCGCGGAGGATTTGGCACTTGCAGCTCAAAAGGCTGGTCGGCTCAGCGAGGATTGAAGCCTCTAACCTCTTAAAAGGGAAAGGCATCTTATCAGCAGACCGAAGAAGCGCGGGGTGGGTTGAATGACGTTGCCGAAAGACGGAGACTCCGCTCCCATGCCCCATTGCAAGGCTGGCATTCAATGCTCGACGCTAGGAGGCCGCGCGGCAGAAGGTTGAGATGATGTCGATGGCGCAAGATTCAGCGCCGGCGACGCGGCCACCGGCAACTCGATAACCGTAGCGCCCAGTGCAAGCCTCGATGCGACTGTCGAGCGCCCTGATGTTCATGTTTCCGAGTGCCATCGGGCCTTCGGATCCTCTCAGGCACAGCGCATTGCGCACATCCTTTTCAGGTTCAGCGCCATGCACACGAGCTTGAACTCGGCCTCGACCTTCCTCAGACCCCGGAGGCTGAACTGCCGGAAGCCCAACACGCTCTTGATCCACCCGTTGGGCGCCTCCACGATCCACTTCCTCTTGCGGTAGGCCGCCTGTGTTTCTGGCGTCTTGAACTTGGCTTCCATCGCCGCGGTGCGTGGATATTGTTCGGCGTTGATGTCCACCGCCTGCTTGCCCTCCCGGCCCAGCGCCACGATCAGCTCGCTTGGACCCTCGCTGAACTGCTCGAACACCGCCTCCGAGCGGAACCCCGCATCGGCCAGCACTTGCCGGGCATCCTCGCCCAGGTTGGCCTTCACGGCTGCCAACAGCACCGGCAGTTGCTCACCGTCGGACGCGTTGTTGGTGAGCTCCGCAGCGACCACAATCTGCGCCGTCTCGTCCACTGCGGTGTGGGCGTTGTAGCTGTAGTCGTAGCCTCCGCCAGCGCGTTTCATGACGCGGCTGTCTGGATCGGTGAAGCTCTCCTGGGAACTGTCCTTGGGAACGCCGAAGTCGCGACTGAATTGCCGGCCTCGCTTGGGCTTGCCATCCTTGTCTCGGGGCTTGCGCTCGTCATCCTTGCTGCGCCCGCGGGCCGCATCGGCTTCTTGCTGGCGTTGCTCCAGTCGCAGCTTGGCCGCGGTGATCGCGGCCAGCCGGTCAGTTCTGCGTTTGATCTCGCCGGGAATGTCCAGATCCGGCTCGTTCTTCTCCAGGTCGTCGGCCGCTTTGGCGCGATTGAGCAGGCCGTCGATCTGCTCCTTGAGTTCGGCCTCGGCCTTGACCATGCGGTGATAGCTCATGGCCTTGTGGCGGCTGGCGTTGGCCTTGAGCTTGGTGCCGTCCACCGCCACGGTGCCCAGCTTCACCAGCCCGCATTCGCGCGCCAGGCGTACCACCTGCACGAACAGGGCTGCCAACTCCTCGAGGTGCAGCGCCCGGAAATCCGAGAGCGTGCGATGCGCGGGGTAGTTGTCTGCGGCCAGAACACGAAGTACAACGTCTTCGTGCAGCTTGGCCGCCAACTTGCGCGAGCTGAAGGTGCCCGTCGCGTAGCCGTAGATGAGCACCTTGACCATCATGGCCGGATGGAACGGCTGGTTGCGCGGGCCGCCCAGGGCATACCGGGCGTGGAATGCGCTCAGATCAAGACTGTCGACGCTGTCGCTGATGAAATACGCCAGGTGCCCTTCAGGCAGCCAGTCTTGCAGTGCGTCGGGCAGCAGTCGTTGCTGTTGCGGCTCGTAGGGCAGATAGCTTGCGGGCATGGGACCGCAATCTACCAAGCCATCATGCGTCCGTCACGCTTCTGCCGCGCACGCTCCTAGCGGGAATCTGGTCGGGGTGAGAGGATTCGAACCTCCGGCCTCTACGTCCCGAACGTAGCGCTCTACCAGGCTAAGCTACACCCCGATGGTTGCAAGAAAAGAGAGTCGTCCTTCGTGGTGACTTAGGCGCGTCGCTCAAGCAACTGAGCCGCTAATTGTAGCAAACCGGCGGAGTGCGAATTTGCAGGAAAACCACGAAGTGCGTCCATCGCACGCTGAGCCTCTGCCGCTGCAGCGTCTCTCGTGGCTTCAAGAGCGCCCGTTTCCCGCACGATTTCCACGATCCGCGGCAACTGTGTCGTATCTCCGGCTTCTATGGCCGCGCGGATGAAATCTCGTTGATGCGACGTGCCGCGTTGCATGGCGAGAATCAAGGGAAGTGTGGTCTTGCCTTCGCGAAGGTCATCTCCCACGTTCTTGCCGGTCTCGTTCGCGTCGCCGGCGTAATCCAGGACATCATCGATGACTTGGAAGGCCGTGCCGAGCGCTTGGCCGTAGGTGGCGCACGCCTCCTCGACTTCGGGTGTTGCCTTGGCGAGTACCGCCGCAAGCCGAGTGCTTGCCTCGAACAACTTGGCGGTCTTGGAGCGAATCACCCTGAGATAGGCTTCCTTGTCGAGCGAGGCGTCATGCATGTTCATCAGTTGGAGCACTTCCCCTTCGGCGATGACATTGGTTGCCTCGGCGAGTATCTCCATGACCCGGATGTCGTTCGCGTCCAACATCATTTGGAACGCGCGGGAGTACAGGAAGTCACCCACGAGTACGCTCGCGGGGTTTCCAAAGGATTCATTGGCTGTCGGTCGGCCGCGGCGAAGCGTCGATTCGTCGACGACGTCATCGTGTAACAGCGTCGCCGTGTGGATAAATTCCACGACGGCAGCCAAGTTGAAGCGTTGCTCCCCCTGATAACCCAGCGAGCCAGCCATGAGGAGGAGCAATGCGGGCCTCAGTCGTTTGCCGCCCGCGGAAATGATGTACTTCGACACCTGGCTCACGAGCGGCACGCCAGTATCGAGCCGGCGGGCGATCACAAGATCGACCCCGGCCATATCTTCTGCAATCAGGCTGAGGACGTTGGCGGCGGGGGAGGTGTCTGCGGCGGGAACTGACAAGGCGAGGGCGCTTGCGCGCTGCGAGAGGTGCGACGATGGCGCTTGGCCGGAAGTCGCCGATTATAGGGAGGCCAAAGGATTAATGGCCTCGCACCTTGGAATGATGGGTGTAGTCAGGCCGCATGCGTGCTAGAATCTTGGGCTCTGCGGAATTTGCCGTAGAGCCATCTTTTCCCAAGAGGTCCACATGTACGCGGTCATAAAAACCGGCGGCAAGCAGTATCGCGTTGCTTCCGGCGAGAAAATTAAAGTAGAACAGATTGCTGCGGACGTAGGCCAGGAAATCGTGATCGACCAAGTTCTCGCAGTCGGCGACGGCAGCGCAATCAAGGTCGGTACGCCCCTGGTGTCCGGCGCATCGGTGACAGCCACGGTGCTGTCGCACGGCAAGCACGACAAGGTTCGCATCTTCAAGATGCGTCGTCGTAAGCACTATCAGAAACGTCAAGGCCATCGCCAGCAGTTCACTGAACTGCAAATCGGCGCGATCGCCGGCTAAGGAGCTGATTCCATGGCACAGAAAAAAGGCGGCGGCTCTACGCGGAACGGGCGTGATTCGAAGCCCAAAATGCTCGGTGTTAAGGCCTTCGGCGGCGAATTGATCAGTGCAGGCTCGATCATCGTGCGCCAACGCGGCACGCAATTCCACCCTGGCATCAATGTCGGCGTGGGCAAGGACCACACGCTATTTGCGCTGGTGGACGGCCATGTGTCTTTCGGCACCAAGGGCGCACTCAACAAGCACACGGTCAACGTGACTCCGGCCTAAGCCTGTCACTTCGATCTTTTCGGAGCCCCGCTTTGCCGGGGCTTCTTCATTTGTAAACTGGATATCTCATGAAGTTCGTGGACGAGGCCTTCATCGACGTTGCTGCCGGCGACGGCGGCAACGGCTGCGTGTCGTTCCGTCATGAGAAGTACAAGGAATTCGGCGGGCCGAACGGCGGCGACGGAGGGCGGGGTGGCCACGTGTTCGCGGTGGCGGACTCAAACCTGAATACCCTGGTCGACTTCCGGTTTTCGCGCCGCCACGAAGCGAAGCGAGGGCAGCACGGGATGGGCTCGGACATGTTCGGCGCCGCCGGCGAAGACATCACGCTCAAGATGCCGGTCGGAACGATCATTTCCGATGCAGAGACCGGCGAGGTGCTTTATGAGCTGTTGGCGCCGGGCGAGGTGATCACGATTGCCAAGGGCGGTGACGGTGGTTTCGGCAACATGCGATTCAAGAGCGCCATCAATCGCGCCCCGCGGCAGAAGACCCCGGGCTGGCCTGGCGAGAAGAAGAACCTCAAGCTCGAACTCAAGGTTTTGGCAGATGTCGGCCTGCTAGGCATGCCGAACGCCGGCAAATCAACGCTCATCAGCGCCATTTCCAACGCGCGGCCGCGCATCGCTGACTATCCCTTTACAACGTTGCATCCCAATCTCGGCGTCGTCCGCGTCGGTCCGGAGCAGAGCTTTGTCGTGGCCGACCTCCCAGGATTGATCGAAGGTGCATCGGAAGGTGCTGGCCTTGGTCATCTCTTTTTGCGTCATCTTCAGCGCACTCGTTTGCTTCTGCACGTGGTCGACCTCGCACCGTTCGACGAGGGAGTCGATCCGGTGGCGCAGGCCAAGGCGATCGTCGGCGAGCTGAAGAAATACGATGCCGCTCTCTACGAAAAGCCTCGCTGGCTGGTGCTGAACAAGCTCGACATGATCCCCGTCGACGAGCGTGCCACGCGCGTCAAGGATTTCGTCAAGAGATTGCGTTTCAAGGGGCCGGTTTTCGAGATTTCTGCGCTCACCCGCGAAGGGTGCGAGCCGTTGGTTCAGGCGATCTACCAGCACGTCAAGGCTCAGCAGGTGGCCGAGCAGCCGCCGACTGAGATCGATCCGCGCTTTTCGTGAGTCCATCCGAGGACGGACAGTCCAGTAGCCATCAAGTTAGCCATAGCTCCATGACCTCAAGTTCTGGTTCAGCCGCACTCCGTGACGCACGTCGCATTGTTGTCAAAGTGGGCTCTAGCCTGGTCACCAATGAAGGGCGTGGCCTGGATGAGAGCGCCATTGGTGAATGGTGCCGCCAACTTGCAACGCTGGTCCGCGATGGCCGGGAGGTCGTGATGGTGTCGAGTGGCGCGATCGCCGAAGGCATGAAGCGACTGGGTTGGCGTGTTCGCCCGCATGAGATTCATGAGCTGCAGGCAGCCGCGGCAGTTGGCCAGATGGGCCTGGCGCAAGTCTATGAAACCAAGTTGCGCGAAAACGGTATCGGCAGCGCGCAAGTGTTGTTGACGCACGCAGATCTCGCGGACCGTGAACGCTATCTCAATGCGCGTTCCACCCTCGTTACCTTGCTTGCGCTCGGTGTGGTGCCGGTCATCAACGAGAACGACACGGTCGTCAACGACGAAATCAAGTTCGGCGACAACGACACCCTTGGCGCGTTGGTTGCCAACCTGGTCGAGGCCGACGCGCTGGTCATCTTGACGGACCAGAAGGGCCTTTTCACTGCCGACCCGCGCAAGGATCCTGATGCCCGCTTCGTGCACGAAGCGGCAGCGGGCGACCCGGCGCTCGAGGTCATGGCCGGTGGAGCCGGCAGCAGCATCGGCCGCGGCGGCATGATCACAAAAATCCTTGCGGCCAAGCGTGCGGCGGGGTCCGGTGCGTCGACTGTGATCGCCTGGGGCCGCGAGCCTGATGCTCTGCTGCGGCTGACGTGCGGCGAGCCTATCGGCACGCTTTTGCTCGCGCAAACCGCCAAGCATCAGGCGCGGAAGCGCTGGATGGCCGACCACCTTCAGCTGCGTGGCGCTGTGTCGGTGGATGCGGGCGCGGCGGCCAAGGTGCGTGGCGAGGGCAAGAGCCTGCTCCCGATCGGCATGACGAGCGTCGAAGGCGAGTTCTCGCGCGGCGACGTGATTGCGATACGCGATGACCGGGGAGTCGAACTCGCGCGGGGCCTTGCCAACTACTCAAGTGTCGAGGCTCGCATGCTCTGTCGCAAGCCATCGATGGAATTCGAGCGGCTCCTGGGCTATGTCGCCGAAGCCGAGATGGTCCATCGGGACAACATGGTGTTGATGCCCGACGGCCACTGACCGATCACTCGACCTCGCGGACCGGTGTCGTCAAGTTGCGAACCATTTCGTTCACTGAGGCCCGCGGGGCATGCCCGCGACACAGTCCCTGTGTAGCCAACGCGTAGACGTAGCGTGCGCTTCGTTCGCTGAAACGCCTCCATTCGGGATCGACCTGCTGCTCCCATGCTCCATTGATGAAGCGTGCGTAGGTCTTGTGCTCGTCGGTCGCGCACCGCACGCCTTCGTAGAAGGCATTGAATCCGCCGCCTTCGCGGTTGGATGCGACGACCACATAGCGCACCACGCCATCGCGTGTCACCTTGATGGTCGCGGGATCGACGCCGAACTTCAGGCTCATGTAGCGTGGCATGTCGATGCCGATCAGCTTGTCCTGGCTGAAAGCCGGGGGCGGTGGCACTTCGGATTCCTTCCAGTCGGCATCCTCAAACAACTGGGCGTGGGCGAGGCTCGAAGCGCCAAGAATGCAGGCGAGGGCGATTCGCCAGCTAGCGCGGAGCATGAAACGGGTCGCTGGTCGAGGGAGAGTCGTTCGCAAGGTTGGCATTCGGATTCGGGTCGAAGCTGGCGCCGGGCGGCAGTTCGAAGGTCGGTTCATGGCCCGGGCCGGGCGGATGGCGCTCGAATTCGCGCGCGCGCACATTGCTGCGCAGGAACCGGTTGCGGAAATCCTGCCGAGGCAGGTAGCGGGCGAGTTCGGTCAATGCCATCTCATAGACGCCGCGCTTGAATTCGACCACCACGTCCAACGGGACCCAGTAGTCATGCCAGCGCCAGGCGTCGAACTCGGGATGATCTGTGGCGCGCAGGTTCAGATCCCAGTCGTGACCGATCAATTGCAGCAAATACCAGATCTGCTTCTGGCCTTTGTAATGGCCGCGCGCGTCACGGCGGATGAACCGATCCGGCACCTCGTAGCGCAACCAGTCACGGGTACGGGCCACGATGCGCACATGCTCCGGGTGGAGACCCACTTCCTCATGCAGTTCCCGGAACATCGCCTGCTCGGGACTTTCGCCGCGATCGATGCCGCCTTGAGGAAACTGCCAGGAGTGTGTACGAATACGCTTACCCCAGAAAACCTGGTTTCTCTGGTTGAGCAGGATGATGCCGACGTTGGGCCTGAAGCCGTCCCGGTCGAGCATAATCAAACCCCAATTTTTGAACTGAGTCGATTATGCCTGCCGGCTTGCGTACGGCAAGCGGCCGGTTCCGGGCCTTCCGCCCTGCCACCAACCCCCTGCCCGTATTCTTTCTTTGCGTGACCGATGAAAGCTTCCCGATTCTTTATCTCCACCCTCAAGGAAGCGCCAGCCGACGCCGAAGTCGCGAGCCACCGTCTCATGATGCGTGCTGGCATGATCAAGAAGCTCGGCACCGGCATCTATACCTATATGCCGATGGGCCTGCGGGTCATACGCAAGGTCGAGGCGATCGTCCGGGAAGAAATGAACCGGGCGGGTGCAGTTGAGCTGACCATGCCCGTGGTTCAGCCCGCCGAATTCTGGGAAGAGAGCGGGCGCTTTCAGGGCTACGGCCTCGAACTCCTGCGCATCAAGGACCGTCACGAGCGCTCGTTCGTCATCCAGCCGACGAGCGAAGAGGTCGTGACCGATATCGCGCGCCAGGAAATTCGCAGCTACAAGCAGCTGCCGAAGAACCTGTACCAGATCCAGACCAAGTTCCGCGACGAGCGCCGACCGCGCTTCGGCCTGATGCGTGGGCGCGAGTTCATCATGAAGGACGCGTACAGCTTCGATCGAGACCTCGAAGGCGCGAAGGCCAGCTACAAGGTGATGGCCGACGCCTACCGGAAGATCTTCGACCGATTCGGCCTGCGCTACCGAGCTGTGGCGGCGGACAGCGGTGCGATCGGCGGTGACGTGAGCCAGGAATTCCAGGTGATCGCGGCGACGGGTGAGGACGCGATCGTCTATTGCCCCGACAGCGACTACGCCGCGAACATGGAAAAAGCCGAGGCCCTTGCACCGGCCGGGCCGCGCGGCGCGGCGACGAAGCCCCTGACGAAGACACCTACGCCGGGCAAGAGCACCTGCGAGGACGTGGCTGAATTGCTGGGCGTGCCGCTCTCGACAACCGTGAAATCGCTGGTCTTGGCGACCGACACACTGGACGCGGCGGGCAACATCAAGGGCGTCCAGGTATGGCTGCTGCTGGTTCGCGGCGACCATGAGATGAACGAGATCAAGGTGGGCAAGGTGCCGGGCCTCGACCAGGGCTTCCGCTTTGCAACCGTCACCGAGATCGAGGACCACTTCGGCAGCAAGCCGGGCTATCTGGGGCCGCTGAATCTCAAGCAGGCGGTCAAGATCGTCGCGGACCGCGAGGTTGCGGTGATGGCCGACTGGATCTGCGGCGCCAACGAAGTCGATTTCCATATCACCGGCGTGAACTGGGGTCGCGACCTGCCGGAGCCCGACGCCGTGGCCGACATCCGCAATGTCGTCGCTGGCGACCCGTCCCCCGACGGAAAGGGCATCCTGGCGATCGAACGTGGCATCGAGGTCGGCCACGTCTTCGTGCTCGGCACCAAGTACAGCAAGCCGATGAATGCGACCTTCCTCGACGAGGCCGGCAAGCCGCAGTTTCTCGAGATGGGTTGCTACGGCATCGGAATCACCCGGCTACCAGCCGCGGCGATCGAGCAAAACAACGACGAGCGGGGCATCATCTGGCCCGATGCGATCGCGCCATTCACCGTCGTGGTCTGCCCGATCGGCATGGACCGCAGCGCCGACGTGAAGGCGGCAGCCGAAGCTCTCTATGAGCGACTCCTGGCTGCCGGCGTCGATGTGCTGCTCGACGACCGCGGCGAACGCCCCGGCGCGATGTTCGCTGATTGGGAACTGATCGGCGTGCCGCATCGCGTCGTGATCTCCGATCGCGGGCTGAAGGAAGGCCAGTTCGAGTACCAACATCGCCGTGAAACCGCCGCGACCAAGGTGCCGATGGGCGGCATCGCGGATTTCATTGCCGGCAAGCTGGCTGCTGCATGAGCCTGACGGCGTCCATAGAAGCGTCCGGGCTTTCGCGGCGCCTCTGTCTGGGCGCCGCCGCCTGCGGGGCGCTGTCCCTGGCGCTGCCGCGCGAGGCCATCGCCGGTGCGCAGATCGAGGAACCGCTGATCGATTCCGTGCGCACCGCGCTGACGTCGGCCATCCGCAACAACGCGCCGCCGATCCCGGAATTCAAGGACACAGAATCCCGCCTCGTGTACTTGCGATGGCTCGGCGAAATGAGCGAACGGCTCAAGAAGAAACTGCCCGACTGGCCGACGCGGAAGGAATTCCTGCAAACCGTCTGGTACGAAGCGCGTCGCGCTGGCCTGGACGTCAGCCTCGTGCTCGGGTTGATCCAGGTGGAAAGCAACTTCCGCAAGTTTGCGGTGTCGAGCGTCGGCGCCCGGGGCTACATGCAGGTCATGCCCTTCTGGACCCGCGTGATCGGCGACGGCGATCCATCCAAGCTCTTCCACATGCAGACCAATCTGCGCTTCGGCTGCGTGATCCTGCGTCACTACCTCGACCGTGAATCCGGCGATTTGTTCATGACGCTCGGTCGCTACAACGGCAGCCGTGGCAAGTCGCCCTATCCGGATGCTGTCTTTGCGAATCAGCGGCTCTGGGTGTTCAAGGATCCGCGCAAGGACATCAGGCCGGACTGAGGCTCAGGCCTTGGCCGTCATCGCGGCCGTGCGGGTGACCATCACCTGGTCGATGCGGTAGCTGTCCACGTCCATCACTTCGAAGGTGTAGCCCGCCCAACTGACGCTGTCGGTTCTCTTGGGAACGCGGCGGAGCATCACCATGAGGAAGCCGGCGAGCGTTTCGTACTCGTCCGGATGTGGCAGTTCCTCGATGTCGAGCGCCCGCTGGACGTCCTGAATCGGCGTCACGCCGTCGATCAGCCACGAGTTCTCGTCGCGCTTCACGATCTGCTGTTCTTCGTCCTGATCGCCGACCAGGTCGCCCATCACGGTGCTCATCACGTCATTGAGCGTGATCACGCCGACCACCAGGCTGTATTCGTTCACGATGATCGCGAAGTCCTCGTGGGCCTGTTGAAATTGTTCGAGCACCTCGGTCAGCGACAGTCTGTCGGGAATGACGAGCGCCTTGTGAAGCGGCAGACCATGGTCGAAGGAGAGCGGCTGATCGCTCAGCACGCGCTGGAACATGTCCTTGCTGTCGACGTAGCCGAGCACATGGTCGATCTCGCCGTCGCACACGGGGTAGGCGGAAAAGGGTTCGGCCACGATGCGCGCGCGCAGCACCGTCTCCGGGTCGTCCCGAAGAAACCAAGCGATGCGGTCGCGCGAAGTCATCACGCTGCTCACCAGTCGGGTGTCGAGCTCGAACACGTTGGCGATCACCTGCTGCTCCCGCTGCGCCAGAACGCCCGCGCGCGCGCCAGCTTCAGTCATCGCGAGGATGTCGGCCGAGGTGATCTTTTCGTCGCGCTGCATCGGCATGCCGAGCAGCTTGAAAAGCACATCGGTGCTGACCGTGAAGAACCAGACCAGCGGCTTGAAGGTGGTGATCAGCACCTGCATCGGGCCGACCATCCGCACCGCAAGCCGCTCGGGGCTGCTCATGCCGAGCCGTTTGGGAAACAGGTCGGCAAACACGAGGAAGACCGCGATGATCGTGATGAACGAAGCGAGGAAGGCCGCAGTCTGCGCGGCCTCGACGCTGAGCCAAAGCTCGAACAGGCGCGCGTAATAGGGGCTCAGCGAACCTTCGCCGACCACACCGCCGAGGATCGCGACGGCGTTGAGTCCGATCTGGACCACGGTGAAGTAGTGGCCCGGCTGCTCCTGGATGCGCATCACGCGCTCGGCACGGACGTCGCCTTCGTCGGCCATCTGACGCAGGCGGAGACGGCGGGAAGCGGCCAGGGAAATTTCGGCGAGGGAGAAGAAGGCGCTCGTCGCGATGAGCGCGACGATGACCAGCAAGCTTTGGGTCAGGGTCATGGGTCGGTCGATGAAGACCGACATGGTGCCACGACCCGGGCGCGTTCCATCCCGGGTCGACCCGGCACGCTTCTATTGCACGAAACCGATGCGGCTTCGAGGCGTGCTGACCCGTGGAAGATCCTCCACGCGCACCTCGCCCCGGCCGGCCAGGCGGGCATTGCCGAAGCCGGTCATCAGCGCGCGCCGCATCTCGCGCGGCGCGAGGGTTGCGAGTTGGTCGAGTACATCGTCGGAGGGTTCTTCGGTCAGCAGGCGGCCCCAGTCATGCTCGCCCTTGATCGACACGTAGAGTTGGCGCGCAATCTGCCGAGAAGCTTCTGGCGAGGGCGCCTCGATCTCGAACACGTTCATGCGGTTCAGGATGGGCTCGGGAATGCCGCGTTCGTCATTTGCGGTGGTAATCCAGATCACCTGGCTGGCGTCGATCGGGACTTCGGCGAACTCGTCGACGAACGCGTGGGCTGTGTCGTGCTCCAGCAGGCTGTAGAGCGCGCCGAGCGGGTCGTACTGGCTGTCGGCACCTGCCTTGTCGATTTCGTCAATGACCATCACGGGGTTTGCGTACTGGCCGTCGACCAGCGCTTCGAACACCTTGCCGGGCTTCGCGCCCTTCCATTGCGAGGATGCACCGGACAACAGCCAGCCGGCTGTCATGGAGTTCATCGGAACCAGCGACATTCCGGTACCCAGCAGGTCGGCCAGTTTCCTTGCGAAGTGGGTCTTGCCGACACCCGGCGGCCCGAGCAGCAACATCGGCGTGACTTCGAGTCCGTCGCGACTGTCCTGGGCGAGCGCCACGTGGCGACGCACGTCGTCGAGCACTTCGGTGAAGTTGGGCAGTTGCGCGTAGAGGCCGGACATCTCTGGCACGCCGCTGGGCTTGACCTGGAAGCGATCGGGGCCGCGTTCGAGCATGCGTTCGTAGGTCGTCCGCAGGTGTTCGTGGTCGCGATCGGGGAGCTTGGCGAGCTTGCGCTCGACGTCGTGCGTCTGGAAAACGCTGCGCAGGTTGGCGACCGGCAACTGGAACGACGACGCGGGGACGAGACTGCGGGAATCCATGGACACCTCCGGTTTCGAACACTTGGATACAGCATAAGCCGTGCCCGGTGTTCGCAGATGTCTATGTTTTCTCGGATTTGCCGTTTTGTCGCGAAGAGGTCAAATACCGCCTTGCGGGTGCGTGGGATCGACCCATAGAACCGACTCGGGCTTCTCGACAGGCTCAATGTCGAGGTTGATCGCCACGGCCTGGCCGTCACTGCGGCAGAGCACGCATTCGAGGGCTTCGGTCTCGCTGGCGTTGATTTCCTGGTGCGGCACGTAGGGCGGCACATAGATGAAATCGCCCGGACCTGCCTCAGCCGTGAACTCCAGTTGTTCACCCCATCGCATGCGGGCGCGCCCCCGAACGACATAGATCACCGATTCGAGGTGACCGTGGTGATGTGCACCGGTTTTGGCATTCGCATGAATGGTCACGGTCCCCGCCCACAGCTTCTGCGCGCCGACGCGCGCAAAGTTGATGGCCGCCGCCCGGTTCATGCCCGGCGTCTGCGCCGTGTTGGTGTCAAGCTGATTGCCCGGAATCACGCGCACGCCATCGTGCTTCCAGGCCGGGTCGTCATGCGCGTGCCCGTCATCCCCATGGTCGTGACTCATGCTCAGTCTCCATTCATGAAACACCGCGGAACCTGCTTAGCCGGGCCGCCGGTGTTGCCCCCGGCAGGGGGTGGGCGCCCGACACGGAGTGCGGGCAACCTGGGGGCGAGCAATATCAAGCCGGATTGCTGTTCAGCATTTGCTGCAATTCGCCGGATTCGTACATTTCCATGAGGATGTCCGAGCCGCCGACGAACTCGCCCTTCACGTAGAGCTGCGGAATAGTCGGCCAGTTGCTGTATTCCTTGATGCCCTGGCGAATGGCATCGTCTTCCAGCACGTTGACGGTCTTGAGCGTTCGGGGGTCGACACCTACCGCCTTGAGGATCTGGATCGCGCGACCCGAGAATCCGCACATCGGAAAGCTGGCGTTGCCCTTCATGAAGAGGACAAGATCGTTGGTCTTGACGAGGTCGTCAATGCGTTGCTGGGCTTCGGACATGGGTGACTCCTGAAATTGGGCTGGGCGGATTATTTCACCGCCCGCCAGATCCCGCCGGAACATCGCGCGATGCCGGCGAGGTCGTCGCGGCTTTGGGATTCGGAAAAACCCTGTCGAGACAGCAGTTGCCGGACCGGCTCGCTCTGGTCGTAGCCGTGTTCGAGCAAAAGCCAGCCGCCTTCTTTCAGATGCGCGGGCGCTGATTGGACGATGCGGCGGATGTCGTCCAGGCCGTCGTCGCCGGAGACGAGTGCGCCCTGTGGTTCGTGGCGCAGGGCGGCCAGATGCGCGTCGCCGTGGGCGATGTAGGGCGGATTCGAAACGATCAAGTCGAGGCCGCGTTCGGCGCCGGCGAGCCAGTCTGCCTGCGTAAAACGCACAGGCAGTCCGAGCCGCTCAGCATTCGCGCGCGCCACCATGAGTGCCTCGGCGCTGGCATCCACTGCCGCCACGTGGGCGTCGGGACGCGCGTGTTGGATCGCCAGGGCGATGGCGCCGCTGCCGGTGCCGAGATCCAGCACCGAGGGCGTCTCCCGCCCTTCCAGGCATTGCAGGGCCCAGTCGACCAGCGTTTCCGTATCGGGACGAGGGACCAGGACGCGGCCGTCGACTCTCAGGCTGAGCCCGTGAAATTCCTTTTCGCCAACCAGGTAGGCCACCGGCTCGCCTGCCCTTCGCCGGGCACACAGTCGTTCGAAACCGGGCCAGACCTCTTCCGCCAACGTGTCGGTGTCATGGGCCAGGAGCCATGCTCGTTCATCTGCGGGACGCCCCAGCACATGCAGCAACAGAAGCTGCGCATCCAGCCGGTCGATGTCCAGGGCGGCCGCTGCAGCCAACATGGCGGCTGGCGTCGAGGGCGAATTGGCTTCCGCTGTGTTCACGCTGGCAAGGCGGCTTCGAGTTCCGCGAGTTGCTCGGCTTCGCGCGCGGATTGCAGGGCGTCCAGCACGTCACCCAGATCGCCCTCCATGATGGCCAGCAGCTTGTAGAGCGTCAGGTTGATGCGATGGTCCGTGAGCCGCCCCTGGGGAAAGTTGTAGGTGCGGATCCGGTCGCTGCGGTCGCCGCTGCCGACGAGTCCCTTGCGCAGCGCAGCATCCTTGGCCGCTCGTTCGCTGCGCTCCTTTTCCTGGATGCGTGCCGAGAGCACTTGCAGCGCCTTGGCCTTGTTGCGATGCTGGCTGCGATCGTCCTGGCACTCCGCGACGATGCCCGTCGGGACGTGCGTGATGCGTACTGCAGAGTCGGTCTTGTTGATGTGCTGGCCGCCGGCGCCGCTGGCGCGGAAGGTGTCGATGCGCAGGTCGGCCGGGTTGATCTGCACTGCTTGCGCCTCGTCCGGCTCTGCGAGCACGGCGACCGTGCATGCGCTGGTGTGGATGCGGCCTTGCGTTTCGGTGGCAGGCACGCGCTGCACGCGATGGCCGCCCGATTCAAAGCGAAGCTTGCCGAACACCTCGTCGCCGACGACGCGAATCACCACTTCCTTGTAGCCGCCGAGTTCGCTTTCGCTTTCGCTGACGATTTCGCAGCGCCAGCCCACTCGGTCGGCATAGCGCGTGTACATGCGCAGGAGGTCGCCGGCGAAAAGGGCCGACTCGTCGCCGCCCGTGCCGGCGCGGATTTCAAGGAAGGCATTGCGCGCGTCGTCCGGATCCTTGGGAAGCAGCAGGCGCTGGAGTTCATCTTCGAGTTGCGTCAGCTCCGCTTCGGCGCTCGCGATTTCCTCCTGTGCCATCTCGGCCATGTCAGGATCGTCGAGCATCTCGCGCGCCCCGGCCAGATCCGCCTCGCGTTGCAGGTAGCGGGTGTACCGGCCAGCGATCTGCGTGACTTCCGCGTGCTCGCGGGAGATGGTGCGGTACTGCGCCATGTCGGACATGATGTCCTCCCGCGAAAGCAGGAAGTCGAGTTCGCCGAGGCGTTGCGCAAAGCGCTCGAGCTGTTGACGCAGGAAGGGTTTCACGGGAAAGGGGCGAAAGAGGGCGGGTTTGCGAAAGGTTCAAGCCGCGTGCGAAGGCGAAGGCGGCAAGGGCGTGTTCGGCGCGCGGCGCCGGAGCAGGGGCGTCGCTAACGCTCTTTGCGCGTGTCGCTGCGGAGTTCGTTTCGCAGGAAGAGGCGCGAAATGGTCTGCGCCGTGTGTTCGCGCGCGGCGGCGTCGCCGGCGTGCAACTCGGCCAGGGCGCCGTGGAGCATCTTCTGGGTCAGCCCGCGCGACAGCGCTTCGAGTACGGCTTCGACGCTCTCTCCCTTGGCAAGCAGCCTGCGCGCCCGCGCCAGTTCGGCGGCACGCCATTCGTCGGTCTGAGCGTTGAGTTGCTGGATCAGCGGCACGGTGCCGCGCTGGTCCAGCCAATGCATGAAGCTCTGGACCCCGGCGTCGATGATGACCTCGGCTTGCGCCACTGCGGCCTGCCGGCTGGCGTGCCCCTGCTGCACGACTTGCGCGAGATCGTCGACCGTGTAGAGATAGATGTCTTCGAGCGCCTTGACCTCGGGCTCGATATCGCGCGGCACAGCAAGGTCGACCATGAACATCGGGCGGTGCTTGCGCAGCTTGAGCGCGCGTTCGACGGCGCCCAGGCCGATCAGCGGCAAGGTGCTGGCCGTGCAACTCACGACGATGTCGAATTCGGCCAGACGGGCTGGCAGGTCGGCCAGCCGCATGGCCTCGCCGCCGAAGCGCGAGGCCAGCTTTTCGCCGCGCTCCAGCGTACGGTTGGCAATGACGATGGACTTGGGTTGCCTGGCCGCGAAGTGCGTCACGGCCAGGTCGATCATCTCGCCGGCACCGACGAACAGCACGCGGGTGCGTTGCAGATCCTCGAACAGCTGACCAGCCAGGCGAACGGCCGCCGCGGCCATGCTGATCGAGTGGGCGCCGATTTCAGTGGCGGTGCGGACTTCCTTGGCGACGGCGAAGGAGCGCTGGAACAGCTGGTTCAGCGTGCTACCGAGGGCGCCGGCCGTCTCGGCGGCGCGCACGGCATCCTTCATCTGGCCGAGGATCTGGGCCTCGCCCAGGACCATGGAATCGAGCCCGCTGGCGACGCGGAAGGCGTGGCGGGCGGCCTGGTCGTCGTGCAGGGTGTACGCGTGCGAGCGGAGGAGCGCTGGCGACACCCCGCCACTGTGGGCGAGCCAGTCGACGGTGTGGTCGAGCGCGAGATGATTGGCGGCGCAGTAGATCTCGGTGCGGTTGCAGGTCGAGATGATGGCCGCTTCGACGTCGGGATGCCTGTTGGAGCCAAACGAATGCCGAAGGCTCTGGAGCGTCGGAGCGATTTGGTCGATGGCGAACGCGAAACGACCGCGCAGGTCGAGCGGCGCGGTCGTGTGGTTCAACCCGAGGGCCCAGACTGACATAGCCGGCGATTATAAAATCTGCGGCCCGTAGACGGTCCGGCATCGAAAAATGGCCGTTGCCAGAGCTTCCCAATCCCGTGGATTCCCGTCTCGCGAGCCTTCGCAATGACGCCTCTGGACCTTTTCGATCATCTCCTCAACTTTGTTGCCCCGGCGTTCGCGGTCGGCTTTCTGTGCGCGCTCCTGGGTCGATTCACGATGCGCCGGTCCGGCAAGCCTCGGGCTTGGTGGACTCAGGGCGCGGTCAATTTCGTCGTTGGCGTTGCAGTCCTGGTCGCTGGGCTGATCGTCTTCGGTCAGGACGGCAGGATGGCGACCTACGCCGCGCTGGTGGCGGCGTGCGGGACCAGCCAGTGGCTCGTCTCCGGAGGCTGGCGGCGCTAGGTGGCGGTTCCCGGCAGCACGCTGGGTGGCGGCGGCACAGCGGCCACGGGGGAGGGAGGCGCCGGCATGCCGGCCGGTACTCCAGGATAGGCAGCCATCGGCAAGCCTGCCGCGCGAAGCCCATCGAGGATGGTGAACAGCACGTCGCTGCGTATTCCGCCGGAAAGCCGCGGGCTCTGCACATAGGCAACCGCCTGGAAGATCATGAAGCCGACCTCGATACCTTCGAGCGTGACGGCCGGTGCCGGGGTGGCCAGCACGCCCGGATGGTTCGCAAACGCCGACAGCATCACCTCCCGCGCGCGCTTGGCGTCGGTCGTCAGAGGCATGGGCAGGCGGATCAGCACGCGGCCCTCGGCGTTCGAGAGCGTCATGTTGCGGACCGTCTTGGTGATGAATTCCGAATTCGGAACGATCATCGTGGACCGGTCGCCCAACTGGATCTCGGTCGCGCGAACGTTGATGCGGCGGATGTCTCCCTCGGCATTGCCCAGGACCACCCAGTCGCCCACCTTCACCGGCCGTTCCGCCAGCAGGATCAGCCCCGAGATGAAGTTCTGCACGATCGCCTGCAAGCCGAAGCCGATACCCACCGACAGCGCACTGGCCACCCAGGCGATGCGTTCGATGCCGATGCCGAGCGCCGACATCGCGAAAGCGATCACGATGATCCCGCCCACATAGCCCAGCAGCGTCGTGATCGAGCTCTGCATCCCCGGCTCGAGGGCCGTGGTCGGCAGGAAGCGTGTGTCCAGCCAGTTCTTGACGATCCGCAGGGCGATGAAGCCGGCAACGAGCACCGCGATCGCGCCGAAGATCGCGCCGGGCACCAACTGGATCTCGCCGACCTTCACCCCCGTGCCGTATTTGCCGCTTCGCTGGAACACCTCGCCCGGGCTCGTGCCGAGGGGCGTCGCCAGCGCGATGATCATGTAGAAGAACAGCGCGACGCGGCTCAAACCCGACAACGCGACGGCCGTCTGATCCAGCGTGCGCTGGGTGAGTCCGAAACTCAGGTGCAGCCGTTGGCCGAAGCTGCTGCGCGACGACACCACCGCCATGAAGAAATCGTCGGCGAACTTGAAAAGCACATAGAAGGCCGACACGACGATGCCGGACCAATTGAGTTGGCTGGCGAGAAAGCTCGCCAGGGCGACGTAACCGGTCGCGACCAATACCCAGATCACGATGAGGATCAGCGTGACCAGCCCCAACAGCACCCCCACCCAGAGCGGTCGCTCCGTTGCGTCCGGCACAGCGGGTGCAGCGGCAGCGTCGCCCGTCGCTTCGGTCGCTGGCGCCGGCACAGCGTCGCGCGGACCCCGCAGCCGCAGCAGCATCGCGCCGATGATTCCGGTAAGGGCCAGGGCCATCACCACGTGCGCCGCAACCACGGCTGCGAAGCTGGCGTCGACCAACGCATTGACCTGCGTCGGCACCCATACCAGGACGGCGACCAGCGCCATCAACCAGGGGTAAGGGGCAAGCCGCGCGGCCATCCAGTTGGGGATCGGCGGCAGCCGCCACGATGGCCGGCCGTTGGACAGCAGCGCCCGGCCGAGGCCGACGACGAAGGCGATGAAAACGCTCGACTGCACCATCGCCTGCCCCAGTTTCCGCGTCTTTTCGCCCCACACCTGGTGGAGGTCGAGCGTGGTGAAGACGCCATGCGCCGCCAGTCCGACCAGAAGGACGTTGGTGCTGACGATCGCGATCACGAGCAGCGATCGTCGCAGTCTTCCAGTCGGCAGCACGCGAGCGGCAATCCGGGTGAGCGCTCGCTCGGCCAGCCAGTTGCCCGGCAACGCCAGGAGCAGCGCCACGATCAGGCTGACGAGCACCGCCGTGGCATGGGCCGGCTGCCTGGCAACGTTCAGACTTGCTTCCAACTCGGTGCCGAGTTCACTCAGTCGATCCACGTCGCCGGACCAGGCCTCGGCCATGTCGCCCCAGAACTCCCTGCCGAGTGGCGAGGGCGCGCGTTCGGTCAACTGGGCTTCGAACATGGCGCGTCGCTTGGCGAGGACATCACTGGCGCGTTGCTGGGCGTCGACGGTCACGAGGCGGGCCAGCCGAATGTCGGCGTCGAGCGCGTTGCGTTCCTTGGTCAAGGTGGCGCGGCGACGGGTGATGTCCGGGTTCTCGGGGGCCGCGCCCGCGGGCGGTGGGTTGCCGAGTTCGCCGAGGCGTGCGTTGAGATCGTTGAGGTCGCCGGTGCGCGAGGCGATGAACTTGTCGGTCGCGGCGCTGATCCCGTTGAGTTCCGTGATCACGCCGGCGACGTCCTCGGCGTTCTCGACATTCCGCGGGACGGCGTCGAGCCGGGCTCGCAGCGCCGCCACGGTGGGGGCGACATCGGCTGTTTCGCTCCCCTGCGCCATCGCCGTGCAGCAAAGCATGGCGGCCAGCAACAGGGCCGCAAGACGTGGGAGCCAGGTCATGTCTTCATCATAGAAGGCGCGCGTCCGGCGGACGAAACGAGGTGCGACGCGACGATCAGTCTGCCGGACTGAACCTGTCGATCCGATCCGTGATGATCCCGTCGGTGCCGAGCGCGATCAATCGCTGCGCGGCCCATTCGTCGTTGACGGTGTAGCTCAGCGCGCGCAGGTCCGCCGCGTGCACCTGCGCCACGGTCGAAGCGTCCCATAGCGCGTAGTTGCAGACGACCGCCGAACAGCGCAATTGCAGCGCTGTGTCGAGCCAGCCGTCCCACAGCGTGTCGAGCAGCAGGCCGCGCGGTAGCTCCGGACGTGTCGTCAATGCGCCCCGCAGCGCGTCGGGCTGAAAAGACGTGAGGAAGGGCGGAGGAAGCGTGGGGTCAGTCCACAGCATGGCCGCATGGCGTGCCACTGCTTCACCGGTGGGCCGCTCTTGGCCGGGCGTGGGCTTGATCTCGATGTTGAGTGCATGCCGGTTTGCCAGGCAGAAACGGATCAGTCCCTGGAGTGTGGCCAGCGGCTCGCCGGCATAGCGGCGCGAATGCCATGTGCCGGCGTCCAGTTGGGACAGTGCCATCCAGGGTTGGTCGCCCGCGACGCCGTGGCCGTTGCTCGTGCGTTCGAGCGTGCTGTCGTGCAGGAGGAAGGGCACGCCGTCGGCGCTGAGCTTGGCGTCGCATTCGAACATGCGAAAACCATACTCGGCGCCGAGCCGGAAGGCGGCCAGCGTGTTCTCCGGCGCGAGCTTGCCCGCGCCGCGATGGGCGATCCAGCGCGGATAGGGCCACGGTTTCATGCTCGCTTCCCGGAGCCGGCGTCGAACCAGTGGAGCTTGTCCTGCCGCGCGGCGATTCGGATGGTGTCGCCCGCGACAGGCGGCGTTTGGCCTTCGTCGGCGCGCATGACCAGTTGCTCGTCACCGATGCGGCCGTAGATCAGCCGTTCGGCGCCCAGCATTTCCACGTACTCGACCTCCACCGACCAGCCGTTCGAGTCGAGCGTCAGGTGCTCGGGTCGGATGCCGAGGATCATGCCCGTCCTCACACCCGGCGCGTGCTTCAACAGGTTCATCGGCGGCGAGCCCATGAAGCTCGCGACGAAGGTCGTGGCGGGGCGCGAGTACACCTCTTCGGGCGTGCCGAACTGGTCCATCACGCCGCCGTTCATCACGATGATCCGCTGGGCGAGCGTCATGGCCTCGACCTGGTCGTGCGTGACGAAAAGCGAGGTAATGCCGAGTTCGCGGTGGAGCTTCTGGATCTCCAGCCGGGTCTGCGCGCGCAGCTTGGCGTCGAGGTTCGACAGCGGCTCGTCGAACAGGAACACCTGCGGTTGCCGAACGATCGCGCGGCCCATCGCGACGCGCTGCCGCTGGCCGCCGGACAACTCGCGCGGCTTGCGCGCCAGCAGGTGGCCGAGTTCCAGGATCTTCGCGGCCTTGTCGACCCGGGCCTTGATCTCGGGCACCGGAATCTTGGCGATCTTCAGGCCGTAGGCCATGTTGTCGAACACCGACATGTGTGGATAGAGCGCGTAGTTCTGGAACACCATCGCGATGTCGCGCTCTGCCGGTTCGAGGTTGTTCACCACCCGATTGCCGATGTGGATCTCCCCGACGCTGACTTCCTCCAGCCCTGCGACCATGCGCAGCAGCGTGGACTTGCCGCAGCCCGAGGGCCCGACGATGACGATGAATTCGTGGTCTGCGATGTCGGCGCTGACGCCGTGGATGACCTGGTTCGCCTTGGGCCCGTGCCCATAGCGCTTGATGACGTTGCGAAACGAGAGAGCTGCCATGTTCTGATTAGTTTTGACCAATGGCTACCAGCGAGCTGGCATCCAAGTTCCAGGAATACCGCGGAACCGGCTTCGCCGGGCCGCTGGTATTGCCCCCTGAAAGGGGGTGTGCGGCTACGCGAAGCGAGCAAGCCTGGGGGTGTTTCATTTTTCGGTATCCACGAGGCCCTTCACGAACCATTTCTGCATGAGGACGACGACCAATGCGGGCGGCACCATCGCAAGGATGGCGGTGGCCATCACCACGTTCCACTCGTTCTGCGAATCGCCGCCGGCGATCAGGCGCTTGATGCCGACGACCACCGGGTACATGTCCTCGCCAGTGGTCGCAAGCAGCGGCCAGAGGTACTGGTTCCAGCCGTAGATGAACTGGATCACGAACAGCGCGGCGATCGACGTCTTCGACAGCGGCAGCAGCACGTCCCAGAAAAAGCGCATCGGGCTGGCCCCGTCCATGCGCGAGGCCTCGGTGAGTTCGTCCGGCACCGTCATGAAAAACTGGCGGAACAGGAAGGTCGCCGTCGCCGATGCGATGAGCGGCACCGTCAGCCCCGCATAGGTGTTGAGCATGTGGAGATCCGACAGCACCTTGTAGGTCGGCAGGATGCGCACCTCCACCGGCAGCATCAGCGTCACGAAGATCATCCAGAAGCAGAACCGCCGAAACGGGAACTTGAAGTAGACGATCGCGAACGCCGACAGCAGCGAGATCGTGATCTTGCCGATCGCGATGACGAGTGCGGTGACCAGGCTGACCCACATCATGTGGGCCACCGGCGCGTTGGAGCCGGCGCTGGTCTCGCGACCGAAAAGCGCCGATTTGTAGCTCTCCATCATGTGACTGCCCGGCAGCAGCGGCATGGGCGCCTGGACGATCTCTTGCGCCGTGTGCGTCGAGGCCACGAACGCGAGGTAGATCGGAAAGGCGATGATGAAGACGCCGAGCACCATCACCACTTGGGCGAGGATGCCGTGAGTGCCACGCTTCTCGACCATGGTTCAGTACTGCACTTTCTTTTCGACGTAACGAAACTGGAGGACCGTCAGCACGATCACGATCAGCATCAGGACGACCGATTGCGCGGCGGAGCCGCCGAGGTCCATCGCCTTGAAGCCGTCGTAGTAGACCTTGTAGACGAGGATTGTGGTGTCCTTGCCCGGGCCGCCCATCGTGGCCGCGTCGACGATCGCGAAGGTGTCGAAGAAGGCATAGACGATGTTGATCACGAGCAGGAAGAAGGTGGTCGGCGACAGCAGTGGGAACTGCACGGTCCAGAACCGGCGCCAGGGACGCGCGCCGTCGATCGCGGCGGCCTCGATGAGCGATTTCGGGATCGACTGCAGGCCGGCCAGGAAGAACAGGAAGTTGTAGGAGATCTGCTTCCAGACCGACGCGAGCACGATCAGCGCCATGGCGTGCCCCGAATTCAAAAGGTGGTTCCAGTCGAAGCCGAACTTGCCCAACGCGTAGGAGACCACCCCGAGTGAGGGCGAGAACATGAAGACCCACACGACCGCAGCAACGGACGGAGCGACCGCGTAGGGCAAGATCAGCATGGTCTTGTAGACCATGCCGCCGTGGATGATGCGGTCCGCAAAAACCGCCAGCGCGAGCGACAGGCTCAGGCCGATGCCCGCCACGAGCACCGAGAACACCGCGGTGGTCTTGAATGACTCGATATAGCTTGGGTCATTGAACAGCTGGCGAAAGTTGTCGAGCCCCACGAACTCGACCGACGTACCGAACGCATCCTGCTGCTGGAGCGATTGCAGGATCGCCTGCGCCGCGGGCCAGAAAAAGAACACGAGGATCACCAGGATCTGCGGAGCCATCAACAGCCACGGCAGCCAGCGGGATCGGAAAACAACCCGTTTTTCCATGCAACCTCAAAAAAAGAAAACCCGCCAGTCTTGGAAGAGGCGGGCGGGGCGAGTCTACTGCGGCATCAATTGTTGGGAGGCACCCTCCCCGCTTGGCGGGGAGGGCAGGGTGGGGTGCAAATACGGCAGCTGAAAGCTGGCAAGGGCTTCAGCCCTTGTTGGCTTTCTGGAAGCGCTCGATCTGCTCGTTGCCGCGCTTGACGATCTCGTCCAGCGCTTCCTTGGCCGTCTTCTTGCCGTTCCAGACCTGTTCGAGCTCTTCGTCCTCGATGGCGCGGACCTGCACGTAGTTGCCCAGGCGGATGCCGCGACTCTTGTCCGTCACCTTGCGGATCATCTGTGTCACGGCGACATCGGTGCCGGGGTTTTCCTTGTAGAAGCCCGACTTCTCGGTGAGTTGATAGGCCGCCGTCGTGATCGGCAGGTAGCCCGTGCGCTTGTGACTGGCCGACTGCACTTCAGGCTGCGAGATGAAGCTGAAGAACTTCGCAACACCCTTGTATTCGGCCGGCTTCTTGCCCGACATCACCCACAGGCTGGCCCCGCCGATCACGGTGTTCTGCGGAGCGCCCGGAACGTCCGGGTAGTAGGGCAGCGGTGCCAGCCCATAGGCGAACTTGGCGTTCTTGGCGACGTTGCCGTAGAAGCCCGAAGACGTGTTGATCATGGCGCACTCGCCGGACACGAAGCTCGCCTCGGGCACGTTGCCGCGGCCCTTGTAGACGAAGAGACCCTGCTTGGCCATGTTGGCCAGGTTCTCGATGTGGCGCACGTGCAGCGGCGAGTCGATCTTCATGCGCGCGTCAAGACCGGCCAGGCCGTTGCTCTTGGTCGCGAATTCGACGTTGTGCCAGGCAGAGAAGCTCTCGAGCTGTGTCCAGCCCTGCCACGCCGTGGTGAAGGGGCACTTGTGGCCCGCGGCCTTGAGCTTGGCGGCGGCGGCGATGACTTCGGGCCAAGTCGCAGGGGCCTTGTCGGTCGGCAGGCCGGCCGCCTTGAAGGCGTCCTTGTTCCAGTAGAAGATCGTGGTCGAGCTGTTGAACGGGAAGCTCAGCATCTGGCCGTTGGGCGCCGTGTAGTAGCCGGCGACAGCGGAGATGTAGCCGCTCGGGTCGAACTTCTCGCCCGCGTCCTTCATGACCTGGCCGACCGGAACGATGGCGCCCTTGCTGGCCATCATGGTCGCGGTGCCCACTTCGAACACCTGCAGGATGTGCGGCGCATTGCCGGCGCGGAAAGCCGCGATCGATGCCGTCATCGATTCGTCGTAGGTGCCCTTGAACACCGGCACCACCTTGTATTCCTTCTGGCTCTCGTTGAACTGCTTGGCCAAGTCATTGACCCACTCGTTGTTGACGGCGGTCATGGAATGCCACCACTGGATCTCGGTCTGCGCGAACGCGGGTGTGAACAGCGTTGCTGCAAGGGCCGAGGCCAAGGCGAGCGTTTTGAATCGCATGAAGACTCCTGAGGGGAATTGGAAAGAAATGAACGCGCGAATGCTAGGTGGCGCGTATGACACGACAACGTCACATATTCTTTGTGCGGCGCGCAGTGTGCCTCAACGGGGGAAACCCTTTTGGTGCGCGACGACCCCAGTCTCTGCATGTTGCAGCGCACCATGCTAGCATCGCCCTCCCTTTTTTCGGCTCCGCCTCTTGCGTTCCGGGCGGGCCTTTCCTGACTCGCAATGAGCAAGACCTCCCTCGACAAAAGCAAGATCAAGTTCCTCCTGCTCGAAGGCATCCATCCTTCGGCGGTCGAGGTGCTTCACGCAGCGGGCTACACCAACGTCGAGACGCTTTCCGGCGCCTTGCCAGACGCCGAACTCAAGGCGCGCATTGGCGATGTGCACTTTCTCGGCATCCGGTCGCGCACGCAATTGACTGCAGAAGTGTTCGCCGAAGCGAACAAGCTGGTGGCCGTCGGCTGCTTCTGCATCGGCACCAACCAGGTCGACCTCGACGCGGCGCGCGAACATGGCGTGGCCGTTTTCAATGCGCCGTTCTCGAACACCCGCTCGGTTGCCGAACTGGTGCTGGCCGAAGCCATCCTGCTGCTGCGCGGCGTGCCCGAGAAGAGCGCCGTCGCCCACCGTGGCGGCTGGCTCAAGTCGGCCGACAACGCATTCGAGATTCGCGGCAAGACCCTCGGCGTCGTGGGCTACGGTTCGATCGGTGCGCAGCTCTCGGTGCTCGCGGAAGCGCTGGGGATGAACGTTGCCTTCTTCGATGTCGTGACCAAGCTGCCCCTGGGCAACGCACGGCAGGTACGGGAACTGAAGGATCTGCTCGCGCAGAGCGACATCGTGAGCCTGCACGTACCCGAGACGCAGGCCACCCAATGGATGATCGGCGCCGCCGAGATTGCCGTCATGAAGCCCGGCGCCATCCTGATCAATGCCTCGCGCGGCACGGTGGTCGAGATCGAGGCGCTGGCCGTGGCCCTGAAGGAGAGGAAGCTGCTGGGCGCGGCGATCGACGTGTTCCCCGTCGAGCCGCGAAGCAACAAGGACGAGTTCCAGTCGCCACTTCGCGGCCTGGACAACGTGATCCTCACGCCTCATATCGGCGGCTCGACGATGGAAGCACAGGCCAACATCGGCCTCGAAGTGGCCGAGAAACTCGTCAAGTACAGCGACAACGGCACTTCGACCTCGTCGGTGAATTTCCCCGAGGTGGCGCTTCCGGCGCACCCCGGCAAGCACCGGCTGTTGCACATCCACCGCAACGTGCCGGGCGTTTTGTCGGAGATCAACCGGATCTTTTCCGACAACAACATCAACATCTCCTCGCAGTTCCTGCAGACCAACGAGAAGGTCGGCTACGTGGTGACCGACATCGATGCGGCCTCGTCCGACCTGGCGCTCGAAAAGCTCGCCAAAGTGCCCGGCACGATCCGGAGCCGGGTGCTCTTCTGACCTGTCTGCAGGCCTTTCGGGGCTGCCTTAAAATTCACGCCCCTGGTTCATGGGGCGCGCAGCGCCCGACCGAGGCCACTCCCCGATGAATGCTCCGACCGCGTTGACGGCGTTGTTGTCGCAGGCCGCAGAGCCCGCGCGATTGCGTGAGATCCCCTACAACTACACCAGCTTCTCCGATCGCGAGATCGTGATTCGCCTGCTCGGCGAACGAGGGTGGGAACTGCTGCAAACCCTTCGATCAGAGCGCCGCACCGGCCGGTCGGCCCGCATGCTTTACGAGGTGCTGGGCGACATCTGGGTCGTCCAGCGCAATCCCTACCTCGTCGACGACCTGCTGGACAACCCGCGTCGACGGGGCCAGCTGGTGGATGCGCTCAATCACCGTCTCACTGAAGTGCAGAAGCGGCGCACGCCCGATACCGATGCCCAGCGCGACGCGCTTGTGGGCGAATTGACCGGCCTCGCGGCACAGGCCATCTCGACCTTCGACACCATGTTCCGCGACGTTGCGGCCCTGCGGCGCATGGCGACGCGCACGCTGCGCCGGCTCACGGCCAAGGACAACATCAAGTTCGACGGTCTCTCCCGCGTGTCGCACGTGACCGACGCCACCGACTGGCGTGTCGAATACCCCTTCGTCGTACTGACGCCCGATACCGAGGCCGAGATGGCCGCCCTGGTCAAGGGTTGCATCGAACTCGGTCTGACCATCATTCCGCGTGGCGGCGGCACCGGCTACACCGGCGGCGCGATCCCGCTGACGTGGAACAGCGTCGTCATCAACACCGAGAAGCTCGAGGCGATGACCGAGGTCGAGATGGTCTCGCTGCCCGGTCTCGAAGCGCCGGTCCCGACGATCTGGACCGAAGCCGGCGTGGTCACGCAGCGCGTGGCCGATGCGGCCGAGCGCGCGGGCTTCGTGTTCGCGGTCGACCCCACCTCTGCCGAGGCGTCGTGCGTGGGCGGCAACGTTGCCATGAATGCCGGCGGCAAGAAAGCGGTGCTCTGGGGCACGGCGCTCGACAACCTCGCCTCGTGGCGCATGGTGACGCCGCAGGCCGAGTGGCTGGAGGTCACGCGGGTTGGCCACAACCTGGGCAAGATCCACGACGCCGAAAGCGCGGTGTTCGAGCTGCAGTACTTCGCAGCCGACGGCAAGACGGCACTGCGCGCCGAGCGTCTGGAAATCCCCGGCAAGACTTTCCGCAAGGAAGGCCTCGGGAAGGACGTGACCGACAAGTTCCTCTCGGGCCTTCCCGGCATCCAGAAGGAAGGCTGTGACGGCCTGATCACCAGCTGCCGCTGGATCGTGCATCGCATGCCGGCCCATACCCGGACGGTCTGCCTCGAATTCTTCGGCAACGCGAAGGACGCGGTGCCCAGCATCGTCGAGATCAAGGACTTCATGTTCGCGGAACAGAAGCGCTCCGGCGTGCTGTTGGCGGGCCTGGAGCATCTCGACGACCGCTATCTCAAGGCGGTCGGCTATGCCACCAAGTCCAAGCGCCACGGCGGCCTGCCGAAGATGGTGCTGTTCGGCGACATCGCCGGCGATGATGCCGATGCGGTGGCACGCGCGACGTCCGAGGTGGTGCGCATCGCCAATTCGCGCAGCGGCGAAGGCTTCATCGCCATCAGCCCCGAGGCACGCAAGAAGTTCTGGCTGGACCGCAAGCGCACCGCGGCGATCAGCCGGCACACCAACGCCTTCAAGATCAACGAAGACGTGGTGATCCCGCTGCCGCGCATGGCCGAATACACGGACGGTATCGAGCGCATCAACATCGAGCTGTCGCTGCAGAACAAGATCGCGCTCGCCGACGAGCTCGAAGCCTTCCTGGCGCGCGGCAACCTGCCGTTGGGCAAGAGCGACGACGCCAACGACATCCCCTCGGCCGAACTACTGGAAGACCGCGTGGCGCAGGCCGTGACGCTCGTGCGTGAAGTGCGCGCGCTCTGGCAGCAATGGCTCGACGATGTCGAAACGTTGTTCCCGAAGTTGCAGGATCACTCGCTGCGCGCGAGCTGGAAGACGCAACTGCGCGAGCCCCTGGCGTCGATCTTCACCGGTGGCGAGTTCACGCCGATCCTGACCGAGTGCAGCGCCATCCACAAGCGCGTGCTCAAGGGCCGCGTCTGGGTTGCGCTCCACATGCACGCGGGCGACGGCAACGTGCACACCAACATCCCCGTCAACAGCGACAACTACGAGATGCTGCAGACGGCGCACAAGGCCGTCGCGCGCATCATGGTGCTTGCGCGCAGCCTCGACGGGGTGATTTCGGGCGAGCACGGCATCGGCATCACCAAGCTCGAATTCCTGAGCGAAGACGAGCTTCAGCCCTTTGCCGACTACAAGCGAAGGGTCGATCCCGAGGGCCGGTTCAACAAGGGCAAGCTCCTGCGGGACAACACGAATTTCGCGCGGGACGGACACTCGCTCCCGGCCGATCTGACCAATGCCTACACGCCGAGCTTCGGCCTCATGGGGCACGAGTCGATCATCATGCAGCAGAGCGACATCGGCGCGATCGCCGACAGCGTCAAGGACTGCCTGCGCTGCGGCAAGTGCAAGCCGGTGTGTGCGACGCACGTGCCGCGGGCCAACCTGCTGTATTCGCCTCGCAACAAGATCCTCGCGACCTCGCTGCTCGTTGAAGCTTTCCTGTATGAGGAACAGACCCGCCGCGGTGTCAGCATCAAGCACTGGGAAGAGTTCGAGGACGTGGCCGACCATTGCACGGTCTGCCACAAGTGCCTCACGCCATGCCCGGTGAAGATCGACTTCGGCGACGTGTCGATGAACATGCGCAATCTCTTGCGCAAGATGGGGCAGAAGTCCTTCCGTCCCGGCAATGCGGCCGCGATGTTCTTCCTCAATGCCACGAACCCGCAGACCATCAAGATGATGCGCTCGGGCATGGTCGACATCGGCTTCAAGGCGCAGCGACTCGCCAACGACCTGCTGCGCGGGCTGGCGAAAAAGCAGACAGCCGCGCCGCCGGCTTCGCTGGGCCCCGCGCCGGTCAAGGAACAGATGATCCACTTCATCAACAAGAAGATGCCCGGTGGATTGCCGAAGAAGACAGCGCGCGCCTTGCTCGACATCGAGGATGCAGACTACGTGCCGATCATCCGGAATCCGAGCGCGACGACGCCTGAGACCGAGGCGGTGTTCTATTTCCCCGGTTGCGGCTCGGAACGGCTCTTCTCGCAGGTGGGCCTGGCGACGCAGGCCATGCTTTGGCATGCCGGCGTGCAGACCGTCCTGCCGCCGGGCTACCTGTGTTGCGGCTATCCGCAGCGCGGCAGCGGCCAGTTCGACAAGGCGGAGAAGATGATCACCGACAACCGCGTGCTCTTCCACCGTGTCGCCAATACGCTGAACTACCTCGACATCAAGACGGTGGTGGTGAGTTGCGGCACTTGCTACGACCAGTTGCAGGGCTACCAGTTCGACAAGATCTTCCCGGGTTGCCGCATCGTCGACATCCATGAATACCTGCTCGAAAAAGGCATCACGTTGGGCGACGCCGGCGGTGGCGGTTACCTCTATCACGACCCCTGCCACACGCCGATGAAACTGCAGGACCCGATGAAGACCGTGAAGGCGCTCGTCGGCGACAACGTGCTCAAGAATGACCGCTGCTGCGGCGAGTCCGGCACGTTGGGCGTGACGCGGCCGGACATCTCGACGCAGATCCGGTTCCGCAAGGAAGAAGAACTGAAGAAGGGTGAAGCCGAATTGCGCGACGCCGGCAAGATCGCGCCGCATGGCAACGTCAAGATTCTCACGAGCTGCCCGAGTTGCCTGCAGGGCCTGAGCCGCTATGGCAACGACCTGAACAACGGTCTGCTCGAAGCGGACTACATCGTGGTTGAAATGGCGAACAAGATCCTGGGCGAAAGCTGGATGCCCGACTACGTGGCCGCCGCGAACCAGGGTGGTATCGAGCGCGTGCTGGTGTGACGGCAATGCGCGTCAAGGGCTGCCCCCTGTGCGACGAAGCCGGCGGCCGGCTGGTCTTCGACGCCGCGAAATTCCGTGTGATCCATGCGGCCGAAGAGGGCTTCCCCGCGTTCTATCGTGTCGTGTGGAAGGATCACGTGGCCGAATGGTCCGATCTGTCGGCTGCCGATCGCACGCAGTGCATGGAGGCCGTTGCCGTTGTCGAGCAAAGCATGCGCGACGTACTGGCGCCGGCCAAGATCAATCTCGCCGCGCTCGGCAACATGGTGCCGCACCTTCATTGGCACGTGATCGCGCGTTTCGACTGGGACAACCGCTTTCCGTCGCCCGTGTGGGCTCCCGCGCAGCGAGAGCGCGATCGGCAGCATGAGATCACCATCGAGGCCCTCTTGCCGGAAGTGGAACGCGATATGGTCCAGCGTCTTGCGACAAGGAGTTTCTGATGGCAGGTTTGCAGGCAGGCGCGCCGACGCCCCAATCGATCACCGTCCACAACCGGTCACGCGTGCTGGAAATCGGCTTCTCCGACGGCACGCTTTTCAGGATTCCCTTCGAGCTGATGCGCATCTATTCGCCGTCAGCCGAAGTGCAGGGGCACGGTCCGGGCCAGGAAATCCTCCAGACTGGCAAGCGCAATGTCGATCTGCTGGACTTGCAACCGGTCGGCAACTACGCGGTCCAGCCGACCTTCAGCGACGGCCACAACACCGGCATCTTCACGTGGGACCTGCTGTACGAACTCGGCGCTCGTCAGGATGAGAAATGGGCCGAGTACGAGCGTCGCCTTGCGGCCGCTGGTGTCGATCGCGATGCACCGATGCCCGAGAAGAGCGGACACGCCTGCGGCAGCCATTGAGTCATTGAGTGACAAATGCCCGGTGTCCCTGCGGGGTCGTCGGCGCGGTATGAACGCTTCCGGCCTAACATCGGGAGCATGAGTACCACCCATTTCGGTTTCGAATCGGTCGACGAGCGCGACAAGGCAGGACGCGTGCGCGGCGTGTTCGATTCGGTCGCCTCGCGCTACGACCTCATGAACGACCTCATGTCGATGGGTCTCCATCGGGCGTGGAAGGCATACACCATCATGGTCGCCAACGTGGGCGAGGGCTCCAAGGTGCTCGACATCGCCGGCGGCACCGGCGACCTCGCGCTCGCCTTCGCCAAGAAGGTCGGCACCACCGGTGAGGTGGTGCACACCGACATCAACGAGGCCATGCTGCGCACCGGGCGCGATCGGTTGCTCGATGCCGGCGTTGCATTGCCCACGCTGGTCTGCGATGCGGAGAAGCTGCCTTTTCCGGACGATCACTTCGACGTCGTGACCGTGGCTTTCGGCCTGCGCAACATGACGCACAAGGACATTGCGATCAAGGAAATGAACCGTGTGCTGAAGCCGCGCGGCAAGTTGCTGGTGCTCGAATTTTCCAAGGTCGCCAAGCCGTTGCAGAAGGCGTACGACTGGTATTCGTTCAGTGTGCTGCCGCGCCTGGGCAAGGTCGTGGCGGGTGATGACGCCAGCTATCGCTACCTGGCCGAGTCCATCCGCATGCATCCTGCGCAAGAGGAACTCAAGACCCTCATGAAGGAGGGCGGTTTCGGGCATGTGGACTATCACAACATGACGGGCGGTGTTGTCGCGCTGCATGTTGGAATCAAGTGTTGAAGCTGTTTGCCGTAGAGGAGACGTCATGAAGAATTTTTGGTCCGTCATGCTGGTGTGTGCGCTGGCCGTCGTGAGCATCGATGCCGACGCTGCACGCCTGGGTGGCGGAAGGTCGTTCGGCAAGCAGTCGAGCAACGTGACCCAACGCCAGGCGACGCCGCCGGCAAGCCCCGCCGCACCGGGTGCGCCGGCCCAGAGCGCGAACAACGCCGCGGCCAAGCCCGCACCCGCAACACCCGCGGCCACGCCTGCTGCGGCGCCCAAGCGTCCATGGGCTGGCATGCTCGGCGGTCTGGCCGCAGGCCTGGGCCTGGCGTGGCTGGCCAATTCCCTCGGACTCGGCGCCGCTTTCGGCAACATTCTGCTGATCGGTCTTCTGGTGCTGGCCGCAGTGGTCGTGTGGCGCATCTTTTCGGCGCGTTCGCGCTCGACGCCAGCAGCGCGTACTGGCGGTTTCGCGTTCCAAGGCGCAGGCAGCCCGGCGGATGCGACCGCGCCCGTGCAGTACAGCCCCAACAATGTTGGCAACGATGCCTCGGCGCGTCCGTGGGAACGCAACCATGCCGCCTTCGACGCTTCCCCGGCCCAGGCGGAGCACCCGGCCAGCACCGGCGGGTCGTCCATGGCGGGCGCCGCGGCCGCGGGCGGCAGCATGATCGGGTCGGCGCTGGCCGGCTCCCAGACCTGGGGTATTCCTGCAGGCTTCGATGCCGATGGCTTCCTCAACGCCGCCAAGCGCAATTTCGTGACCTTGCAGGACGCCTGGGACCGGGCCGATATCACCACGCTGCGGTCGATGATGACCGATGGCATGGTCGGCGAAATCCGCCAGCAGTTGGCCGAACGCGAAGCCCACACGGGCGGACAGCCGAACAAGACCGAAGTCGTGATGCTCGACGCCAAGCTGCTCGGGATCGAGGAACTGCCCGACGCCTATCTGGCCAGCGTCGAGTTCTCCGGCATGATTCGCGAAGACATCTCCTCGGGGCCGAGCCCGTTCCGCGAAGTCTGGAACATGACCAAGCCGACGAGCGGCACGAGCGGCTGGCTCGTAGCTGGCGTCCAGGCACTTCAGTAAGTCAACGGCGGCTCGATCCGGTCGCAAGACCGGGATAATGGGGACATGGTTACACCATCGTCCCCATTTTCATTTTTTGACGATCTATTCAATCGCGTTGGCGAGCGGTTGCAGCCGCCCGGCTGGGCGATCCACGAGATCCAGCACCGGACAGTGCTGTTCTTGAATCACGTGTTGCAGCAGGAGCCTGAGGCCCAACAACGGCTGATGCGTCAGCAGGGAAGGGTGGCGCTGTTCGAATGGCGCTTCGTGACGATGAAGTTCGTCGCGACGCCCGCCGGTCTGCTCGACCTGGCGCCCGAAGACGCTGTGCCCGAACTCACGCTGACCGTGACGGAGGAGTCTCCCTTCGGTCTTGCCCGGGCGGCCTTCCGCGGCGATAAGCCCGCCGTTCGCATCGAGGGCGACGTGCAATTGGCCGCCGAGGTCAACTGGCTGGTCGACCATGTGCGTTGGGACGTGGAGGACGATCTTGCGCGCGTGATCGGCGATGTGCCGGCGCACACGATCGCGACGGGTGCCCGTCGCGTGGTGGAGGGGTTGCGGCGCTTTGTCGGCGAACGCTCCGGCAAGGCCGGCGGGCCCGCGGGCGCCGAATGAGGCGTTTTTATCGCGGCATCTTCATCGTCTGGGTCGCGCTCCGCTACGGCCTCGACGAACTCGTGCTCACGAGCCTCCAGAAGCCTTGGCTTCGCGTGGTGGCCCGGGTTGTCTCGGTCGGCCGCAATCTCGACGCGCCGCGCGGCCAGCGTCTGCGTGAGGCGTTGGAACGGCTTGGGCCGATCTTCGTCAAGTTCGGCCAGGTGCTGTCGACTCGACGCGACCTGCTGCCCCCGGATATCGCCGACGAGCTTGCATGGCTGCAGGACCGGGTGCCGCCCTTCCCGTCGAAGGTAGCCATCGCAACGATCGAGCGTGCCTTCCGCCGACCGGTCGGCGACATCTTCGTGGAGTTCGACGAAACGCCCGTGGCGAGCGCGTCGATCGCCCAGGTGCATTTCGCGACCGTCCGATGGACCGACGGCACCGTGCGCGAGGCGGCGGTCAAGGTGCTGCGTCCCGGCATGCGCGACATCATCGAGAAGGATCTCGCGCTGATGGCCATGATGGCCGGCTGGGTCGAGGGGCTCTCCGCTGACGGCAAGCGCCTGAAGCCGCGCGAGGTGGTCGCCGAGTTCGACAAGTACCTGCACGACGAGCTCGACCTGGTGCGCGAAGCCGCCAACGCCGCCCAGTTGCGTCGCAACATGGAGCCGCTCAAGCTGGTGCTGATCCCGGAAATGTTCTGGGATTTCTGCCACCCCGAAGTGATCGTCATGGAGCGCATGAAGGGCGTGCCGATCGCCCAGCTCGACCGTCTGCGCGCGGCCGGCGTCGACATCCCGAAGTTGGCTCGGGACGGCGTCACCCTCTTCTTCACGCAGGTGTTCCGCGACGGGTTCTTCCATGCCGACATGCACCCCGGCAACATCCAGGTGAGCCTGGAGGCGGAGACCTTCGGCCGCTACGTGTCGCTCGATTTCGGCATCATCGGAACGCTGACGGAGTCCGACAAGGAATACCTCGCGCAGAACTTCGTCGCCTTCTTCCGCCGCGACTACAAGCGGGTGGCCGAGCTGCATCTCGAAAGCGGCTGGGTTCCGGTGGGCACGCGCATCGACGAACTCGAGGCGGCGATCCGCACGGTGTGCGAGCCTTACTTCGACCGTCCGCTCAAGGAAATCTCCCTGGGCATGGTGCTGATGCGGCTGTTCCAGACTTCTCGCCGCTTCCACGTCGAGATCCAGCCCCAACTCGTGCTGCTGCAGAAGACCCTCCTGAACATCGAGGGACTTGGCCGGCAGCTCGACCCGGAGCTGGACCTCTGGAACACCGCCAAGCCTTTCCTCGAAAAGTGGATGAGCGAGCAGATCGGCCCGCGCAAGCTGTTCGAACAGTTGCGCGCCGAGGCCCCCCGGTACGCCAAATTGCTGCCCCAGTTGCCGCGGCTCATGCACGATTTCCTGGAAAATCGCCCCGCCGACCACCGCCGTGAACTGCTGGAGCTGTTGGCGGCCCAGAAGCGGACCAACCGCTTGCTGCAGGCGATCATCTACGGTGGCATAGGTTTTGTATTGGGTTTGATCGCGATGCAGGTGCTGGTGCGCGTGCGTCTTTTCTGATTGGAGAAATTCGCCGTGCTGTTGACCTTGGTCATCGTCTACCTGTTGATCACCATCGCGATCGGGCTCTACGCAGCCAAGCGCGTGAAGAACACCACCGACTTCGCGATCGCAGGGCGGCATCTGCCCCTCTACATGATCGTGACGACGACCTTCGCGACGTGGTTCGGCTCAGAGACGGTGCTTGGCATCCCCGCCAAGTTTATCGAGGGCGGCCTGAACGGGGTGATCGAGGACCCGTTCGGCGCCGGCACCTGCCTGATCCTGGTCGGGCTCTTCTTCGCGGGCAAGCTCTACCGCATGACGCTGCTCACCATCAGCGACTACTACCGCGAACGCTACGGCCGGACCATCGAGGTCGCCTGTTCGCTGATCATCATGCTGAGCTACCTGGGGTGGGTGTCCGCGCAGGTGACGGCGCTGGGGTTGGTGTTCAACGTGTTGTCCGGCGGTGCGATCGGCGTCTCGCTGGGCATGGTGATCGGTGTCGTGTCGATCCTGGCCTACACGCTCTTCGGCGGCATGTGGTCGGTCGCGGTGACCGACTTCATCCAGATGATCATCCTGGTGCTGGGCCTCGCCGTGATCGCGATGTTCGCGGGCCACATGGCCGGCGGCGCCGACAAGGTGGTCGAGCTTGCCGTCAGCAAGGACCTCTTCAAGTTCTGGCCCGAGCCGACCCTGAAGGACATGATCTTCTTCTTTGCCGCGGCGATCACCATGATGCTGGGCTCGATCCCGCAGCAGGACGTGTTCCAGCGCGTGATGTCCGCCAACAGCGCCAAGTCTGCCACGCGCGGCCCGGTGATCGGCGGCGTCGCCTACATCCTGTTCGCCTTCGTCCCGATGTTCCTCGTGACAAGCGCGCTCCTGATCATGCCGGAGCAGACCGCCACGTTGCTGAAGGAAGACCCTCAGAAAGTCTTGCCGACGCTCGTGCTCGAAAAGATGCCGTTCGTGATGCAGGTGCTGTTCTTCGGTGCGCTGCTCTCGGCCATCAAGTCGACGGCCTCCGCGACCCTGCTCGCACCGAGCGTGACCTTCACCGAGAACATCTGGCGCCAGTTCCGCCCGGCGGGCAGCGATCGGTCGAACCTCATGACGATGCGGATCACGGTGCTGGTTTTCAGCGCGGCGGTGCTGCTCTATGCGATCCGGATGCAGGGGACGCCCATCTACGAACTGGTCTCGGGCGCCTATCAGGTCCCGCTGGTCGGGGCATTCGTGCCGCTGGTGTGCGGCCTGTACTGGAAGCGCGCCACCACGCAGGGGGCCGTGGCTTCGGTGGTGCTCGGCATCGGCGTCTGGCTGCTGTTCCTGGCAATGCCATGGGGCAAGGAATTCCCGGCCCAACTGGCGGGGCTCCTGGCTTCGTTCGGCGGCATGGTGGTCGGGTCGCTGGCGCCGCAGTGGGTCTCCAATACCCGGACACCGCACAGGCCGCTTGCCGTCGACCCGGCCTGATCCACACGACGCCCTCCGAGAGGGGCGCCCTATAATCGAGAGCTTTGCGAGCAGCCGCCGGTCGCTCTTTTTGTCCTTATCCATGCCTATCTACGCCTACAAGTGCAGCGCCTGCGGCTTTGCCAAGGACGTGCTGCAGAAAATGTCCGATGCACCTCTCTCGGAGTGTCCGACTTGCGGCGCAAGTGCGTTCAGCAAGCAAGTGACCGCTGCCGGCTTCCAGCTCAAGGGCTCTGGTTGGTATGCGACCGATTTCCGCGACGGCGGCAAGAAGGCCAGCGCCGAAAAGGGTTCTGCCGCCAGCCCGTCTGCTGACGGTCCAGCTGCCAAGCCGGCCGATGCTCCCGCGGCCACGCCCGCGCCGTCGCCCGCACCCGCGCCCGCCGCTTCACCCGCACCCAGCGCCGACTGAGGCCGCCACGCCATGCTCGCGTTGCGCAAATGGCTGCTGTCCGGATTGCTGGTCATCGTTCCGCTGGCCATCACGCTGGGCGTGCTGAACTGGATCATCGGCACGCTGGATCAGACGCTGTGGCTGCTGCCCGAACAGTGGCAGAGGTATCTCAACGACCACAAGGTGCGCGGGCTGGGCGTCCTGCTCACGCTGGGCATCCTGCTGTCCGTCGGCGCGATCGCGAGCAATTTCGTCGGCAAGCGGCTGCTCGGCTGGGGCGATGCGGTCGTCCGCCGGATCCCGGTCGTGCGCTCGATCTATTCCAGCGTCAAGCAGGTTTCCGATACCTTGTTCTCCGAGAACGGCAATGCATTTCGCACTGCCGTGCTGGTCCAATGGCCGCGTGAAGATGTGTGGACGATCGCCTTCGTCACCGGCACGCCTGGCCAGGAAGTTGTCGAACACCTGGGCGGCGGTGACTACCTCGGCGTCTACGTGCCGACGACACCCAACCCGACGGGCGGCTATTTCGTGATGCTCAAGCGCAGCGACTGCATCGAACTCAGGATGAGCGTGGACGACGCGCTCAAGTACATCGTGTCGATGGGGGTCGTCGTACCTGGCGGCCCCGCGACGATAGCGATCAAATAAACGCGCCCACCGGCGCCGGAATCCATCTATGGCCATGCGTACAAACTATTGCGGTCTCGTGACCGAAGCCCTTCTGGGTCAAACCGTCACCCTTTGCGGCTGGGTCAATCGCCGGCGCGACCATGGAGGCGTGATCTTCATCGACCTGCGTGACCGCGAAGGCTACGTTCAGGTGGTGTGCGACCCGGACCGCGCCGCAACGTTTGCGGCCGCCGAAGGCCTGCGCAACGAGTTCTGCGTGCAGGTTACCGGCCTCGTGCGCGCCCGCCCCGCAGGCACGACCAACGAGAACCTCAAGAGCGGCAAGATCGAAGTGCTGTGCCACGAGATGAAGGTGCTGAATCCGTCGGTCACGCCACCGTTCCTGCTCGACGACGACAACCTCTCCGAGACGACCCGCCTCACGCATCGCGTGCTGGACCTGCGCCGTCCCGTGATGCAGCGCAACATGATGCTGCGCTACAAGGTGACGATGGAGGCCCGCAAGTTCCTCGATGCCAATGGCTTCATCGACATCGAAACGCCGATGCTGGGCAAGTCCACGCCCGAAGGCGCGCGCGACTACCTGGTGCCGAGCCGGGTTCACGACGGCAGTTTTTTCGCGTTGCCCCAATCGCCGCAGCTCTTCAAGCAACTGCTGATGGTGGCCGGCTACGACCGCTACTACCAGATCGTCAAGTGCTTCCGCGACGAAGATCTTCGCGCCGATCGCCAGCCCGAGTTCACGCAGATCGACATCGAGACGTCCTTCATGGCCGAGGAAGAGATCCGCGAGATGTTCGAAGGCATGATCCGCAAGGTGTTCCGCGCGGCGGCCGAAGTCGAGCTGCCCCCGTTCCCGGTCATGAGCTATGGCGACGCCATGTTCAAGTACGGCTCCGACAAGCCCGACTTGCGCGTCAAGCTCGAGTTCACCGAGTTGACCGACGTGATGCGCAATGTCGAGTTCAAGGTGTTCGCCCAGGCAGCCAGCACGGCCGGCGGCCGTGTCGTGGCGTTGCGCGTACCGGGCGGCGGCGGCGAGGGCGGTCTCTCGCGCGGCGACATCGATGCCTACACCGAGTTCGTCAAGATCTACGGCGCCAAGGGTCTGGCCTACATCAAGGTCAACGACGCAGCGCAGGGCCGTGAAGGCCTGCAGAGCCCGATCGTCAAGAACCTCAATGACGCATCGCTGGCCGAGATCATCGCGCGCACCGGCGCTCGCAACGGCGACATCCTGTTCTTCGGCGCTGACAAGGCCAAGATCGTCAACGATGCCATCGGCGCACTGCGCGTCAAGATCGGCCACAGCGCCTTCGGCAAGAAAAATGGCCTGTTCGAAGACCGCTGGGCGCCGTTGTGGGTGGTCGACTTCCCGATGTTCGAATTCGACGAGGAAGGCCAGCGCTGGTCGGCCGTGCATCATCCGTTCACGGCACCGAAGGACGGCCACGAAGACCTCATGGACTCCGCACCGGAGAAGTGCATCTCCAAGGCCTACGACATGGTGCTCAACGGCATCGAGATGGGCGGCGGTTCGGTGCGTATCCATCGCGAGGAAGTGCAGAGCAAGGTCTTCCGCGCTCTCAAGATCAGCGCCGAGGATGCGCAGAACAAGTTCGGCTTCCTGCTCGATGCCCTGCAGTATGGTGCGCCTCCGCACGGCGGCATCGCGATCGGTCTGGATCGTTTGGTCATGCTGCTGAGCGGCGCCGACTCCATTCGCGACGTCATCGCGTTCCCGAAAACGCAGCGTGCGCAGGACTTGCTGACGCAGGCGCCGAGCCCGGTCGACGAGAAGCAGCTGCGCGAGCTGCACATCAAGCTGCGCAACACCCAGCCGGCGGCCTGATCCGACCGGAAGACCGGAAAGGGCGCGACAAGCATGAGCGAGCGCCCCTGGAAGATCCCGGAGTCGGTGCTGGTCGTGATCCACACACCGGCGCTGGACGTCCTGTTGATCCGTCGCGCCGATGCCGAGGACTTCTGGCAGTCAGTCACGGGCAGCAAGGACTTCGAAGACGAAGCGCTGACGCTCACGGCGGTGCGCGAAGTCGAAGAAGAAACCGGCATCGCCTGCGGGCCCGGCACTGAGCTCGCGCAGCGGCTGGCCGACTGGAATCTCCAGAACATCTACGAGATCTACCCGCGCTGGCGTTCCCGCTACGCGCCGGGGATCACGCACAACACGGAGCATCTTTTCGGACTGTGCGTGCCGGATCGCCTGACGCCGAAGCTGGATCCGCGCGAACACACGGCCTGGCGCTGGCTGCCATACCGCGAAGCAGCGGACGCCTGTTTTTCACCGTCGAACGCCGAAGCGATACTGCTCCTGCCACAATTTGCGCGATGAATTCGCCGGTCAACAACCTTCGCGTGGCCACGTACAACATCCACAAGGGTGTGCAGGGGATCGGGCCTGCGCGGCGCCTGGAAATCCACAACCTCGGCCACGCCATCGAGCAGCTCGATGCGGACATCGTGTGCCTTCAGGAGGTGCGCAAGATGAACCGCCAGGCTGCCGTGCGGTTCAGGCATTGGCCAGAGCAGCCACAAGCCGATTTTCTGGCGCCGGAAGGCTATACGGCGGTCTACGAGACCAATGCCGTCACCCGGCACGGCGAACATGGCAATGCGCTGCTCACGCGTTGGCCGGTGCTGCGCAAGACGCACCAGGACATCTCGGACCATCGTTTCGAGCAACGTGGGCTGCTGCACGTCGCGATCGAAGTCGACGGCCAGCCGGTCCACGCGATCGTCGTGCACCTGGGACTGATCAAGGGAAGCCGCATCCGGCAGGTCGCGCGGCTGCGCGAATTCATCGAACGCGAAATTCCCCCCAAGGAGCCGCTGGTCGTGGCCGGCGACTTCAACGATTGGGGCGCGCGGATGCGCTACGCCATGAATGCGATGGGCATGCGGGATTCGAGCGACTTGCGCGGCCCGCGCCCGCTGACCTATCCCTCGCGCCTGCCTGTGACCCAGCTCGATTTCATCTATGGCAGGCAACTCGAACTCCATGCCTGCGCGGTGCCGCGAGGGCCGATCTGGGCCCGGATGTCCGACCACCTCCCGCTGGTGACGGACTTCTTGCTATCAAAACAGTAGCTACATAGATAGGCAGGAAGGGGCTGTAGGCGCTGTAGGGCTAATTGCCCGAAGTCCATTCGCTGTTAGGATGCACGGATGCTTAGGACCATCGATGCCGCACGGCGCCCCGCGGAAGGGGCTGAGGACGAGGGCACGCCCGTGTCCGTCAAGATTCGGGAGCGCCTCCTGGCGGCCCGGAGACGTTTCAACGCCAACGACAACATCGCCGAGTTCATCGAACCGGGCGAGCTCGAGCATTTGCTCGACGAGGTCGAAGGCAAGATGAAGCACGTGCTCGAAAGCCTCGTCATCGACCTCGAGAACGATCACAACACCGAGAACACGGCCCGTCGCGTCGCAAAGATGTACCTCAACGAGGTGTTCAGGGGGCGCTACGTGGCCCCGCCGTCGCTGACCGAATTCCCGAATGCGGAGCATCTCAATGAGCTGATGATCGTCGGGCCGATCACCGTTCGCAGTGCCTGCTCGCACCATTTCTGCCCCATCATCGGCAAGCTGTGGATCGGCGTCATGCCCAACGAGAAGACCAATGTGATCGGCCTGTCGAAGTATGCGCGGCTGGCCGAGTGGGTCATGGGCCGTCCGCAGATCCAGGAGGAAGCCGTGGTTCAGTTGGCCGACCTGATCCAGGAAAAGACACAGCCCGATGGTCTCGCGCTGGTGGTCGAGGCAGAGCACTTCTGCATGCAGTGGCGCGGCGTCAAGGAAATGGACAGCAAGATGATCAATTCCGTGATGCGCGGGGTATTCCTGAAGGACCCGAATCTCCGCCGCGAATTTCTCTCCCTTCTTCCCCGCAAGCACTGAACGCCATGCTCGTACGCCTTCTCTACGCAAGCCGCGCTGTGGACACAAGCCAGGCCGCGATCGACGAAATCCTTGCGCAATCGCGTTCGCACAATCCCGGGTGTGGCGTCACCGGCATCCTTTGCTACGGCGCAGGTGTCTTCCTGCAGGCCATCGAAGGTGGGCGGATGGCCATCAGCGAGTTGTACGGTCACATCCAGCGCGATCCTCGCCACAAGGACGTGGTGCTGCTGCACTACGAAGAGATCTCGGAGCGCCGTTTCGGTGGATGGACCATGGGGCAGGTCAATCTGTCGAAGCTCAACGCCTCGACGCTGCTCAAGTACTCCGAAAGGGCGGAGCTCGACCCCTATTTGGTCTCCGGCAAGGTGTCGCTGGCGCTGCTCGAAGAGTTGATGGCCACCGCCGCCATCGTCGGCCGGCACTGAATCTTCCTTCAATGCCAGGTTCCGCGGCTTTCGCGGCGGATTGAAGCCGTTCCATGCTCTTGCTCGGATGCGATTTTTCGAGTTCGCCAACCGCGCGCAAGCCCATCGTCGTCGCGCTCGGCACGCTGGAAGATCGCTGCGTACAGCTGTCCGACTTCGAGTGCTTTGCTTCGCTGGACGCCTGGAGCCGTTGGCTGGCTGAGACACCGGAATGGCTCGGCGCGTTTGATTTTCCGTTCGGCTTGCCGCGCGAACTGGTCACCCTTCTGGGATGGCCCCTGGAATGGCCGCTGCTCATCGCCCACTACGCTGCGCTCGAACGGTCCGAAATCCGCAGCACCTTCGCGGCGTTTTGCGCGGCGCGCCCGATCGGCGGCAAGTTCGCACATCGTGTGACGGATGGCCCGGCGGGCTCCAGTCCGTCGATGAAGTGGGTCAATCCGCCGGTGGCTTTCATGTTGCACGCTGGCGTGCCCTGCCTGATCGAAGCCGGTGCCGAGTTGCCGGGGCTTCACATGCCGTCAGGGGGCGGATCGCGCATTGCGCTGGAGGGCTATCCGGGACTGCTGGCGCGGGAGTTGATCGGCCGGCGAAGCTACAAGAGCGACGATGCGGCATCCCAGACGGTCGATCGCCGTGTCGCACGTGGCGATCTCCTTGCAGCGCTCGAAAAGGGATCCGCGCGCGTAGGGCTCCGTCTCGCACTGTCCTGCCCCTTGCGAGAACGCATGCTGGCGGATGCAAAGGGCGATTTCATCGATGCCGCACTTTGCCTCGTCCAGGCCGCATGGGGCGCCGCACACAAGGCGAGCGAAGGCCCCGGCTACGGCCTTCCGGCAGATCTCGATCCGCTCGAGGGCTGGATCGTGACAGCCTGACTTCCCCATGTCCTACAGCAGGTCGCGCCGCTGCCGCCGCGCGACGACGGGTGCTGCTGGCTAGATTGACTTGCGTGGTTCGGGCGAACCATCCATCAACCCATTCACCAAGGAGTTCAACATGAACAAGGATCAAGTGGCAGGCCGCGTCGAGGAGGCCAAGGGCAAGGTCAAGGAAGCGGCCGGCAAGGTGGTCGGCAGCGACAAGTTGAAGACGGAAGGCGTCGTCGACCAGGCGGCCGGCAAGGTGCAGAAGACCTATGGCGATACCAAGGAACAGGTGAAGGACGCCCTCAAGGACGATGCGGACAAGTTGTGAACCGAGGGCCCGCGCCATGCACGGGCACCTCTCTTCGAGGAACAGGAGGTTCTCCATGACTGATTTCGACCCCACATCCGGAAAGTTCCGAAAAAACCTCTTTGTGCTGCTGGCAGGCGGCGCCCTCGCGCTGACGGCCTGCGGTGACAAGGCAGGGGGCCCGACCGCGGGTGAAAAGGTGGATTCGGCAATTGCCAAGACCGAGCAGGCGGGCGCGGATGCCAAGGCGAAGGCTGGCCAGATGGCCAGTGAAGCCAGGGCCAAGACGGAATCCACTGCGGCCAATGCGTCGGCGACGATGGACGATGCAGCCATCACTGCCGGCGTGTCGACGGGCCTTGCCAAGGACCCTGACCTGAGCGCGATCAAGATCGACGTCGACACCAAGGGCGGCGTCGTGAGCCTGAGCGGACCGGCACCCAATGCGGCGGCCAAGGCACGTGCAGAGGAGATCGCGAAGTCCGTGAAGGGCGTCGGCGCGGTCAACAACAACCTTCAGGTGAAGGCGATGTAGCTTGTGCGTTCGCGCATCAAAAAACCCGGCATCTGCCGGGTTTTTTTGATGGAAAAGTCGGCGGACCGCGACTCAGTGGCCGAGCCAATCCTTCAGTTCGTCCGCGTGTTCCTCCTCGTCCGCGAGGATTTCCTCGAGCATGCGGCGCGTCGTCGGATCCTTGTCCCCGATGAGCGAGATCATCTGGCGATAGGTCTCCACCGCGATGCGCTCCGCAACGAGATTGGCGCGCACCATCGCCTGCAGCTCGCTGGATTCGTCGTAGTCGGCGTGGCTGCGTTCTTGCAGGGACGCTGGGTTGAAATCCGGCTCGCCGCCAAGCTGCACGATGCGTTCGGCAATCCTGTCCGCATGGCCGGATTCTTCGTTCGCGTGAACGAGGAATTCCTCGGCGATTTTCGGCGATGCCTCGCCATTGGCAGTGAAGTAGTGGCGCTTGTAGCGCAGCACGCAGACCAGCTCCGTTGCCAGCGCGTCGTTCAACAGCTTGACGATGTCGTCGCGCCACGGCCCGTAGCTGGGCGTGACGGCGCCTTCATCAAGGCTCTTGGAAGCCGCGGCATCGATGGCTCGTTGATCGAGCACCAAGCGGGTCGGGCGTTCTTTGACAGCAGTGTTCATGGCGCATCCTTTCGTGGGTTCGTGGTTTTCTTCATGAGCGTGGTGACCAGATCGGCCACGTCCGAAGTCTTCAGCACGGCCGCCAGCACGGCAGTGATGGAAAGCAGCCGCCAAGGTTTGACGAGCACGACCAGCGCGCCGGTCGCGGCTGCCGCGGCGACGAGCTTTGCGGGTTCTTCGCGTGCATATCGTTCAAGCACGGGTAACGCGAGTTGGCCGGCAGCGTTTGCCGGGTGTCTGCGCCACCAGCGACGGACCACATTGCCGGCCACAGCACTCCAGTTGTAGGGGCGGGCGCCGGCTTTGCCGCCGCGATGGGGAGGCGGCCCTTCGGCCGCATCGATCTCGTCAGGATGGGACTGTTCGCCGTACAGCTGCGCGATCAGGGCCTGGCGCGAGACCGTCAGGCGTTCCTGGGGAGTGAGCTGGTCTCGTTCAATGTTCATGCCGCTCTCCCGCCAGATGGAGCGCATGCAGATCCGCGTCGAGTTGCGCGCGCAGATCCGAGAACGCATGGAATTCGCGCGGCCGCATGGCAATACCGGCTGATATCAGTGCGATCAATACCGCAACGCCCGGCACGACGGCGAGCACCCAATGAAACGTGCCATGCAAGAAGCCGAGCATGACGGCGACGCCGATCAGGCCAAGTGCCAGCATGGCGCTCACTGCGGCAAGAACGCCCGCGACCGTTCGGGCGATCAGGTCGCGGCTTGCTTCTTCAGTCTCCTGCCGAAGGAGCGCGCCATAGTTCGCAAGGTGATCAGCGATCAACTCCGGATGCCCTAGCACCGTGGAGTAAATGGGATGGAGCATGGTGCCAGGCGGGTTGAGGCTCGCTGGGAGCCGTTAATGAAAACGGCTTAGGTCAGTAGTCGTCCCGGCGGCGGCTGGCCAGCACGATGAGCGCCGCGATCGCGGCGCCGGCTGCGGCGGCAACCAGCACGGAGCGAACGGGCTGGTCCGCGATGTACTTGCCGGTGACGTCGGCGGCCTGTTCGAGGCGGCGCTGCGCGCGGGCACTGGTGGTCGAGGCCGCATCCAGTCCGCGTTGGACTGCCTGCTGGACCCGGGCGGCGAGCTGTTCGACTGCCGGCTCCGCATCACGGCGCAGGTCACGAACCTTTTCCCCGGCTGCGTTCACCGCGTTCTGCGCATAGGCACGCGTTGTGTCGATGGCGTCGTTGGCAGTTTGTCGGGCGTCTTCTGCCAGTTGGGCGGGGGTCTTCACGGTCGTGTTCATGAAAAGTTTTCCTTCCAGGGGAGTTGTTGCGAGTGCCTGCCCATCGTAACGACGCTACCCGCGTCGTATCAAGCCCGCGATGAAACTTGCTAGCGCGAGGATCAGGAAGATGATGAAGAGGATCTTCGCGATGCCGACGGCGCTTGCCGCAATGCCGCCGAATCCGAAGAGGGCGGCGATCAAGGCAATGACGAGGAACACGACTGCGTAGTGCAACATGTTGAACTCCTTCCGAGATTGGTCTCGTTGATGTGGAACCGACGTTAAGTGCGCCGTCGTTCGCGCCCTGTCAGCAGCAATGGCCGCGGGGCGTAGGAGAGGGTCGAATGAGATCGATCGCCGAATGCCGGCGCTTGCCTAGCGGGTTGGCGACGACGGCAGGACGGCTCTCAGGCGCGTACCCTCGCCCGGCTTCGACGCGATGGCGAGCTTGCCCTTGGCTGCCTCGACACGGTGCCGCATGCCCTGGAGGCCGTGGGTCGACGGGCGGCTGTGCTGAGGGTCGAAGCCCTTGCCGTTGTCCGTGACTTCGACGACGACGTGATTGCCGTAGTTCTTCATCACGATGCTGGCCTCGGTGGCCTGCGCGTACTTGCTGATGTTGGTGAGGCCTTCCTGCACCATGCGATAGACCGTGAGTTGGTTCGCTTCATCGAGAGAGGCCGGCTCGAGCACCATCTCGATTTCCATGTTCGAGCGCTCAGCGAACTCTCGCCCGAGGATCTCGAGCGAAGCGACCAGCCCGAGATTGGCCAGCGAAGACGGCCGGAGATCCTCGATGATGCGGCGCTTGAGCGCGATTCCGCTGTTGAGCAGGTCGTTCAGATGCTGCAGCCGCTGCGTCGCGTCCGGCGAATCGGCCAGCCTGGATTTCAGGCGGGCGACGTCGAGCTTCGCGGCGGTCAAGAGCGATCCCAGCTCGTCGTGCAGTTCGCGCGCGAGATAGCCGCGCTCGGTCTCGCGCACCTGTTGCAGGTGGGTGGCGAGCTCCGCCAACGTCGCGGTGCGCTCGCGGACCTCGCCCTCGAGCGTATTGCGTTCGCGTTCCAGCGCCTGTTGCTGACGCTCGCCGACCGAGCGCAGCGCATGCGTCTGTCTCAGATAGAGATAGAAAGCGATGAGTCCGGCAAGCGCCACGATGCCGATGCCGATGCGGGCAAAGCGGAGGGACCTTGTAATCTGGAGCTGCCCGCGCGTGAGTTCGTCGCTGCTGATCGCGATGAGATCGCCGACCTCGTTGCGAATGGCGTCCATTTCCTCGCGGCCCACATCGGTCGTGATGACGAATTTCCATGCGTCCTCGTTGCCGCTTTGGCGCAGGCGAACGCTCATGTCCATTTCAGCAAGCTTTCGTGACACATGCTTCGAAAGCTGGCTCAACTGAGCAAGCTGTGCCGGCCGCTGGGCGTAGAGGATCTGCAGCGCGGCCAAATGACCGTCGACCTGCTTGACCGCCTGGTCGTAGGGCTCGCGATAACGCGCCTCGCCTGTCAACAGGTAGCCCCGCTGGCCCGTTTCAGCATCGAGGATGTTCTGCAGCATCAGATTGAGCACCGTGCGCGCCCGCTGTGCGTCGCTGACCTCGACGAGGGCCTGGTAGGACTGGCGGTAGCTGGCCTCGTTGATGCTCACAAGCGCCAGCGCTGCCAGTGTGGCGAGCGTGAGGCTCAGGGCCATCTTCGGGAAAGCTAACCAGCGCATGAGGTCTCCGAGGGGTGCCTACATCTCAAATTCGGGAATAATCGAAATCGACCAGGGATCGACATGTTGCGGCGCAAAATGGCCGTGACGAACGACGAAGGTAACAGATGATCAAGATCGGAATTGTGGACGACCATGCCATCGTGCGGTCCGGCTTGCGGCAGTTCTTTTCCGAGCACGTTGACCTGCGCGTGGTAGGTGAAGCAGCGAGTGGCCGCGAGGCCATCGAACTTGTGCGTACGACCGAACTGGACGTGCTGGTGATGGATCTGTCGATGCCGGGCCAAAGCGGCATCGATGCGCTCGCGATGATTCGCGCCAAGGCGCCGGATGTCGGAATTCTTATCCTGAGCGGGTACCCTGAAGAGCACTACGCGATGAACCTCATCCGTCAGGGCGCGAGCGGCTATCTCAACAAGGAGTGCGATCCGATCGAGATCGTGAACGCGATCCGCACCATTTCGCTGGGCCGTCGGTACATCACGCCGGCAGTGGCCGAACTGCTGGCCCGCCAGCTTGATCGCAAGGACGACGCTGCGCCTCACGAACAACTCTCTGAACGCGAGTTCCAAGTGTTCCTCAAGCTGGCAAAGGGCGAGACGGCAGGGGATATCGCCAAGACGCTGTCGTTGTCGGTCAAGACCGTGAGTACGTATCGCACGCGGTTGATGGAGAAGATGAATCTGTCTTCAAACAGCGACCTGACGTACTACGCCCTTAAAAACAAATTGATTGATTAAGCTCGCCCCCAGGCTGCGCGCACTTCGTGTCGCTTCGCCAACCCCCTACCGGGGGCGGCACCAGCGGCCCGGCGGAGCCGGTTCCGCGGTGCCTCCCGAACCTGAGATCGCCCGGGTCAGTTCCGGGTGGTGTGCTGCTTGGTGCGAGATGAGGCTTGCTCGATGCAGAAATCGATGAGGGCGTCAATTTCGTTTGACTTGTCGAAGACTGCGTCCACGCCGAACTGGGCGCAGCGCTTGCGGATGTCGGGAGTGGCGTAATTGCTGAGAACCACCACTTTCTGGTTTGGACGGCGCGACATGCAGGCTTGAAGGACGCCCAAGCCGCTTCCCTGCTTCAGGAAGAGGTCGACGATGGCCAGTTCCCATGCGTCGGCGTTTTCACTCAGCCATTGGCTGGCTTCGGTTTCCGTTTCCGCGAAACCGATGGCCGAGATGCACGTGAGTTCTTCCAGAGTGCCGACGAGATTCTCTCGGATCGTGACGTTGTCTTCGACGATGTAGGTTTTCAATCTTGGGTCCATAAGAACCACTGCCTCTTGGCGAGCCATGCGAGTACTTGCTTGCTCCCCAAGGAAAGCTGTCGTTGCAAATGCTACCGTTTATTGGCCCAGATGATGCAAGGTTCCGCGGTCTGCAGATGTAGGCTTGTTCTTACGAGTTCCCGGGCGTCTCGCTCGTAGGCCCGGCCTCACAGCGGCTGCGGCCAGGCGCCGACCTGCTGTGCGCATCGTTCACATTAGGCTGGTTACATTCGGTCGCCGTGGTTGCGGCGATCCCGACATCGCCATGAAAGGGGTGCTCTGCCTTGACCGCGATGGCTCCAACGTCAAAGCCAAAGCGTCGATCGGTTTGGCTCAGGCTGGGCGTTCCATTGCTGGGGCTGTTCGCCGTGCTGGTTCTGGGCGTGGTGCTTTTCCCGTGGGACGTTCTTCGTGAGCCGCTCAATCGCTATGTCAGCGAACGCACCGGCCGTCACTTCGAAATCACGCGCCGGCTGGATGTGAAGCCGGGCTGGCACGTTGCGACGGTCAAGCTTGATGGCGTCGAATTCGCCAATCCTTCCTGGGCGCGAGACCCGTACCTGGTGCGGGCTGAAGGCGCGGAGTTCGATGTCGAATTCTGGCGGCTGCTCGTTGGCAAGGTTGTGCTGCCGCGTCTCGTGCTGAGTTCGCCGACGCTCGGGCTTCAGGTGGAAGAGGATGGGCGGCGCACATGGGCGCTAGGCCAAGACACGGCCAATGAGGACTCTGTTCCGACCATCGGTTTGCTGCAGGTCGACGGCGGCACTGTCGACTTTTTCGCGAAGCACGAGGATGTGGATCTGCATGCAGCCTTTACCTTGGACAGCAGCCGGGGCGACATGCCCTTGAGCTTCGAGATCAAGGGCCGCTATCGGCATCAGCCGGTTTCGGCCGATGGGCGCACCGGCAACGTGCTGCAACTCAATACACCGGGAAAGTCGCCGTTCCCGATCGAGATCGATCTCCGGGCCGGCCATGGCCGGCTGAAGGCGAAGGGCACGGTCGTCGAGCTGGCAACCCTGGATGGTCTGGATGCCCAGGTCGAGCTGAGGGGGCAGAACCTCGGCAATCTCTTTCCCATTCTTGGCATAGCGCTGCCGCAGACTCCGCCCTATGCGCTCAGCGGCAATCTCCACAAACAAGGATCGTTGTGGGAAATTCGGGGCATGAAAGGCCGGCTGGGGCTCTCCGACATCGGCGGCGAGATGGCGTTCGACAAGGCCCAGGAGGTGCCGCACCTGAGCGGCAGTCTCCGCTCGCGCGTGCTCGACATGGACGACCTCGGTCCGTTCATCGGTCTGGCACCGACCGCCCGTTCAGTCAACGCGGTCGAAGGCGTAGCGCCGCCCCCGACCATCGAGCAGGTCAGTCGGTCGAAGCACGATGCCGGGCGCAAGGTGCTGCCCGATGCGCCGCTCGACTTCGAGCGCGTGCATGCGATGAATGCCGACGTGAAATACACCGCCGATCGCATCGAGAACGTGCGGGAACTGCCGCTGGACAAGGGAAGCGTGCAAGTGACGCTCAAGGACGGCGTGCTGATGCTGGACCCGCTTGAATTGGGCGTCGCCGGCGGCAAGGTGGCCGGCGCGATACGTATCGACGGCACTCGGAATCCGGCCGACATTCGCGCGTCGCTCGACGTGCGGGGAATACAGCTTAGTCGCCTCATCCCGAAGGTCGAAACGCTGAAGACGAGCTTCAACAAGTTGGACGGGCGAATCAACCTCTCCGGACGCGGTAATTCGGTGGCTGGCTGGTTGGGTGCCGCGTCTGGCGACGTCGCGGCCATCACGGGCCGCGGGCAGATCAGCAATCTGCTGATGGAGGTTCTCGGTCTCGACGGCGGCGAGATCATCAAGTTTCTGCTCAGGGGCGATCGCAATGTGACGCTGCGATGCGCAGCGCTGGCGTTCGATGTCGAAAAGGGCGTGATGAACGGCCGCAGCCTCGTCTTCGATACGAGCGACACGGTGTTCTACGGTGCCGGGAACGTCAGCCTGCGGGACGAGACGATGAATCTCGTGGTTCGGCAGCAGCCCAAGGACAAGAGCATCCTGGCGGTGCGCACGCCGCTCCTCATCCGCGGCACGTTTGCATCGCCGAAGGTCGGCGTCGAGACGGGGCCATTGATCACGCGCGGTGTGGCCGCCGCGGCGTTGAGCGTCATCAATCCTCTGCTTGCGCTTGCCGCGACCATCGAAACCGGCCCCGGGCGCGACGTCGACTGCCAGGACGTCCTGACGCAGGCGAAACGGCCGGAATCGCGCGAAGCCGCGGCTGGCGCGGCCAAGGCAAGGAAGCAGTCGCCGCCCATCGGGAACGGCAGTTAGTGCTCAGGGCCCGGGGCGGTGGCCGCAAACGCTGCAGTCCGGATCGCGCGCAACGCGAAGAGTGTCGAAGGTTGTACGGCGACCGTCGAACATCAACAGACTGCCCGCCAGCGAGGGGCTGATCCCTGCGAGAAGCTTCAAGGCTTCGCTGGCCTGCAAGGTGCCGATGGTGCCGACCACTGGCGCAAATACGCCGAGCACTGCGCAACGGGTCTCCTCGAATTCCGCGTCCGGCGGAAACAGGCATGCATAGCATGGGGAGGCAGGATCGCGCGTGTCATAGACGCTCAGTTGTCCGTCGAAGCGGATGGCCGCGCCGGCCACCAAGGGCTTCGCGTGCGCCACGCACGCACGGTTGACGGCGTGGCGCGTGTGGAAGTTGTCGCTGCAGTCGATCACGACGTCGGCCGCCGTCACCCATTGCGCCAGCAACTCGTCGTTGGCGCGCAGCTTGCGGGTTTCGATGGAAATATCGGGATTGATGGCCCGCATGGCTTCGGCAGCCGAGTCGACCTTGGCCATCCCCACGCGCGCGGTCGTGTGTGCCACCTGCCGTTGGAGATTCGTCAGGTCAAGCTCATCGTCGTCGACGAGCGTGATGCGGCCGACCCCCGCTGCTGCGAGATAGAGCAGGGCCGGAGAACCGAGCCCTCCGGCACCGATGACGAGCGCGTGCGACGCACTCACCCGCGCCTGGCCGTCGATGCCGAATTCTTCAAGCAGGATGTGGCGCGAATAGCGCAGGAGGTCGTGGTCTTCCATGCGCCTCGTGGATCGCCAGGGCGGCCAGGGCTCCTTTGCGGAGCCCGCCCCGGGATCAGTTCTCCTTTTTCTCTTCCTTGTTGTCGACGATCACCTGCGTCTTGCTCACGAGCACCGGTTGGCCCTTGAGCCGGTTGAACGCCTGGATCAATGGGAAGTCCTTGTCGGAACCGAACTCAGGCACCTTGCGGTCCTGCGGCGGCTTCTTGGCTTCTTCCTCGAGGCGCTTGCGGGCGTCGTCCCGTGCCTTTTCGCGCTCGGGGTCCTTGGCCTCGGGTCCCTGGCCGCTGGCCAGATGCTTTTCGAGGTCGGCCTCGCGCATGCGCAATGCGGCGTAGGGGCTGCCTTCGGCGCTCTCGTCGACCAGCACGTTCGGCACGATGCCCTTGGCCTGGATCGAGGTGCCGCTCGGCGTGTAGTAGCGCGCAGTGGTGATCTTCAAGCCGGTGTCCGGGCCGAGCGGCCGTACGGTCTGCACCGAGCCCTTGCCGAAGGTCTGGCTGCCCATGACGGTGGCGCGCTTGTGGTCCTGCAGCGCACCGGCGACGATTTCGCTGGCCGACGCGGAGCCTTCGTTGACGAGCACGACCAGTGGCACCGTCTTGAGCCCGGCGGGCAGGTTGCGCAACGGATCGCTGCCAGCACGGCGCTGATAGAACTCGGGCGCAGCCTTGTAGACAGCCTTGCTTTCGGCGAGTTGGCCGTCGGTGGAGACGACAGTCACGTTTTCAGGCAGGAACGCAGCGGAAACCGCGACGGCGGCGTCGAGCAAGCCGCCCGGATCGTTGCGCAGGTCGAGCACCAGACCCTTGAGATTGGGGTCCTGCTTGTAGATTTCCTCGACCTTCTTGACGAAGTCGTCGACCGTGCGCTCCTGGAACTGCGACAGGCGGATCCACGCATAGCCGGGCTCCATCACCTTGCCTCGCACCGATTGCGTGCGGATTTCCTCGCGCGTGATCGTGACCGGGAAGGTGCGGTTCTCGTCCTTGCGGTAGATCGTGAGGAGAACCTTGGTGTTGGCCTCGCCGCGCATGCGCTTGACGGCATCATTGAGCGACAGTCCGCGAACAGCGGTGTCGTCGATCTTGGTGATCAGGTCGTTCGGCTTGAGGCCCGCGCGGAATGCCGGCGAACCCTCGATCGGGGAGACCACCTTGATCAGGCCATCTTCCTGCGAAATCTCGATGCCGACACCGACAAAGCGGCCGGTGGTGCCTTCGCGAAATTCCTTGAACGATTTCTTGTCGAAATACTGGGAGTGCGGATCGAGCCCGGCGACCATGCCCGATATCGCGTCGGAGATGAGCTTCTTTTCGTCGACGGGTTCGACGTAGTCGCTCTTGACCATGCCGAAGACGGCAGCGAGTTGCTGTAGTTCTTCCAGTGGCAGGGGAGCCAGTGACCCGCGTGCAACGGTTTGCAGTGAGACCGTGGTCAGCGCGCCGGCAAAGGCGCCCGCGGCAACCCAGCCGGTGATTTTCAATTTCTGGCCCATGTGTAAGAGTCCTTGTCGCCTGTCAAACCAATATACACAGCTTGGAAGCTGGTTGTGTGCCGGGGTTCCGTGAATCCCTTCAATCTATTTCCGACTTTTTCGTCAGCCTTTGCCTTGCGCTGCGACAGCTGCCGCGGCTTTTTCGGCCGCGTCGGCATCGCCGAGGTAATAGTGTCGCAAGGGCTTGAGGTCGTCGTCGAGCTCATAGACCAGCGGGATGCCGTTGGGGATGTTGAGGCCGACGATGGCGTCGTCCGAGATGCCGTCGAGGTATTTCACCAGTGCGCGAATCGAATTGCCGTGCGCTGAGACAACCAGGCGTCGTCCGGCCCGGATCGCGGGTGCCATGGATTCGTTCCAGAAGGGAAGGACGCGTGCCACGGTGTCCTTCAGGCATTCGGTCAAAGGGATCTGCTCGGGGCTCAGCTTGGCATAGCGCACGTCGCCGCGTTCGCTGCGGGGGTCGTTCGCTTCAAGCTGCGGCGGGGGGGTGTTGTAGCTCCGGCGCCAGACCAGGACCTGCTCATCGCCGTATTTCTTGGCGGTTTCGGCCTTGTTCAGGCCTTGCAGACCGCCGTAGTGGCGCTCGTTGAGGCGCCAGGAATGCACGACCGGCAACCAGGTGCGGTCGAGTTCGTCAAGGGTGTGCCAGAGCGTCCGGGTGGCGCGTTTGAGGACACTGGTATAGGCCACATCGAAGTCGTAGCCCTCCGCCTTGAGCAGTCGACCGGCCTGCTTGGCCTGTTCGATGCCGGTCGCCGTCAGGTCGACGTCGGTCCAGCCGGTGAAGCGGTTTTCGAGATTCCAGGTCGATTCGCCGTGGCGGATCAGTACCAGTTTGTGCATGGGGGAGGCCTTTGGGAACGCGTGCGGAAACCCGACATTCTAAAATCCGGGGTTTGCCACTCAAGGAACACCGTGAAATTCATCGTCGACAACTGGATGTTGATCCTGATCGCGCTCAGCTCGGGCGGCATGCTCGCCTGGCCGATGCTGCGCGGCGCCAATGCCGGCTCGCTGACGGCGCAGGGCGCAGTCCAGCTCATCAACCGCGAGCGCGCGGTGGTGGTCGACGTTCGCGAGCCTGAGGAATTCGCCGCAGGCCACGTCACCGGCGCGAAGAACGTGCCGCTCGATCAGCTGGAGCAAAAGCTCCCGACAGCCGTCAAAAACAAATCGTTGCCTTTGTTGCTTATCTGTGCAACTGGCGCGCGCGCTCAACGCGCCGTGGCCACGGCCAAGAAGCTCGGCTATGAGCAGGCCCAAGCAGTCGCCGGCGGACTCAAATCGTGGAAAGACGCTAACCTGCCGGTCGAAAAGGCCTGAACCCCAGAGATACCCCCGATGCAAGCTGTCAAGATGTACACCACCGCCGTTTGCCCGTACTGCATTCGCGCGAAGCAAATCCTCATGTCCAAGGGCGTGGAGCAGATCGAAGAGATCCGCATCGACAGCGACCCGCAGGCGCGCGCCACGATGATGGACATCACCCAGCGTCGCACCGTCCCGCAGATCTTCATCGGTGACACGCATGTCGGCGGCTGTGATGACCTCATCGCGCTCGATGGTCGCGGCGCCCTGATACCTTTGCTTCAGGGCGCCTGAGCCCTGTAACGCGCGCGGGCGATAATCCACGGCTACATCCAGAAGCCCGCTCCGGGGTTTTCCCGGGGCGGGCGTTGTTTTGACCCTAGAAAGTTCAGCCATGGCCGACCAGCAAGCCCAAGATCCCGTTTTTCAGATCCAGCGCGTCTACCTGAAAGACATGTCGCTCGAGCAACCCAACTCGCCGGCCATCCTGCTCGAGCAGCAGCAACCCACCGTCGACATCCAGCTCGGCATCGACGCCCAGCCGGTGGCTGACGGAATCTTCGAGATCGTCGTGTCGGCCACCGTGCAGACCAAGATCGAAGAGAAGACGGTATTCCTGGTCGAGGCCAAGCAGGCCGGCATCTTCGAGATCCGCAATCTGCCGGACGAGCAGATGGGCCCGATCCTCGGCATCGCCTGCCCGCAGATCGTCTACCCCTACCTGCGCGGCAATGTGGCCGACATCATCCAGCGCGGCGGCTTCCCGCCCGTGCACCTCGCCGAAGTCAACTTCCAGGCGATGTTCGAGCAGCAGCAAGCCCAGGCAGCCGCCCAGGGCGCGCCGACCCTCGCGCAGTAAGCCGGTCACCTTCCGTCGCCGCCGATGAAAATCTGCGTGCTCGGCGCCGGCGCCTGGGGTACGGCGCTGGCGGTCAATGCCTCCGGCCGGCACGCGGTCACCCTGTGGGCCCGTGATGCCGCTCAGGCGCAGGCCATATCGGCGGCGCGCGAAAACGCGCGCTACCTGCCCGGCATCGCGCTTTCTCCTTCCCTGACCGTTTGCGCCGGCGATCCGCTGGCAGCGGTGGCGGGTGTCGACCTCGTCATCGTGGCGACGCCGATGGCAGCATTGCGCGAGCAGCTCCATGTATTGCGCGAACTGGCGTGTCCCGTGGCTTGGCTGTCCAAGGGCGTGGAGCCGGCGCTTGTCGATTCGGGCGAGGAAGGCCTTCTTGCCCACGAAATCCAGGCCAGGGTTGCGCCGCGCTTGACGGCGGGCGTCTTGAGCGGCCCGAGTTTTGCGTTGGAAGTGGCTCAGGGCCGGCCCACCGCACTGGTCGCTGCCAGCCCGCACGCCCATCTGCGCGAGGCGCTGGTGGAGGCTTTTCATGGTCCTTCGCTGCGTGTCTATGCAAACGAAGACATCGTCGGCGTCGAAGTCGGCGGGGCGGTCAAGAACGTGCTCGCCATCGCCACCGGCCTTGCCGATGGCCTGGCGCTCGGTCTCAACGCCCGGGCTGCGCTCATCACACGCGGTCTCGCGGAGATGACACGCTTCGGCGTCGCATTGGGCGCGCGGGTCGATACCTTCATGGGTCTTTCCGGCCTCGGCGATCTCGTCTTGACGGCGACAGGTGACCTTTCTCGCAACCGCAAGGTCGGCCTGTTGCTGGCCCAGGGCCGCACGCTCGCCCAGGCCGTGGATTCGCTCGGCCACGTGGCCGAGGGCGTTTATTGCGCGCGCACGGTCGTGCAGCGTGCGCGGCATCTGGGTGTCGAGATGCCCATTTCCGACAGTGTGGTCGCGGTACTCGACGGCCGGGTGCGGCCGGCCGAAGCGGTCGCTGAACTTATGGGGCGGGAGCCGGGCGTCGAATCCGCCTGAATCCGCGCCCGCTTGCAGAATCAGCATGAACAACTCCTTCTTCGATTTTTCCGAGGCCCAGGTGGCCGAACTGGCGCGGGCGGATGCCGCGCGCGCGCTCAAGGAAGACGCCGGCGACGGCGATCTCACCGCCGGGTTGATCAGCACCGAGACGCGCGCGACGGCCCGCGTGCTCGTGCGCGAGTCGGCAGTGCTATGCGGCGCGCCTTGGGTGGAGGCAGTCGTGCGCCAACTCGATCCGCAGGCGCGCGTGCTGTGGCATGACAAGGAAGGCGCTCGCGTCGCTGCCGAACAGACGGTGCTCGAAATCTCGGGCAGTGCGAGGTCGATCCTGACAGCCGAGCGCACCGCGCTCAACTTCCTGCAACTGCTCAGTGCGGTGGCGACGCGGACCGCCACCTACGTCGAGGCCATCCGTGGTACGCGCGCGCAAATCGTCGACACGCGCAAGACGCTGCCGGGCCTTCGCCTCGCGCAAAAGTACGCGGTACGCGTTGGCGGGGGCACGAACCACCGCATCGGCCTCTATGACGCGATCCTCATCAAGGAAAACCACATCGCCGCGGCAGGCGGTGTCCGTGCCGCGCTCCGTGCCGCCGAAGAGGTTGCCGCGCGCGCCAAATTCGTCGAGATCGAGGTCGAGACGCTCGCGCAACTCGACGAGGCCCTTGCCAACGGCGCCCGCATGGTGCTGCTGGACAACATGGACCTTCCCACCCTGCGCGAAGCCGTGCGCCGCAACGATGCAGCAGGCGATGCCCGCGCCGTGCTCGAAATTTCCGGCGGCGTAACGCTCGACAGCGTTCGCGCCCTGGCTGAAACCGGCGTGGACCGCATCTCGGTGGGCGCGCTCACCAAGGATGTGAAGGCGGTCGATTTCTCGATGCGATTCCAGGAAGCCTGACCATGTCATCTGCCGTCATCAGCGTCGATTACGAACAACCGGCGTTGTACCGCCCCGAAGACGATGCCATCGTCGAGAACGACGCCGCCGTGTGCGACACGCGCCGGGCCTGGGCCCGCGTGCCGCCAGAACCATCGCCCGCGGAGCGCGGTGCGCTGAAGGACCGCATTCGCCGCTTGCTGGTCGAGCGCAATGCAGTGATGGTGTCCCACTACTACGTTCATCCGGACCTGCAGGACCTGGCCGAGGAAACCGGCGGCCTCGTCAGCGATTCGCTCGAAATGGCGCGCTTCGGTCGCGACCATGCGGCGCAGACACTCGTGGTTTCGGGCGTGCGTTTCATGGGCGAGACGGCCAAGATCCTGTCCCCGGAAAAGCGGGTCCTGATGCCCGATCTGGACGCCACTTGCTCGCTCGACCTCGGCTGCCCGGAGGATGCGTTCAGCGCGTTCTGCGACCAGCACCCGGATCGCGCCGTGGTCGTCTACGCGAACACGAGCGCGGCGGTGAAGGCGAGGGCCGACTGGCTCGTCACATCGAGTTGCGCGCTGGACGTGGTGCGCGCGCTGACGGCACAGGGCCAGAAGATCCTCTGGGCGCCCGACCGCCACCTGGGCGACTACATCCGCCGCGAAACCGGCGCCGACATGGTCAGCTGGCAGGGCGCCTGCATCGTGCACGACGAGTTCAAGGCGCTGGAACTCGAACTGCTGATGAAGGACCACCCCGGTGCCAAGGTGCTCGTGCATCCCGAGGCGCCTGCCGATGTGATTGCGCTGGCCGATGCGGTGGGATCGACCTCCGCCATCCTGAGCGCCGCGCAGCGCATGGATGCGACCGAGTTCATCGTCGCGACCGACAATGGCATGTTGCACAAGCTGCGCACGCTCAACCCGGGCAAGACCTTCATCGAGGCGCCGACCGCCGGCAATTCGGCCACGTGCAAGAGCTGCGCGCACTGCCCGTGGATGGCCATGAACGGCCTCGCGGATCTGGCACGCGTGCTGGAGACGGGGGCTGGCGAAATCTACGTCGACCCGGCGCTCGGCCGGCGTGCCCGCGTGCCGATCGATCGCATGCTGGCCTTTACCGCCGCGCTGAAGAGCGGTCAGCCGACCGGTGCAATCGTCGCAGGGATCGGTGCGGCCTGAGCCGGATTCAACAGGCACTCGTCACCCAGCGCGTCGCGCCAGACGCGCACTTGCGAGATGCGCGGCTGCATGTCGCTCAACGCCGCGGCAATGAACAGGCAGAGGTTTTCCAACGTGGGAATGCCGAGGCCTGGGACATCGTCGAGCAAATGATGGTCGAGTCGCGCGCGCACATCCTGCAGACGTGCGCGCAGAACGCCGAGATCGAGCACCATGCCTGTCTCGGGATCGAGCGGCCCGCGAATGGAGATCTCCGCGTGATAGGTGTGGCCGTGAATGCGGCGACTGCCTTCGGCTTCGATCTCGCGCCGCAAGGTGTGGGCGGCATCGAAAAAGATGCGTTGACTGACGGTGAGTTGCTGCGAGGGCATGATCGTTTCCGTGCGGACCTCAGCGGATCCCGGTGAGCTTGTGCGTCTGCAGGCTCAGCCGCCAGCCGGGGTGGCGCATGCAGGTGTCGATGCACAACGCGATGTTGTCGGCCTGAGCGGGACCATCCATCGGTTGCAGGAAATGGTGCGCGAAGCGACCTTCGGCATACAGCACGTCCAGGTCCAGGCCGGGCTGCGGCCAGACCACTTTGAGTTCCTGTCCGCTGCGTTGAATCCAGGGCGCGCCGGCTTTCGGGCTGATGCAGAGCCAGTCGATGCCGTCAGGTGCCGCGAGCGTGCCGTTGCTTTCAACCGCAATGCGGAAGCGGCGTGCGTGCAGCGCGTCGATCAGCGCAGCGTCCAGTTGCAGAAGCGGTTCGCCGCCGGTGATGACGATCAGCCGATGGGCGTCGTCGTCGGCCGGCCATTGCGCGGCGATGGTATCGGCCAGCAAATCGGCGCTCGCGAACTTGCCGCCCAGCGTACCGTCCGTGCCCACGAAGTCGGTGTCGCAGAAACGGCAGACTGCACTGGCGCGGTCGCTTTCGCGGCCGGTCCACAGATTGCACCCTGCAAAGCGGCAGAACACGGCGGGCATGCCAGCTTGGCCGCCTTCGCCTTGCAATGTGTAGAAGATTTCCTTGACGCTGTAGGTCATCGCAATCTCAAGGATCGATTTCCAGATTGTCGATGAGGCGCGTTGTTCCCAACCGTGCGGCGGCAAGTGCGACCAGCGGTTCACCCGGCGCCGGCGCTTGCAGGTCGGAGCGTCGGCGCAGCACCACGTAGTCGGGCTTCCAGCCGCGCTGTTCGAGCAACTGCATCGCACGCGCCTCCAGCGCACCCAGGTCGCGCTCACCGGCCTGGATGGCCGTCGCCATCGCCCGAAGTGCCGCCGAGAGTTGCACGGCCTCCGCGCGTTCGGTCTCGCCCAGATAGCCGTTGCGTGACGACAGGGCCAGGCCATCGTCCGCTCGCCGGGTCTCGCCGCCCACGATCTCGATGGGCAGCGCGAACTGCCGCACCATGTGCCGGATGATCATCAGTTGTTGATAGTCCTTCTTGCCGAACACTGCAACGGCGGGCTGCACGCAGGCGAACAGCTTCATGACGACCGTGCAGACGCCGATGAAGAAGCCAGGTCGGAAGTGGCCTTCGAGTATGTCGGCCAAAGCGCCATCAGGATGCACCTTGCAAGTCTGCGGCTCGGGGTAGAGCGCGCGTTCGTCGGGCGCGAAGAGCACGTCGCAACCGGCGGAGCGCAGCTTTTCGCAGTCACTCTCCCAGGTGCGCGGATAGGTGTCGAAGTCCTCGTGCGGCAAGAACTGCAGGCGGTTGACGAAGATGCTCGCCACCGTCACGTCGCCCAGCGGCTTGGCCTGCCGCACCAGCGCCAGGTGGCCGTCGTGCAGGTTGCCCATGGTGGCAACGAAGGCCGGGCGACGGAAGCGACTCAGATGGTCGCGCAGTTCAGGAATCGTGCGGGCGATGTACATGGCGTGCTCTCGGTCGAACAGGTTGAAGGATGGCACCGCCTCACACCGCGGGTGGCACCAGAATGGTCGGCGCTGCCGGTGCGGCGAGCGCCGGATAGTCGCGGCTGAAATGAAGTCCGCGACTTTCGCGGCGCGCTTGGGCGGAGCGCACGATCAGGTCCGCCACCTGCACCAGGTTGCGCAGCTCCAGCAGATCGCGCGTGACGTGGAAGTTCGCATAGAACTCGTGGATCTCGCCGGTGAGCAGCGCGATCCGGTGCGCCGCACGGTCGAGCCGCTTGTTGGTGCGCACGATGCCCACGTAATCCCACATGAAGCGCCGCAGTTCGTCCCAGTTGTGCGAGATGACCACCGTTTCATCGGCATCGGTGACGCGGCTGTCGTCCCACGTGGGCAATGCCACGCGCTCACGTGCCGGAGCATCCGCGACGGCCTTCGCCGCTGCACGCGCGAACACCATGCATTCGACCAGCGAATTGCTGGCCAGCCGGTTGGCGCCGTGCAAGCCAGTGCATGCGGTTTCGCCGATAGCGTAGAGGCCGGGCACGTCGGTGCGGCCGCTGAGATCGGTCAGCACGCCGCCGCAGGTGTAATGCGCCGCCGGCACCACAGGAATCGGCTCGCGCGTGATGTCGATGCCGAGTTCGGCGCAGCGCGCGAGGATGTTCGGAAAGTGTTCCTTCAGGAAAGCCGGGCTCTGGTGCGAGATGTCGAGGTACACGCAGTCCAGGCCGTGCTTCTTCATCTCGAAGTCGATGGCGCGCGCCACCACGTCGCGCGGCGCGAGTTCGGCACGCTCGTCGTGCGCCGACATGAAGCGCGTGCCGTCGGGCAGCAGGAGTCGCCCGCCTTCACCCCGCACCGCTTCGCTGATGAGGAAGGACTTCGCGTCAGGGTGATACAGACAGGTCGGGTGGAACTGGATGAACTCCATGTTCGCCACGCGGCAGCCTGCGCGCCAAGCTGCAGCGATGCCATCGCCCGTGGCCGTGTCGGGATTGGTCGTGTAGAGATAGACCTTGCCCGCGCCGCCCGTGGCCAGGACGGTGTGGGGTGCGCGAAAGGTGACGACCTCGTCAGTTGATGCGTCCAGCGCATGAAGGCCCAGGCAACCGGCATCGGAAAGGCCGAGCTTGCGGCCGACGATCAGGTCGACCAGCGTGTGCTCCTCGAACAGCGTGATGCCTGGCGTGCGCCGGACTGTCTCGATCAGGGTGCGCTGCACGGCAGCGCCAGTGGCGTCGGCCGCATGCACGATGCGGCGCTGGCTGTGGCCGCCCTCGCGCGTGAGGTGCAGGTCGCCGTGCTCCAGCGAAAACGGCACGCCGAGTTCGCGCAGCCAGGCAATGGCGTCCGGCGCATGCTCGACCACGAAGCGGGTGGCCGCCAGGTCGCACAGCCCCGCGCCGGCGACCAGCGTGTCATCGACATGGGACTGGATGCTGTCGCCTTCGGCCAGCACGGCAGCGATGCCGCCCTGCGCCCAATGGCTCGCGCCGTCGTGCAACGAGCGCTTGGTGATCACGGCCACGCGATGCGTGGGCGCCAGGTGCAGTGCGGTGCTGAGGCCAGCGAGCCCGCTGCCGACGATGAGGACGTCGAAGTCGTGCAGTGCCATCGGAATTCCGGTGAGCCCTTGATCGGGCGATGTAAGTGGAGACGGTGAAGAGGAGGGAGAGCAGTCAGGCCGGCGAGTACGCCAGCCGCACGTAAATAGGCGCGAAGGCTTCGGCCTGGGTGATCTCGATGAGCGTCTCTTTCGCGAGCTCGAGCATGGCGATGAAGGTCACGACCAGCACCGGCGTGCCGCGCGTCACGTCGAACAGACTCTCGAACTCGACGAACTTGCGGCCCTGCAGATGGCGCAGCACGATGCTCATGTGCTCGCGCACGCTCAGTTCCTCGCGCGAGATCTTGTGGTGCTGCACCAGCTTGGCGCGCTTGAGGATGTCGGCCCAGGCTTCGCGCAGGTCGACGACGTTCACATCGGGGAAGCGCGGCTTGAGTGATTGCTCGATGTAGACCTGGCCCTTCCAGAAGTCGCGCCCAGCCTGCGGCATCGCGCTGAGCGAGGCGGCCTGCAGCTTGGTCTGTTCGTATTCGAGCAGACGGCGAACCAGCTCGGCGCGCGGATCCTCGGCTTCCTCGCCGTCGGCCGTCTTCTTCGGCGGCAGCAGCATGCGCGACTTGATCTCGATCAGCATCGCGGCCATGAGCAGGTATTCGGCGGCGAGTTCGAGATTGGTCTGGCGAATTTCGTCGACGTAGCTGAGGTATTGCCGCGTCAGTCCCGCCATCGGGATATCGAGGATGTTGAAGTTCTGCTTGCGGATCAGGTAGAGCAGCAGGTCCAGCGGGCCTTCGAAGGCTTCGAGGAAGACCTGGAGGGCCTCGGGCGGGATGTACAGGTCGTTCGGAAGGGCGAACAGCGGTTCGCCATAGAGCCGGGCGAGCGCGACCTGGTCGACCACGTCCGGCATCGAGGGCACCACGGCCGCGCCGTCGTCCGCGATGACTTCGTCCTGGACGGAACGGACGGTGTCGTCCGTTTCGGCGCCATCACCTTGCCGGCGGGCGCCGGAGCCCGGAATGGCCCGGATGGTCACTTACTTGACTTGGGTCTGGTAGACGTAGGACTGCTGCGGAACGTTTGCTTCGCTGTATTCCTCGAGCAGGCTGCGGTCGAGGTGCTTGTCCCAGAGGAGCGCGCGGCCGGCGCGTTGTTCGGCCTCCAGCGTCGGCTTCTTTTCTTTCATCTGTTCGATGAAATTGGTGATTTCGGACGTGTAGTGGGGGCGGGCGAAGATGGACATGGCAATAGGACCTTTGGGCGCGGATTTTACCGGGTGGGCCGGACAGGGGCGCACAAACGGGTGGATTCCGCATTGAAGCCACCGTCGGCATGCGCTAGCGTGGCGGCTCCCATCCACCCAAGGAGACTGCCGATGAAGCGCCGTTACTCGATGTTCCTTGCCGCGACCGCTGCAGCCGGCGTGCTGCTGGTGGCTTGCAGCACCACCGGGCCCGCCACGCCGCAGAGCAAGATGAGCTTTTTCATCACCAGCGTGAATCCGGGGAAAGGCGCCGACTTTGGCGGCCTCGCGGGCGCCGACCGCTATTGCCAGAGTCTTGCGGCGAATGTCGGTGCCGGCAATCGAACATGGCGGGCCTATCTGAGCACCACGGCCACGCCGGGCAACCCTGCGGTCAATGCCCGCGATCGCATCGGCAATGGCCCGTGGTTCAATGCCAAGGGCGTGCTGATCGCCAGCAACCTCGACGAACTGCACGGCGTGAACAAGATCAACAAGGAAACCGCGCTGACCGAAAAGGGTGAAGTCGTCAGCGCGAGCGGTGATCCCGTCAATCGGCATGACATCCTGACTGGTTCGTCTCCCGACGGCCGCGCCATCAACGACACCAAGGACACGACCTGCGGCAATTGGACGAAGAGCGGCGACGGCTCGGCCATCGTCGGGCATCACAACCGCATGGGCACCAACGCTCCTCCAGCTTCGATGTCGTGGAATTCCTCGCATCCCACCCGGGGCTGCAGCATGGATGCGCTCAAGAGCACAGGCGGCGCAGGACTGCTCTACTGTTTCGCGGTGAACTGAGCGCCGGGCCGGCGGATAGACTGGCCGCTCCCATCTGAATTCCCGAGGAAGGCATGGAGCGACAAGTGATCCGTTCGGCGTTGGCGGTGCTGCTGCTGGGCGCCACGTTGTGGCTGACGGGCTGCGATCCGAAGCACATCAGCGAGCTGGAGGAGGGCGTGGCCACCGAAGCCGACGTGCGCGCGCGCTTCGGCGAGCCCGAGAACATCTGGGATGCGCCCCAGGGCAGGGTCTTCGAATACAACCGACAGCCCCAGGGCCAGAAGAACTACATGATCACCATCGGGCGCGACGGCAAGATGAGCGCCTTGCGCCAGGTGCTCACGCCCGAGAACTTCAACAAGGTCCAGGCCGGCATGCCGATGGAAGACCTGCGCAAGCTGCTCGGCAAGCCCGCGAAGCGCACGCCGTTTCCACTCAAGAACCAGACCGAATGGGAATGGCGCTGGGTGCAGCCGCCGAATTCGCCCATGGTGTTCACCGCCACGCTCAATGACGACCAGCGCGTGGTGAGTGCGGGTTCCTCGCCGGACCGCGCGACCGAGGCGAACTAGATTTCGTCGCTGTCCGCGCTCGTCGCGCCGCCGGTCAGCTCGTCGGCAAACCCCGAGCGCACGATCACTTCCAGCGGCTGCGGTTGCAGCGATTCGATGCGCAGCACGCCGTCGCGCGACAGCACGGCCTTGTGAACCTGTCGCAGTGCATCGAGCCCGGTGGCGTCCAGCGAGATGAGATGGAGTGCGTCGAGTACCACCGTCATGCCGCGGGGCGCGCGCTCGACTGCCTGCACCGCCGGGTCCAGCTTGGCCGCTGCGCCGAAGAACAGCGCGCCGTAGAGCCTGAAGGTCAGCACCGGCGGCTCCAGTGACACCATCTCGATGCTGAACAACTCGCTCATGCGTCGGATGAAGAGCGCGCAGGCCAGCACGACGCCTGCCTGGAACGCCACCGTGAGGTCGAACACCACCGTGAGGAAGAAGGTGCCCAGCATCAACAGCCTGTAATGTCGGCTGAAGCGTCGCAGCATGTAGGGCGAGAACTCGCGCCATTCGCCCATGTTCCATGCCACGAAGATGAGAATGCCCGCGAGCACCGCCAGCGGCACGAGATGCGCGAGCGGCGCGGCAAGCAACACGACCACCATGAGCGTGATCGCATGCACGATGCCGGCAATCGGTGAACTCGCGCCTGCGCGCACGTTGGTTACGGTGCGGGCAATGGTGCCAGTTGCCGGCATGCCGCCGAAGAACGGCGCGACCGCGTTCGCAATGCCCTGTGCCATCAACTCCTGATTGGGATCGTGCCGCGGCAGCCCGCTGACCTGATCGGCAACCCGAGCGCACAGCAGCGATTCGATCGCCCCGAGCATGGCGATGGTGAGCGTGGGCGTGACCAGAAGCTTGACCGTCGTCCACGTGAACTCCGGCAGCGCGAACACCGGCAACCCCTCGGGAATGCCGCCGAAGCGCGTGCCGATCGTCTCGACCTTCAGGCCGAACCCCCACGACACCAGCGTGAGCGTGACCAGCGCGACGATCGGCCCCGGCACGCGCGAGCCTGCGCGCGCGGCACGCGTATCGGCCACTCGGCCCAACACAAAGCGCACCGCGTAGCCGAATCGCGTCTTGTCGTGGAGCAGCTTCGGCCATGCGAAAAGCCCGACAAGGCAGGCCAGGCCGAGTCCGAAGGCATAGGGGTTGAAGGTGTCGAGGTGCGTGGCCAGCGTGTGCAGTTGCGAGAACATGTCGGCCGGCATCTTGGGTGTAGACAGTCCAAGCCAGTCCTTGATCTGCGAGATCAGGATCAGCGCCGCGATGCCGTTGGTGAAGCCCACGACGATCGACAGCGGCACGTAGCGCACCAGCGTGCCGAGACGAAACAACCCGATCAGGAACAGCAACACGCCGGCACAGGCGGTCGAGATGAGCAGGTTCGCCACGCCGTAGCGTTCGACGATGCCGTAGACGATCACGATGAAGGCGCCGGCCGGGCCGCCGATCTGCACCGCTGAACCGCCGAGCGCGGAGATGAGAAAGCCCGCGATGATCGCCGTCCAGATGCCGGCTTCGGGCTTGAGCCCCGAAGCGATGGCGAACGCCATTGCGAGCGGGAGCGCGACGATGCCGACCGTGGCACCCGCGCCGATGTCCTTGAGGAAGCGCTCCTTGTTGTAGTCCGCGAGCGCGTCGATCAGCTGCGGCCGGAAGCGTGCGAACTTCAGGGGCGAGGTCATGGGCGCTATTGTGGATGCGCCCGGGGTTCAGGCCCTATTTCGAGTCACCCGGCAACACCGCATCGGCTGCTGCACCGACGGCCTTGCCCGTGATGCGGGCCGTTCCGATCGCGGCATCGGCGGCGAGCCCCACGGCACCCGCGCCCACGCTCACCGCAGTGCTCGTGACGCTGACCGCCGCACCGGCGACAGCACATCCGCCCAGTACAACGGTACAGACCCATGCCGCACCGAGTACTCCGATTCGGGAGACCAGTCTGAGGATATTCATCATCTGACTCGCATGCCGGCGACAGCGCCCGGCGACGGTTCGAGGACGTAGATGCCCGGATTCGCTTTCTCGTCCGCGTGACTCGCGGCCAGCACCATGCCTTCGGAAATGCCGAACTTCATCTTGCGCGGCGCGAGGTTGGCGACCAGCACGGTGAGCTTGCCGACAAGCTGTTCGGGCTGGTAGGCCGAGGCGATGCCCGAGAAGACGTTGCGCGTCTTGCCCTCGCCGGCGTCGAGCGTCAGGTGCAGCAGCTTGGTCGAGCCCTCGACCTTCTGGCAGGCCACGATCTTCGCGATGCGGAGGTCGATCCTGGCGAAGTCGTCGATGCTGATGGTCGGTGCGATGCCTTCGCCGCCCGGCAGCTCCGTCGCTGCGGCAGTGCTTTCGGCGACCGGCTCTGGCGGCTCGAAGAGCTGGTCGAGCTGCTTGGCGTCGACGCGCTGCATCAGGTGCTTGTAGTCGTTGATGGCATGACCCGCGCCGAGCAGCTTGCCCGCGTCCGCAGACAGCAGCGGCGTCGTGCCCAGGAAGGCTTCGACCTGTGCGGCCAGCGTGGGCAGCACCGGCTTGAGGTAGATCGTCAGCAGGCGGAAGGCCTCGATGCACGCCGTGCACACGTCATGGAGGCGAGCCTCCATGCCTTCCTTCTTGGCAAGCTCCCAGGGCTTGTTCTGGTCGACGTATTCGTTGACCTTGTCGGCCAGCAGCATGATTTCGCGCAGGGCCCGCGCGTAGTCGCGTCCGTCGTAGAGCGCCTGCATCTGCGCGGAAGCGGCCTGCAGCGCGGACAGCAGCGCCGCACCGTCGGCCGAGACCGTGCCGAGCTTGCCGCCGAAGCGCTTGGCGATGAAGCCTGCCGCGCGGCTCGCGATGTTGATGTACTTGCCGATGAGATCGGCGTTCACGCGCGCCATGAAGTCGTCGGGGTTGAAGTCGACGTCTTCCACCTTGGCATTGAGCTTGGCCGCGATGTAGTAGCGAAGCCACTCGGGGTTCATGCCGATCGAGAGGTACTTGAGCGGATCGATGCCGGTGCCCCGGCTCTTGCTCATCTTCTCGCCCGAGACGGTGATGAAGCCGTGCACGTTGACCTGGCTCGGTGTCTTGCGGCCGCTGAACTGCAGCATCGCGGGCCAGAACAGCGTGTGGAAGTAGACGATGTCCTTGCCGATGAAGTGCACCTGTTCCACAGCCGGATCGGCCACGAAGTCGTCGAAGCTCTGCGATGTGCGCGATGCCTCGTGCCAGTGCCTGGCGGCCTGACCCTTGTCGAAGTGGTTCTTCAGGCTGGCCAGATAGCCCACCGGCGCATCGAGCCACACGTAGAAGTACTTGCCGGGTTCGTCGGGGATCTCGATGCCGAAGTACGGCGCCTCGCGCGAGATGTCCCAGTCGCTCATTCCACCGTCCGGGCCGGCCTCGAACCACTCGCTCGCCTTGCGGGCCATCTCGGGTTGCAGCTTGCCGTCCTGCGTCCAGGTCTTGAGAAAGTCGACGACCTTGGGGTCGGAGAGCTTGAAGAAGAAGTGCTCGGAACTGCGCAGCTCGGGCGTCGCACCGGTCAGCGTCGAGTACGGATTGATCAGCTCGGTCGGCGAATAGACGCTGCTGCACACCTCGCAGGCATCGCCGTACTGGTCCTTGGCGTGGCACACCGGGCATTCGCCCTTGATGTAGCGGTCGGGGAGGAACATGCCCTTGACCGGATCGTAGAACTGCTCGATGGTGCGATTGGCGATCATCCCGCCCGCCTTGAGCTTCTTGTAGATGCCCTGGGCGAGTTCGGTGTTCTCGGCGCTGTCGGTCGAATGCCAGTTGTCGAAGCGGATGTGAAAGCCGTCGAGGTATTCCTTGCGGCCCGCGGCGATCTCGCCGACGAATTCCTGCGGCGTCTTGCCGGCCTTCTCGGCCGCGATCATGATCGGCGCGCCGTGCGCGTCATCAGCGCCCACGAAGTGCACCATGTGCCCCTGCATGCGCTGGAAGCGCACCCAGATGTCGGCCTGGATGTATTCCATGATGTGGCCCACGTGGAACTTGCCGTTGGCGTAGGGCAAGGCGGTGGTGACGAAGAGTTTGCGCTGGGACATCGCGAGGGGCGCTTTCGGGACGAGAGAGAGGACCCGGCATTTTAGGTGGCGGGGCTATAGTCGTCCCGCCAACCCGAGTTCCCAGTGATTGCCGCCTACGAAATCACCCTCGCCCAGGAGTCCGACGCGCCCGATATCGCGGCGTTGTCGCGCGATGCCATCGAACGCGGTCTTTCGTGGCGCTGGACCCAGCGGCGCGTGTTGCGGGCCATCCGGGACCCGGTGACCAATGTCGTGGTCGCCCGGCGCGCTGGCGCACTGCTTGGCTTCGCCATCATGCAGTACGGGGACGAAGAAGCGCACATCGCGCTCTTCGCAGTCGAGGCATCGCAGCGCCGCGCCGGCCTGGGCGCCGCATTGCTGGCGTGGCTCGAAGCGACAGCTGCCATCGCCGGCATCCACACGATCCGCCTCGAAGCCAGGGCCGGGAACGCTGCGGCGAAATCGTTCTATCGCCGACATGGCTTCACAGAGTACGCGTCGAGCCCCGGCTACTACGAAGACGTCGAGGATGCGGTGCGCATGATGAAGCGACTTGGCCCCGATGCGGGTATCTCCTGAGCAAATGATTAGCTGAAATAACTATTCTGCGATGCACATAGTGGGTATCGCGGTGCTGGCTTTCCAATCGAAATAGGCGATTGGAAGGCAGATTCAGGGCAAAGAATAGTTAACAACAGGAGACATCATGGAGTCCCATGCCACGTTGAAAATTCTGGTCGCGGGCGCCTTGTCCGCTGTCGCACTGAGCGGTTGCGGCGGTGGAGGCGGCGGTTTTCCGTTGCCGATCGCGACCGCTCCGGCCCCGGCCCCGGCACCTGCGCCAGGCGCTCCTCCGGCCCCGGCCCCAGCTCCCGCCCCCACACCGGCGCCGCTCCTGAACAATCCCAACGCCGCGGCCGGCTGCGATGCGGTGGCGACGCTGGCGTCGGAGCTGTCGGCGACAGGCCGCACAGTGAGCATCACGTCAACAACCCTGTCAAAAACCACCGCCACCGATGCGAGCGGCAATCCCCAGACCTATTGCGCCGTGGTCGGCACCATCAACGGCGGCCGAGCGGGCTTCAAGGCCGCGGGCCAGACCGATGCGCAGACCACCTATGCGATCGGCTTCCAGATCAACCTGCCGAGCACCTGGAACAGCCGTCTCTTTTTCAGCGGCGGCGGCGGAACGGACGGATCCATTCCCGACACGACGGGTGTCATCACCAATGGCGAGGCGGTCAACCCGCTGCTTTCCGGCTACGCGACGGTGTCGGACGACAGCGGCCACAGCGACAGCGTGAACAGCGATCCGAACAATGCCGGCAGTTCGGCATTCGGTCTCGATCCGCAGGCGCGCCTGGACTTCGGCTACAACGCCATCGGCCAGACCAAGCAACTGGCCAATCAACTGATCGCGCGCTACTACGGCAAGAAACAGGACTACGCCTACTTCATGGGCTGCTCCGAGGGCGGACGCGAGGCGATGATGGTGTCGCAGCGCTTCGGCGACGAGTTCGACGGCGTCGTGGCCGGCGATCCCGGTTCGGATCTTCCCAAGGCCTGGCTGGCCGAAGCCTGGGACACCCAGCAGTTCGCGGCGGCAGCGGCGGCGCAGGGCTTCTTCGAGAACGGCCCGGGGGCGAGTGCTGGCACGCCACTGCTTTCCTCGGCATTCACGTCGGCGCAGTGGTCGGCCATGCAGAACGCGATCCTCGCCAAGTGCGATGCGGACGACGGCCTGGTGGACGGCATGATCAACAAGGCCTGCACCTTCGATGTGAGCACCCTGGCGTGCGGCACTGCGGGCGCTCCGACCGCTCCGGCCTGCCTCAGCGCCGCACAGGTCACGGCCATGCAGAAGGTCATGGGCGGTCCGAAGAACAGCGCCGGCGACGCGCTCTATGCGGATTGGCCGTGGGACGCGGGGATCGGCGCGCCGGGCTGGCTGATCTGGAAAGTGGGCATCCCGGGAGCCTTCGGCCCACCCGGCGTGAACGGCGCGATCAACGTGACGCTCGGCGGCGGTGCCGGTCCGCTGATCTTCACCACGCCCCCTACGCAAGGCCTGTCGACGGCGAACTCGCTGGTGCAGTACCAACTGAATTTCGACTGGGACAACGACGCACCGAAGATCACCACCACCAGCGGCATCTACGGCACGTCGGCCTATGACTTCATGGGCACGCATTCGACCGACCTGTCGACGCTCAAGAACAAGGGCGGCAAGCTGATCGTCTATCACGGCACCAGCGATCCGGTGTTCTCGTTCAACTACACGGCCAACTGGTACAACGCGCTGAGCCAGACGGCCGCGAACGGCACGGTCAAGGACTTCGCGCGCCTCTTTCCGGTCCCCGGCATGAATCATTGCTCGGGCGGTCCGGCAACGGATTCGTTCCCGGCCTTCACCGCCGTCGTGAACTGGGTCGAAAAGGGTCAGGCGCCAGACCGCCTGATTGCGAGTTCGAGCACCGCGACGCCGGCACAGTTCGGCTGGGCCTTGCCTGCAGGTGCGACGACCCGTGTGCGGCCGCTGTGCCCCTATCCGCAGTATGCGAAGTACACCGGCGCGACGGGTAGCTCGCCTGCGGCGCTGACGGCGCAGAACGATCCGGCCAACTACGTCTGCACGCCCTGAAGCCGCGTTGCGTGCCGGCATGAACCCCGGGAGGCGGCCGCTACACTGGCCGCCGACATGACGGCACGCACCCCCAATCCGACGCACGAGGCCGCACTGCATTCCCCTCGCGGGGTCCTGGAAGACGAGCGCTTGCGCCGGCTTCTCGGCTACAGCCTCGTGCAAGCGGCGATCCCGACCACCAACCTGTTCCTCAAGCACGTGGGCGAGCCTTTCGACCTCCGCCGGGTCGAATACTCGCTCCTGGTGCTGGTCGACTCGAACCGCGATGTCACCCCGAAGCAGCTCTCGCGTGCTCTTGCGGTGTCGGTGCCCTATCTCACCGTCACGCTCGACCGGCTCGAGGCGCGCGGCTTGCTGGGTCGCAGCCGCAGCGAGGTCGATCGGCGCTCGCAGCATGTGCGGCTGACGCGCAAAGGCGCCGACTTGGTCAAGAAGGCCGAGGCCGTGGCTACCTCGATGGAAGAGGAGCTCCTCGGTCATCTGACGCCGGGCGAAAGCGCGCTTCTCTTCGAGTTGCTGCAGCGCATTGCCGCGCATCGGCGAGCCTGAGCGCGGCTGCACCTAGGCGGCGCGGCTCCAGCCCAGGAAGGCACGCACCGCCTCGCGCTGATCAAACGCGTCCTTGCGCCCCAGCGCCATCAGTTCCCGCGTGAAAGCCGACTCGAACAGCAGATAGCTCGCGAGCGCCGAACCCTTGAGATCGCTCGTCTCGGCGGGCACGGCCGGTTCGCCCAGCAGGCTGCGCACGGCGGCCGGCAGTGCATGGGCGTGCTTCGCGGCGATGAGATCGATGCGCTGCGACGGCGCGATCAGCAGCAGTTCCACAGGCTGCAGTTCGGTTGCGGCGCGTGCTTCGGGCGGGATCAGCGAGAGCGTCGCGTTGATGCGCTGAAGGCGCTCCACGTCGGCCGTCAGTGAGTCGAGGAAGATGCTCGACAGCGCATGGCCGGCGATCTGTGCCAGCGACGGATAGCCGCTCAGCGCGTTGGGCGCCAGCACGTTGGCCGGTTCCTGCATGCGACCGGCGCCGACAGCCAGGATGCGCCGCGCGCCAAGATGGATGGCTGCAGCCAGCGGCGCCGACTGGCGCATGGAGCCATCGCCGAAGTACTCGACGTGGTCCCCGACCTCCAAGGCCGTGGCCGGAAACACGAACGGGATCGCGGACGACGCCAGCAGATGCTCGTGTGCGATCTGCACCGGCACCGCCTGCCGCTTGGACCGGACCCAGGGCAGCTGTTGCGAACCGGCCTGGTAGAAGGTCACGTGCTCGCCCGAGCTGTAGCTCGACGCCGTGACGGCCAGGGCATCGAGGTGGCCCTGCGATATCAGTCCCGGCAGCCGTTCCAGCGACAGGAGCTGCTCCAGAAGCTGCCGCAGCGGCGCGCTGTCGAGCAGGGAGCGCAAGCCGCTGCGCCGCCAGCGCGCAACCAGCCAGCCGGCGGACAACAACCGGGCCCACGGCGCCTCGCTGTGCAGGACGGTCAGGGCGTCGGCGCGGTAGATCTGCGTCGGCTCGAGCCTTGTCCATACGTGCGCGATCTTGCGCACCGTCGTATCGAAGTCGTCGGCGCCGCAGGCCAGCGCGGCCGCATTGATCGCGCCCGCCGATGTGCCGGTGATGATCGGAAAGGGATTCGCGTGTGCGGACGCGCCGGCGTCGCGGCGAAGCTTTGCCAGGGCTTGCAGCACGCCGACCTGGTAGGCCGCGCGTGCGCCGCCGCCTGTCAGCACCAGGCCTGTGGCGGGAGGAAGGTCGGAAAGTTGGATGGGCGGGACGGAAGGCATGTGACGCGCCCAAGCGTACCCGTCCTTCGGCTTCGGCGTAGGGTCAAGATATCCGCCGTGGGGTGCCGGTTTCGCGCCGCACTAGACTAGCTGTCATTCAGGAGTTACCCATGGCAGTTACACAAGAGGCGGTCACGAACGCGCTCAAGTCCGTCCTCGACCCGAACACGGGCAAGGATTTCGTCAGCGGCAAGGCGTTGAGGAACCTCCAGGTCAACGGCGGGGACGTGGCCTTCGACATCGAGTTGGGCTATCCGGCCAAGAGCCAGGTGCCGGAGCTGCGCAAGTCCCTCGTCGCAGCCGCCAAGGCGGTCCCGGGCGTGGAGAACGTCTCGGTCAACATCACCACCAAGGTCATCAGCCACGCCGTGCAGCGCGGTGTGCAACTGATGCCCAACGTGAAGAACATCGTCGCCGTGGCGTCGGGCAAGGGCGGCGTGGGCAAGAGCACCACCGCGGCCAACCTGGCGCTCGCGCTTGCGGCGGAGGGCGCGAAGGTGGGTCTGCTCGATGCCGACATCTACGGTCCGAGCCAACCCATGATGCTCGGCATCGACCGCCGCCCTGAGAGCGAGGACGGCAAGACCATGGAGCCGCTCGAAAACCATGGCGTGCAGGTCATGTCGATCGGCTTTCTCGTCGATCAGGACGAAGCCATGATCTGGCGCGGCCCGATGGCCACGCAAGCGCTGGAGCAGTTGCTGCGGCAGACCAACTGGAAGGACCTCGACTACCTCATCGTGGACATGCCGCCCGGAACCGGCGACATCCAGCTCACGCTCTCGCAGCGCGTGCCGATGACGGGCGCGGTGATCGTCACCACGCCGCAGGACATCGCACTGCTCGATGCGAAGAAGGGCATCAAGATGTTCGAGAAGGTCGGCGTGCCGATCCTCGGCATCGTCGAGAACATGGCGGTGCACGTGTGTTCCAACTGCGGCCATGTCGAACACATCTTCGGCGCCGACGGCGGCAGGAAGATGGCCGAGCAATACAACATGGACTACCTCGGCGCGCTGCCGCTGGACATCAACATCCGCCTGCAGGCCGACAGCGGCAAGCCGACGGTGGTGGCCGATCCCGACGGCGAAGTGGCGGGCATCTACAAGGCCGTCGCGCGGCGCGTGGCGGTGGGTATCGCTGAAAAGGCGAAAGACTTTTCCGCCAAGTTCCCGACCATCACAGTCAGCAAGAACACCTGACATGGCATCCCGCCCAGCAAGGCGAACCAACTTCGGGAAACACCGCGGAACCGGCTCCGCCGGGCCGCCGGTGTTGCCCCCGGCAGGGGGTTGGAGAAGCGACACGAAGTGCGCGGAGCCTGGGGGCGAGCTCTGAACCTCCTCGCCTCGATGCGCTATCTCGTCGCGCTGGACGAGCATCGCCATTTCGGCCGCGCGGCGCAGGCCTGCCACATCACGCAGCCGGCGCTGTCGAATGCACTGCGCGTGCTGGAGACGGAGTACGGTGTCGTCATCGTCCGCCGTGGCCGCACCTACGTGGGCCTGACGCACGAAGGCGAACGCGTGCTCGCGGCGGCCCAGCGGATGCTGCGCGAAAGCGAAATCCTTCAACAGGAGTTGCGCAGCGAGGAGGGCAAGCCGTGCGGCAACCTGCGCATGGCGGCGGTGCCGACCGCGATCCCGATGCTGGCCCGTTTCGCGGCGATGCTGCAGCAGCGCCATCCCGGCATCGTGCCCGCGGTGCTGACGATGAGCTCACAGGAGCTGGAGACGGGCCTCGAAAGCCTGTCGCTGGATCTCGCACTGGGTTACACCGAACGTATGCATCTGCGGGACGTCAAGCTAGAGGCCTGGCCGCAGAGCATCGAGCACTACTTCTTGCTGCGTCGCGCGGCAAATCCCGCGGCCGATGTGTTGCGGATCGGCGAGCCCATCACCTGGGCCGAAGCCGCCTCTCAGTCGTTGTGCCTGCTCACGCCGGACATGCACAACCGCTTCATCATCGACCAGGCCTTCCGCACCGCCGGCGTGACCGTCGCACCGGCCATCGAGACCAACTCGGTGCTCACGCTGGTGCTCGGCGTCCTGGCCGGCAATGTCTCCAGCGTCCTGCCGGGCGCCATGGTTGCCGCCGTGCGCAGCCATCGCGAACTGGAGGCGCTGCCGCTGGTGTCGCCGGATGTGAAGACGCCGATCGGCTTCATGACGCAGCAGGGGGTGCGGCCTTCACGCGCGCTCGCCGCAGCGCTGGATATGCTGCAGACGCCGCAATGGCGCGAGCAGGTCAAGAAGCACAGTGGCGCGCTCGACAACTGAGCGCGGTCGCGAGCCGGGGCCGGCGGCGCCTGCCGCGTCGTTACGTTCATTTGGGTTTTGAATCGTCACATAGGGCAAACCTATTTGACGCTTTGTAACAATCCCGTCGACACTCCGCAGGCCCCAGAGAGGGCGTGTCAATCCCACAACAGGAGTAATCCACATGGCAGCTTCCAACGCAGGCGTCCTCGACGGGGACGGCGGCATCGGCGACTACGGCCCCCAACCGGGCCTTCTCGACAAGGAACGCATCATCGCGGGGCCCGGCTTCAACCGCTGGCTGGTTCCGCCGGCGGCTTTGGCCATCCACCTCTGCATCGGCATGGCCTACGGCTTCTCGGTGTTCTGGCTGCCGCTGTCGAAGGCGCTGTCGGCCGCTGGCACCGGCGCGCAGGCCTGCCCGAAGGACATGAGCTTTTTCGCCGAACTGTTCGCCACCGGCTGCGATTGGCGCATCGCCACGCTGGGCTGGATGTACACGCTCTTCTTCGTCTTCCTCGGGTGCGCGGCCGCGCTGTGGGGCGGCTGGCTCGAACGCGCGGGTCCACGCAAGGCCGGTGTGGTGGCGGCGGTCTGCTGGTGCGGCGGCATGCTGCTGTCCGCCGTAGGCATCCACCTGCATCAGTTCTGGCTGATGATCATCGGCTCGGGTGTCATCGGCGGCATCGGCCTCGGCCTGGGCTACATCTCGCCGGTGAGCACGCTCATCAAGTGGTTCCCCGACCGTCGCGGCATGGCGACCGGCATGGCGATCATGGGTTTCGGCGGCGGCGCGATGATTGGTTCGCCGCTCGCGGTGGACCTGATGAAGCGCTTCTCCACACCGACTGACGTCGGTGTGATGCAGACCTTCGTCGTGATGGCGATCGTGTACTTCGTCTTCATGTTGGGCGGTGCGTTCGGCTACCGCGTGCCGGCGACCGGCTGGAAGCCCGAGGGCTGGACACCGCCGCCGGCGCAGGCCGCCAACGCCATGATCACGCAGCGCCACGTGCACGTGAAGAAGGTGTGGGGCATCCCCCAGTTCTGGCTCGTCTGGATGGTGCTCACCATGAACGTGAGCGCGGGCATCGGCGTGATCGGCATGGCCAGCCCGATGCTGCAGGAAGTGTTCGGCGGCAACCTGATCGGCGTCGCCAAGAAGTTCGGTGAACTCGACAAGACCCAACTCGCCTCGATCGCCGCGGTGGCCGGCGGCTTTGCGGCACTGCTGTCGCTTTTCAACATCGGTGGGCGCTTCTTCTGGGCGAGCCTTTCGGACAAGCTCGGCCGCAAGCTGACCTACACCGTCTTCTTCGTGCTCGGCGGATTGCTGTACTGGAGCATTCCGGGCTCGGCGAACCTCGGCAGCAAGCTGATGTTCGTCGGCGCCTGCTGCATCATCGTGTCGATGTACGGCGGCGGCTTCTCGACCGTGCCTGCCTACCTGGCCGACCTGTTCGGCACGCAGATGGTCGGCGCCATCCACGGCCGCCTGTTGACCGCATGGGCCACGGCCGGCATCCTGGGTCCGGTCGTCGTGAACTACATGCGCGAATACCAGCTGGGGCTTGGCATTCCGCGTGAGCAGGTTTACAACCAGACCATGTACATCCTGGTGGGTATGCTCGTGATCGGGCTGATCTGCAACCTGCTGGTGCGGCCCGTGGCGGACAAGCACTTCATGACCGAGGAAGAATTCGCGCAAGAGAAGAAGCTCGCCCATGAAAAGGCGCTGGCCGCCGAGATGGGATCGGCGTCAGCGCGCGGCAACGGTGCGGTCAGCCCCCTCGTGGTGGTCCTGGCGTGGCTGGCGGTCGGCATCCCGCTGGCCTGGGGCACGTACCGGACACTGGTGGCCGCCGCGAAATTCTTCAACTGACCGTGTGAGACCGGCGCCCGCCCGAACGGCGGGCGCCCCAAGGCCGAGGCAAATGCAATACCCAGGCACCGCAGAAAAAATCAGGGAAGTCGCCGTTGCAACGCCCGACCAGTTGCGTGAGCGCATTCGGCGCAAGAGCAAGCTCAAGGGGCGGCAGCCCGAAGAAGCATCGCTGCAGCAGGTGAGCGAATGGATCGGCCCGCCGGCTGGCGATGGCTACCCGCGTGATCTGCTGATCGAATTCCTGCACCGCATCAACGACGCGCACGGGTGTCTGCGCGACCATCACCTGGTCGCCCTGGCGAAGCTGATGAACATCCCCATGGCGGAGGTGTTCGAAGTCGCAACCTTCTATCACCACTTCGAAGTCGTTCGCGGCGACGCGCAGGCGCCCGGCCTCACCGTGCGCGTGTGCGACAGCCTCTCGTGCGAGCTGGCCGGCGCGCAGGACCTGCTCGCTCGCTTGCCGGCTTTGCTGGGCGCGGCGGGGCGCGACGATGTCCGTGTGATCGCGGCGCCTTGCATTGGCCGTTGCGAGCAGGCGCCCGCCGTTGCCGTCCACCAATGCGCCGTTCCGCTGGCGACGGCGGACAAGGTGTTGGCGGTGGTTCGGTCCGGCGACTCGCTGTGCGCCGAGACACCCGACCCGGCCCGTGGCACTGTCCGTTTCGAGCCGTCCGAGTTGGCGGAGCAGGGCGTCTCGCCGCTGCCCGAGTCCATCGACGCGAGGCCCGCGTACACCGACTACGCCACCTACCGCGCCCACGGCGGTTATGCGCTCGCTGTGGCGGTGGCCCATAACGACGAGGACCCGGAAGCCATCATCCAGGCCTTGGAGCACTCCGGCCTGCGCGGCCTGGGCGGCGCGGGATTCCCGACCGGGCGCAAATGGCGCATCGTGCGCGACCAATCGGCGCCCAAGCTCATGGCCGTGAACATCGACGAGGGAGAGCCCGGCACATTCAAGGACCGAACCTACCTCGAACGCGATCCGCATCGCTTTCTCGAGGGCCTGCTCGTCGCGGCACACATCGTGGGCATCGAGGCCTGCTATGTCTACCTGCGCGACGAATACCACGACTGCCGCGAGCTGCTGCAGACGGAATTGGCCAGGCTGCAGGCCGATCCACCCTGCGCGCTGCCGAGGATCGAATTGCGCCGGGGCGCCGGCGCCTATATCTGCGGCGAAGAGTCCGCGATGATCGAAAGCATCGAAGGCAAGCGCGGCGAACCGCGCATGCGGCCGCCCTACATCGCCCAGGTCGGCCTCTTCGGCCGGCCGACGCTGGAGCACAACTTCGAAACGCTGTACTGGGTGCGCGATATCGTTCAGAAAGGGCCGCAGTGGTTCAGCGGCTTCGGCCGCCACGGTCGCAAGGGGCTGCGCAGCTTCAGCGTGAGCGGTCGGGTGAAGCTGCCGGGCGTCAAGCTCGCACCGGCGGGCATCACGGTGCAGGAACTGATCGATGAGTACTGCGGCGGCATGCAGGAAGGGCACACGCTGCACGCCTACTTGCCGGGCGGCGCATCCGGGGGCATCCTGCCGGCGAGCATGAACGATATTCCGCTGGATTTCGACACGCTGCAGACCTATGGCTGCTTCATCGGCTCGGCTGCCGTGATGGTGCTGAGCCAGCACGACCGCGCGCGCGACGCGGCGCTCAACGTCATGCGCTTCTTTGCGCACGAGAGCTGCGGCCAGTGCACGCCGTGCCGCGTGGGCACGGCCAAGGCGGCGGCGCTGATGCAGGCGTCCACTTGGGACAACGCCACGCTCGAAGACCTCGCGCAGGTGATGGGCGACGCGTCCATTTGCGGGCTGGGGCAGGCGGCGCCCAATCCGATCCGCAGCATCCGCAAATACTTTCCGCAGGAGATCGCATGAACGCGCCTGCCAAGTTCGAGGAACTGATGCCGCAGACGGTCGACTTCCAACTCGACGGCCGGGCGGTCCAGGCCTTCGAGGGCGAGACCATCCTCAAGGCGGCGCAACGCCATGGCGTCGACATCCCGCACCTTTGCTTCAAGGACGGCCTGCGTGCCGACGGCAATTGCCGCGCCTGCGTGGTCGAGCTCAAGGGCGAACGCACGCTCGCGCCGAGCTGCTGCCGCGCCGTGGCGGCCGGCATGGAAGTGCAGGCCACCAGCGAACGCGCGCTGAAGAGCCAGAAGATGGTGGTGGAGATGCTGCTGTCGGACATGCCCGACGACGGCTACAAGTGGATCGGCGACGACGTCACGCGGCAGCACGGCGAACTGAGCGAATGGGCCGCGAAGCTCGACGTGGCCGTGCGCCCCGAGCTCAAGGTCCTGCGCCGCGAGCAGCCCGCTGCCGACGTCTCGCACCCCGCCATGGCCGTCAACCTCGACGCCTGCATCCAGTGCAACCGCTGCGTGCGGGCCTGCCGCGAGGAGCAGGTCAATGACGTGATCGGCTATGCGATGCGCGGCGAGCATTCGAAGATCGTCTTCGATCTCGACGACCCGATGGGCGACAGCACCTGCGTGGCCTGCGGCGAATGCGTGCAGGCCTGCCCCACCGGCGCGCTGATGCCCAAGAGCCACATCGGCTCGCAGAAGGTCGACCGCAAGGTCGATTCGGTGTGCCCGTTCTGCGGCGTGGGCTGCCTCATCACCTACAACGTCAAGGACGAGAAGATCGTCAGCGTGGACGGCCGCGACGGTCCGGCCAATCACAGTCGCCTGTGCGTCAAGGGACGCTTCGGCTTCGACTACGCGCATCATCCGCAGCGCCTCACCAAGCCGCTCATCCGGAAGCCCGGCGTGCCCAAGAATTTCGACGACGCGCCGCGTCCCGGCGACTGGGGCGAGGCCTTCCGCGAAGCGAGCTGGGAAGAGGCGCTGGCCTTCGCGGCGGGCAAGCTCAAGGACTTGCGCGACACGCACGGCAAGAAGGCGCTGGCCGGCTTCGGCTCTGCCAAGGGCAGCAACGAAGAGGCCTACCTGTTCCAGAAGCTGGTGCGCACGGGATTCGGCAGCAACAACGTCGACCACTGCACGCGGCTGTGCCATGCGTCGAGCGTCGCGGCGCTGCTCGAAGGCGTGGGCTCGGGGGCGGTGAGCAACCAGGTCAACGATGTCGAGCATGCTGACTTGATCTTCGTGATCGGTTCCAACCCGACCGCCAACCATCCGGTGGCCGCCACATGGATGAAGAACGCCGCGAAGCGCGGCACGAAGATCGTGCTCGCGGACCCGCGCCTCACCGACATCAGCAAGCATGCATGGCGCACGCTGCAATTCAAGGCGGACACCGACGTCGCCATGCTCAATGCGCTCATCCATGCGGTGATCGACGAGGGCCTGGTGGACGAGGCCTTCATCCGTGATCGCGCCAGCAACTTCGAGGCGCTGCGCGAGAACGTCAAGGGCTACAGCCCCGAGGCGATGGAACCGATCTGCGGCATTCCGGCCGAGACCTTGCGCGAGGTCGCCCGCGCCTTCGCGACCGCCAAGGGCGCGATGGTGCTATGGGGCATGGGCATCAGCCAGCACGTGCATGGCACCGACAACGCGCGCTGCCTGATTGCGCTGGTCACGGTCACGGGGCAGATCGGCAAGCCCGGGTCGGGCCTGCATCCGCTGCGTGGCCAGAACAACGTGCAGGGCGCAAGCGATGCAGGGCTGATCCCGATGATGTTCCCGAACTACCAGCGCGTCGACAACGCCGGCGCGCATGCGTGGTTCGAGAACTTCTGGGGTGTTCCGCTCGACGAGAAGCCCGGCTATACGGTCGTCGAGATCATGCACAAGGTGCTCGCGCCCGACGACGATCCGCACAAGATCCGCGGCATGTACATCATGGGCGAGAACCCAGCCATGAGCGACCCTGACCTGAATCATGCCCGCCATGCGCTCGCGAGTCTGGAGCATCTGGTGGTGCAGGACATCTTCATGACCGAGACCGCGTGGCTGGCCGACGTGGTGCTGCCCGCGAGCGCATGGCCCGAGAAGACCGGCACCGTGAGCAACACAGACCGCATGGTGCAGCTCGGCAAGCGGGCATTGGACCCGCCGGGCGATGCGAAGCCCGACCTCTGGATCATCCAGCAGATTGCAACCCGCATGGGCCTCGCCTGGAACTACCAGGGAGAAGAGTCGGGCGTCGCAGAGGTCTACGAGGAAATGCGACAGGCCATGCACGCCGCCATCAGCGGCATCACCTGGGACCGCCTGCAACGCGAATCGAGCGTGACCTACCCGTGCCTGAGCGCCGACGATCCAGGCCAGCCGACCGTGTTCATCGAAAGCTTCCCGACCGCCGACGGCCGCGTGAAGCTGGTGCCGGCCGACATCATCCCGGCTGACGAGCGCCCCGATGCGGACTATCCGTTCGTGCTCATCACCGGGCGCCAGCTCGAGCATTGGCACACCGGCAGCATGACGCGCCGCGCGACGGTGCTCGACGCGCTGGAGCCGATGGCGACGGCGTCGATGAACCAGGCCGATCTCGCTGCGATGGGCCTCCAGCCGGGCGACGTGATCACGATTCGCTCGCGACGCGGCGAAGTGGCGATCCACGTGCGGCGCGACGACGGGACACCGCACGGCGCCGTGTTCGTGCCCTTTGCCTACTACGAGGCGGCCGCCAACCTGATGACCAATGCGGCGCTCGATCCTTTCGGGAAGATTCCCGAGTTCAAATACTGCGCGGTGAGCATCGAGCGTGGCGGCGTGCCGATGGCGCCGAGAGGTTACGGAACGGGCGTAACAGGGGACAATGCGCCCCAGACATGGACAGCCTCGACCTGATCAGGACCTTTCGCGAAGTCGCCTCCCACGGGAGCTTCTCGCGCGCAGCCACCAAGCTCGACGTATCGAAGGCCACGGTAAGCAAATACATCGCCGAGCTCGAGTCGCGCCTCGGCGTACGGCTGCTCAACCGTTCGACGCGCGCGGTGAGCCTCACCGATGCAGGCTCGCTGCTGCTCGAACGCAGCAAGCCGATGATGGAGATGTTCGAGCTCACCCAGGCCGAGGTGCAGGAGCACGCGAGCCACCCGACCGGTCGGCTGCGCATTTCGGCGCCGCTCGGATCGGGGCATGGCGACCTGCCGAAGATGATCGGCGAGTTCATGGGTCACTACCCCGACGTCAGCATCAGCCTGCGCCTGACCAATCGCACGATCGACATGGCCGAAGAGGGCGTTGACCTCGCGTTCCACTTCGGTCCGATCGAGGACGAGAACCTGATCGTTCGCAAGCTGGCGCGCCGGAACCTGGTGGTGTGCGCCTCGCCGGTGTACTGGAAGAAGCACGGCAAGCCGTCCCATCCGAGCGATCTCTCCGAGCACGACACGCTCACGCAGTCGCGCCAGGGCCTGCATCCGGAATGGCGCTTCGAGGTCGACGGCAAGCCCTTCGACGTGCCCGTGAGGAGCCGCATGGACGCCACCGAGGCGGCGCCGCTCATCCAGGTCGCGATGCAGGGCTTCGGCGTGATCTACATGGCCGATATGCTGGTGCAGCCTCATGTCGACCACGGCGAACTCGTGCCCGTGCTGCAGGACTACACGCGCGGCGACATGTGGCTCTCGGCCGCCTATCTGCAGCGGCGCCACAACAGCGCGGCCTTGCGCGCGCTGCTCGACTTCCTCGAAATGCGCTTCAGCGGGCGGACCAGGACCAAGGATTGACCGGCCTGGGTCAGAGCGCGAGCGCCAGCCGATAGAGAATCGTCAGCGACGCGGCCGTGACCACCAGGATCGTCAGGCCCGCGCCGCTCTGGCGCGGCATCGTGGGGCCCAGCGAACGGCTGAGTCCCACCGCGTTGAACAACCGGGCGATCACCAACACGGCACCCAGCGCGTGAATCATGGCCGCCGGCGTGCCGAGCATCTCCGCCAGCACGATCAGCAAGAGGGCCATCGGCACCTGTTCGGCAAAGTTCGCGTGGGCACGGATGGCCTGCGCGAGGCTGGCGTTGCCGCCATCGCCTGCGGTGATGCTGCTCTTCACTCGGTACAGGATGACCCGCACGGTCAGGACGACCGCAAGCAGGCCGTGAATGGCGGCATAGATGGCCGAAGTGATTGGAATGGTGGCGAACATGGGATTCCTTTCGATGGAGGCGGCCCGGATGGGTCGCTTGCATCAATGACGTTCCGCGCCGCCTGATTTCGACAGGCTGCGCCATTTCCATTTCCCTTTCGAATCTCCGCATGTCCCGATTCAATTTGACGCTGCAGCGACCGGCACGAACACTCGCCCGATGCAAGAAGAAAAGATCGCCTTCTACAAGGGGCCGGCCGGAGGATGGGGCGCGCTGCGCAGCGTGACGAACGCTCTGTTGAAGCAGGACATCGCGGTCAAGGGCGCGCGAACGATGTTGTCGGCCAACCAACCCGACGGCTTCGACTGCCCCGGTTGCGCCTGGCCGGACCGCAACCACGCGTCGAGCTTCGAGTTCTGCGAGAACGGCGTGAAGGCCGTGGCGGCCGAGGCCACTGCGCGGCGTGCCGGGCCTGAGCTCTTTGCCCGCCACACGGTGACGGAACTGGCCGTGCAGAGCGACTTCTGGCTCGAAGACCAGGGACGTCTGACGCAGCCGATGGTCTATGACGCGGCAAGCGACAAGTACTGGCCCATCGAATGGGACGACGCCTTCGCGCTGATCGCGCGGCATCTCAACGCGCTGCCGGACCCGAACCAGGCCATCTTCTACACGTCGGGCCGTGCCAGCAACGAGGCCGCCTTTCTCTACCAGCTGTTCGTGCGCGAGTACGGCACCAACAACTTCCCCGACTGTTCGAACATGTGCCACGAGCCCAGCGGCAACGCCATGCGGGCGCAGATCGGCGTGGGCAAGGGCACCGTCACGCTCGAAGACTTCGAGAAGGCCGACGCGATCTTCATCTTCGGCCAGAACCCCGGCACGAACCATCCGCGAATGCTCGGCGAGCTGCGGGCGGCGCACCGGCGCGGCGCGAAGATCGTCAGCTTCAATCCGCTGCGCGAGCGCGGACTGGAGCGCTTCGCCGATCCGCAGGACAAGCTGGAGATGGCGACGATGGGCTCGACGCCGATCAGCACGCACTACTTTCAACTGCGCGTCGGCGGCGATTTCGCGCTGGTCAAGGGGATGATGAAGCACCTCATCGAGCGCGAAGACGCGGGTGAGGCCGCGCTGGACCACGCGTTCATCGCACAACACACGGTGGGGTTCGACGCGCTGGCCGCCGACCTGCGGGCCGAGTCATGGACGCTCCTGGTGCAGGAGTCGGGCCTGACCGAAGCGCAGATCCGCGCGGCCGCCGATGTGTATCGCCACGCCGAGCGAGCCATCGTCTGCTGGGGCATGGGCATCACGCAGCACGTGGATTCCGTCGCGACCATCCAGATGCTGGGCAACCTGCTCCTGCTGCGCGGCAATATCGGCCGGCCCGGCGCCGGTGCCTGTCCGGTGCGCGGCCACAGCAACGTTCAGGGCGATCGCACCATGGGCATCTGGGAAAAGCCGCCTGCTGCGCTGCTCGACCGCTTGCGCGATGCGTTCGGGTTCGAGCCGCCACGCCGGAACGGCTGGGACACGGTCGAATCCATCCGCGCGATGCTGGACGGTAGGGGCAAGGTCTTCTTCGCGCTCGGCGGCAACTTTGCCGCCGCCACGCCGGACACGCCCGAGACCTGGAAGGCGCTGCGCCGGTGCGACCTGACGGTGCATGTCACCACCAAGCTCAATCGCAGCCATGTGGTGCATGGCCGCGAGGCGCTGATCCTGCCCTGCCTGGGCCGGACCGAAATCGACATCCAGGCCAATGGCCCGCAGGGCGTGACGGTCGAGGATTCGATGAGCATGGTGCACATCTCTTCCGGCATCAATCCGCCGGCCTCCGAGCACCTGCTGTCGGAACCCGCCATCGTGGCGCGGCTGGCGGCCGCCACGATCGGCCACCGCAGCCAAACGCCGTGGTGCTGGATGGTCGAGGACTACAGCCGCATCCGCGACAAGATCGAGGCAGTCTTCGGCGACTTCCGGGACTTCAACCGCCGTGTGGCTGCACCGGGCGGATTCCGGCTGCGCAACGCCGCGAGTGAGCGGCTGTGGGAGACACCGGCGGGCAAGGCGACCTTCTTCACGCATGCGGTGCCGCAGGACACGCCCTCGCATCGTGCCCGGGCACGTGTGCGCGACGCGGTTGTCTTCACGCTGCTCACCACGCGTTCGCACGACCAGTACAACACCACGATCTACGGCCACGACGATCGCTACCGCGGCGTGTTCGGCCAGCGCCGCGTGGTCTTCATCCACGCGGAAGACATCCGGGCGCTGGGGCTGAAGGATGGCGACTGGGTCGACATCCAGACCGTGTGGGACGATGGGCAGGTGCGGCGGGCCGACAGGTTCAGGCTGGTGGCCTACGACATCCCGCGCGGCAACCTCGCGGCGTATTACCCTGAGACCAATCCACTGGTGCCGCTGGCTGCCGTGGCGCGCGATGCCGGCACGCCGGCCTCCAAGTCCATTCCCGTCGTCCTGACGCCGCACGTGGGAGCCGCCGCTTGAACGCGATCTTCGAGAGTGTCGAAGACGCGGTCGTGGCGCCGCTTTCGCGCTATGCCGTGCGCGTGATCGGCGAGGCCGGCGTGCCCGCCGAAGGGCTCGTGCGCGAAGACACCTTGGCCGCGGAGGTGCCGGTCGCGCTGGTCTTCAATGGCGTGTCGCATGCCGTGATGATGGCCACGCCGCGGGATCTGGAGGCCTTCGCGCTCGGCTTCGCGCTCAGCGAGGGCATCCTCGACCAAGTGCGCGACTGCCGCGACATCGAAGTTCGCACGGTCGATGCGGCGGACGCCGGGTTGCCGGACGGCCTGGATGGCATCGAAGTGCATCTCGACATCTCGACCCGCAGTTTCGAGCGGCTGAAGGGACGTCGCCGCAGCATGGCGGGACGCACGGGCTGCGGTGTCTGCGGCGTCGAGAGCTTCGCGGCGCTTGATCTGTCGCCCACGCCCGTCGCGCGGCGCGGCTGGATCGATCGGGTCGACCTGCCGACCGTGTTGCGCGCGCTCGGCGAACTGCCCGCGCTGCAGATCCTCAATGCCGAAGCCGGTGCCATCCATGCTGCAGGCTGGGCCACCCTGAGCGGCGAGCTGACCGATGTGATGGAAGACCTGGGCCGTCACAACGCCCTCGACAAGTTGCTGGGCACGCTGGCCCGCGCCGGTCGCCTGAGCGAGCCTGGTTTCGTCGTGATGTCGAGCCGTGGCAGCCATGAACTGGTGCGCAAGTGCGCCCGACTCGGCATCGCGGCGCTGGCCACCATCTCGGCGCCGACCGCGACCGGTGTGCAGGTGGCACAGCTCGCAGGGCTGCGTCTGTGGGGCTTGTGCAGGGCGCCTCGGGGCGTTCTGTACGCGCCGGGCTCCGCGCTCTGATTTCGCGTTTTCCGAAGCGGAAGCGCAATGCCGAAACTTACCCGCTTGTCACGAACAGGAATGGATTAATCCTTCTGTTTCGGTCTTTCGGCCAGAGCCTGCCCGCCTAAGCTCCTTGTCAGTGCAATGAACGACAGGAACAGCTATGGCAAGACTGATCATCCTGGCCCGGCGCAACAGCGTGCGGCAGGTCAACATCGCGGCCCAGATCACCACCATCGGGCGATCCGGCTCCAACAACGTGTGCATCGACAGCGAGAGGGTGAGCCGTCACCATGCCGCCATCCAGTGGACGGGCGACCGATTCATGCTGACCGACATGGGCAGCCGCAACGGCACCTTCGTCAACAACGTGAAGGTCAGGGCGCGCGCATTGAGGAACGGCGACGCGATCGTGATCGGCGACTGCCAACTGCGGTTTCTGTACAGCAGCATGGAACTGCCGGAAGCCGAAGCGTTGCGGCTCCTGACGACGCCCGACGATCTCCTGCAGCTCGCTTCGGTCCGGTAGTCCGCAATCCGGCGGCGGCGCGCTCAGGCCGCCAGGGAAGCGGCCTGGCGCTGCGGCACTGGCGTGGCAGGGCTTGGACGGCGTTCGTTGATCAGGCGGGCGGCCAGCTGCGAGGCCATTTCCAGCTTCTTGAGATCGCGGGCTTCGACGGCCGGATCGGGACTGAAGCTGAACGAATAGAGACTGCCGTACGTGCTGCCGTTGGCGAGCACGACGGGCGCGCTGAGGTAGCAGCCGGCGGGCACACGGGCGCGGAGCACCTGCTTGCAGAAGGCCAGCTCCAGCGGTTCGGCCTGTTCGTCGATGAATTGGGCGCGATGCGTGGGTTGCGAACGGTGCGACACGCGCCGGCCGTCGATGACCTCGCAGGCGTAGGCGGCTTCCATCCCGTGCTGTTCGCGCAGCAGCTTCAGAACCTGATGGATGCCCGGGTCGACCAGCGGGTCGCAAAGGTCCGGCGTTGCGATGAGCAGATCCGACACCTTGACCTCCAGGGCGTCGTGGGCGTAGTTGCAATCGTTGTAGTAGCTCATGGCGGGGACCTTTGTCTTGATGGCTTCATTGGAGCGTACAAACGGCCCTTCGCTGAAAAATGAGAACTATGGTTTAGCATTGTTTGGCGACGTTTGTCACAAAAGTACTACAACAAGCGGTTGAAACCGGACGGACGGCCAATCCCCCGTTGGCTGTCACTCGCGGCGCATCGGCTATCGTCCGGCACATGGCGATCTCTGAGGAACCACCCGCAACCGTCGAGCGCGCGCCGCTGGACGTCGCGGTCATCATGCGACGCGAAAGGCTGCATGGCCCGTCGAGCCATTGGCAGCCGTGGCGCTGGGCGCTCGAAGCCGTGGTGCCCGACGAGCCGGGCTTCGGCCGCGAGCCGCGGCTGCTGGACGAGGGCGCGGAGGGGCAGCGCTGGCTTCACCCCGGCTTCAAGGTCGAGTTGTTCCGCGACGAAGCGGAGGGCTATCACCTCAACGCCTCGTCCCCGGCGCCGTGCTGGTTCGTCTTGTGGCGCATGGACGAGATGGCGACCCTGGCGCCGGAACCGATCCCGAGGCCGGTCGTCGTGACTCTGAGCTACTACGAGGCCGGCCGCTGGCTCGACGCGCAGGAAACCGTCGAACAGGTGCCGGCGCCGGTCGAAGTGGTGGACTGGCTGCGCGCCTTCATCGAGGAACACTACGTGGTGGAGCCCAAGCAACGGAAGCGGCCCGAGAGTTTCCGCCCGCTCGTGGATCGCTTCGGCAACGCCGCGAGCGTGTCGACCGAGAAGCGGCGTGGCAGGGGAGCGGGTGATGTCTGAAGGCTTCTTCGATCGGTGGTCGCGCCGCAAGCAGCAGGCCCGGACGGGCGAACTGCCTGAGGAGCCGAAGCCGGAAGCTCCGCGGGCCGCCTCTGTCGAGCCGTCTCAAGCGCCGGCAACGTCAGTGGTGCCGGCCAGCCCCGATCCGATCAACGAAGCGCCCGATGCGCCGGCGCCGCTCACCTTGGCCGACGTTCAGGCGCTGACCATCGATTCGGACTTCAGGCCTTTCGTTGCAAAGGACGTGGCGCCGGAAGTCAAGAACGCGGCCTTCAAGAAGCTTTTCGCTGATCCGCATTTCAATGCCATGGATGGCCTGGACACCTATGTCGACGACTATTCGAAGCCGACGCCCCTGCCCGAGAGCGTGTTGCGCCAGATGGCGAGCGCCAAGTTCCTGAAACTCTTCGACGAAACGCCGGAAGAGACTCCGGGGGATGGTGGATTGCCCGACGTGGCACAGTCGGGCGATTCAGGAGACCTTCCCAGCCAGCCGGTTGCTCATGTGCAACCCGCAAGCCAAGAGACCGATGACCACCACGCTGATCTGCGACTGCAACCAGACGATGCCCCTCGACCCGAAGACGCTCGGGACGGCACTGGCTGAAACACTGCCCCTCCACTCGGTGCTCTGCCGCCGCGAAGCCTCTTCGTTCCAGCGGGCCATCCAGTCCGGCGACGACGTGGTGGTTGCCTGCACGCAGGAAAAGCGGCTCTTCGGCGAACTCGCGCAACAGACGCCGGAAGCGACTTCGCCGATCCGCTTCGTCAACATCCGCGAAACGGGCGGCTGGAGCCGCGACGCGAAAGGCGCGAGCCCCAAGATCGCCGCGCTGCTGGCTGCCGCCCGCCTGCCCGAACCCGACCCGGTCGCGACCGTCAGCTATGCGAGCCAGGGCCGGTTGCTGATTGTCGGCCCGCTGGACGAGGCGGAGAAGGCTGCGGCACTGGTCGCCGACACCCTCGACGTCACGATCTTCTCGCAAGGTCCGGGCGCTTCGGGCGGCGCGCAGGAACGGCGCTGGCCGGTGATCGCGGGCCGGATCGATGCGCTCGACGGATGGCTCGGCGCATTCAGGCTGCACTGGACGCGCGACAACGCGATCGACCTCGACCTGTGCACGCGCTGCAATGCCTGCGTGGCCGTCTGCCCGGAGCAGGCCATCGGCTTCGACTACCAGATCGATGCCGCGAAATGCACCTCGCACCGTGATTGCGAGCGCGCTTGCACCGTGGCCGGGGCGATCCGATTCGACCGGGCGCCGGAGCCACTCGACGGCGCCTTCGACCTGGTGCTGGATCTCGGTGCTACGCCGCAGATCGATTGGCACGCGCCGCCGCAGGGCTATTTCCATCTGCCGGGCGGCGTGGCGCATCCGCTGGGCGTGCAGACCTTGCTGCGCCTGCGCGACATGGTCGGTGAATTCGAAAAACCGAAGTTCTTCGACTACAAGCAGAAGCTCTGCGCCCACAGCCGCAACGAGGTCGTGGGCTGCAGCGCCTGCATCGACGTGTGCTCGGCGCATGCCGTGAGCAGCGACAAGGAACGCCAGCGCATCGTCGTCAACCCCAACCTCTGCGTCGGCTGCGGCGCGTGCACCACGGTGTGCCCGACCGGTGCGCTGGGCTACACCTACCCGCGCGCGCCCGACCAGGGGCTCAAGCTGCGGACGCTGCTGTCCACCTATGCGGGTGCGGGCGGGCGCGATGCGGTGCTCCTGCTGCACAGCGAAGAGGGCGGCCAGGCGCTGGTCGCGCAACTGGGGCGCCACGCACAACTCGGGAAGGCGCAGGGCGTGCCGGCGAACGTGATCCCGGTCGCTCTCTTCCATGCGGCGAGCACGGGCATCGACCTGTGGCTGAGCGCCGTGGCATTCGGCGCGTCGCAGGTCTGCGTGCTGGTCACGGGCGAGGAAGCGCCGCAGTATCTCGCCGCATTGAAGGCGCAGGCGGCGATTGCCCAATCGTTGCTGAACGGGCTGGGCTATGCGGGAACGCACTTCCGGGTGATCGAGGCGGCATCGCCGGCCACGCTTGACGGAGCGCTCGCTGCACTGCGCGATACGCGTCAGCAGATTCCTCCCAAGGCGGCCCGGTTCGCGGTCGGCAACGAAAAACGCAGCACGTTCGAACTCGCGCTCGACCAGCTGTTGGAGGCTTCGCCGGCGCTCAAGACGCCGGCCGACGCGCTGCTCGCCATCCCGCTGCCACAGGGATCTCCCTTCGGCGCCGTCACGGTCAACAAGGACAAGTGCACCCTGTGCCTCGCCTGCGTCAGCGCCTGTCCCGCGAGCGCCCTGCAGGACAATCAGAACACGCCGCAACTGCGGTTCATCGAAAAGAACTGCGTGCAGTGCGGGCTGTGCGAAACCACCTGTCCCGAAGACGCGATCGCGCTCGTGCCGCGACTCCTTGCCTCTGCCGAGCGCAAGCAGGCGGTCGTGCTCAATGAAGCCAGGCCGTGGGCCTGCATCCGCTGCGGGAAGCCGTTCGGGACCGAGAAGGCCATCGAAGCCATGCTCGGCAAGCTGGCCGGCCACGCGATGTTCCAGGGCGAGGCGCTGGAGCGCCTCAAGATGTGCAGCGACTGCCGGGTCATCGACCTCTACAGCGCGCAGAACGAAATGAAGATCACACGCCAATGAGCGACCGTATTTCCGTTCCCGTTCCCGTTCCCGTTTCCTCGGCTCTCGACGAAGAAGTCGCCCGCGCGGAACTCTATGGATTGCTGGCGCGCCTCTGGTACGCCGCGCCCGACGCCGAGTTGCTCGAAGCCTTCCAGGTCGCGCCCACCGAAGCGCCGGCCGCCGGCGCCTTTCTGGAAGAGCCGTGGCGGCAGCTCGTCGGCGCGGCGCGCGGGATCGACGCAGCGGCGGCGCATCGCGAATACGACGCGCTCTTCGGCGGCATCGGCAAGCCGGAGGTGTACCTGTTCGGCTCGCACTACCTGAGCGGCTTCCTCAACGACAAGCCGCTGGCGAAACTCCGCAACGATCTCGACCGCCTCGGCCTGGCGCGCGAAGAGGCCATCCCGGAAACCGAGGATCACATCGCCTGCCTGTTCGAGGTGATGCGCTACCTGATCGCCGGGGACGACATCGCGGTGGCGAACCTCAGCCGGCAGCAGGCCTTTTTCTCGACCCACGTGCAGCCGTGGCTGCCGGCCATGTGCGATGCCGTGTCCCGGCACCCGAAGGCGCGCTTTTACGCCACGCTGGCAGCGCTGACGCGGGCTTTCGCCGAGGTCGAAACGCAGGGCTTCGACATGCTCGACTGAAATCGGGGTGATTTCCGACAGGCGCGTATTAGGGTCTGGACTACTATCCAAACATATGTAACTGGTTTCATATCTGACCTGGAACATCAGTTCAGCCAATCCTGGAGATCGTCATGCAGGACAGCCAAACATCCGGCCCTCGGCCGGCCTCTCGTCGGAGGTTCTTTGTCGGCGCCGCCACGGTCGGCGCCGCCGCCGCAGCCGTTACGGTGCTGCCCAAAGTCGTCGAGTCGCCCGCCACCTCCGAAGCCTCCGCACTGCCGCCCCCGCCCGAGAAGGGCGGCGGCTACTCGCTGAGCGAGCACGTCAAACGCTACTACAAGACCGCGTCGACCTGAGAACGGGAGCCGAACCCATGCTATTGACCAAGAAAGCGTCCGGCGCCGCGCGAGATGGCGCCTCTCCGTCCTCCTCGTCATTCGTGCACAGCCTGCGCCGCGGCCTTTCCAGCGCGTTGCCGACGATGGACCGGCGCGCCTTCCTGCGGCGTTCCGGCCTCGGCGTCGGGGTCGGCCTCGCGGCAGGCCAACTCACGCTGATCCGCAAGGCACGCGCGGCCGATGGGCGGCCGGTCGCCATCGGTGCCGGCAAGGTCGAAGTCAAGCGCACCGTGTGCTCGCACTGCTCGGTCGGCTGCGCGTCGGATGCCGTGGTCGAGAACGGCGTCTGGGTGCGCCAGGAGCCGGTGTTCGATTCGCCGATCAATCTCGGCGCGCATTGCGCCAAGGGCGCCGCCCTGCGCGAACACGGCCATGGCGAATACCGGCTGCGCTACCCGATGAAGCTCGTGAACGGCCAGTACGAGCGCATCAGCTGGGACACCGCGCTCGACGAGATCACCGCCAAGCTCAAGGAGCTCTCCAAGGCGAGTGGTCCCGATTCGATCTACTGGATCGGCTCCAGCAAGCACAGCAACGAGCAGTCGTACTTGATGCGCAAGTTCGTGAGCTTCTTCGGCAGCAACAACTGCGACCACCAGGCGCGCATCTGCCATTCGACCACCGTCGCCGGCGTCGCGAACACATGGGGCTACGGCGCCATGACCAATTCGTACAACGACATGCGCAGTGCCAAGGTGGCGCTCTACATCGGCTCGAACGCGGCCGAGGCGCATCCCGTGAGCATGCTGCACATGCTCCATGCCAAGGAGAACGGCTGCAAGATGATCGTGGTCGACCCACGCTTCACGCGCACGGCTGCCAAGGCCGACGAGTACGTGCGCATCCGCTCGGGGTCCGACATCCCCTTCCTCTTCGGGGTGCTGCACCACATCTTCAAGAACGGCTGGGAAGACAAGAAGTTCATCCACGACCGCGTCTTCGGCATGGACGAAGTGCGCGCCGATGTCATGGCCAAATGGACCCCCGACAAGGTCGAGGAAGCCTGCGGTGTGAAAGAGGCGCAGGTTCTCAAGGTGGCGACCTGGCTCAACGAGAACCGCCCCGGCACCATCGTCTGGTGCATGGGGCAGACGCAGCACTCCATCGGCAATGCGATCGTTCGCGCCTCGTGCATCGTGCAACTGGCGCTCGGCAACGTCGGCGTTTCAGGCGGCGGCACCAACATCTTCCGTGGCCACGACAACGTGCAGGGCGCCACCGACGTGGGGCCGAACCCCGATTCGCTGCCCGGCTACTACGGCTTGCTCGAAGGCTCGTGGAAGCATTTCGCGGCGACCTGGGGCGTGGACTACGAATGGATCAAGAGCCGCTACGCCTCGCCGGCGATGATGACCAAGCCCGGCATCACCGTCTCGCGATGGATCGACGGCGTGCTCGAGAAGAACGAGCTGATCGACCAGGATTCGAACCTGCGCGGCGTGTTCTATTGGGGCCACGCGCCGAACTCGCAGACGCGCGGCCTCGAGATGAAACGGGCGATGGACAAGCTCGATCTGCTGGTGGTGGTCGATCCCTATCCTTCGGCGACCGCGGCCATGGCCGCCATGCCCGGCCGCCCGGAAGACCTGAACCCCCATCGCGCGGTCTACCTGCTGCCGGCTTGCACGCAATTCGAGACCAGCGGGTCCGTGACGGCGTCCAACCGCTCGCTCCAGTGGCGCGAGAAGGTCATCGATCCGCTGTGGGAAAGCCGCAGCGACCACATGATCATGCAGCAGTTCGCCGACCGCCTCGGCTTCGGCAAGGAACTCAGCAAGAACTACAAGATGCAGAAGGTCAAGGGCATGGATGAACCCGTGCCGGACGACATCCTTCGCGAGATCAACAAGTGCTGCTGGGCAGTGGGCTACACCGGGCAGAGCCCCGAGCGACTACAGGCGCACATGCGCAACATGGCGGCGTTCGACGTGCGTACGCTCAAGGCCAAGGGCTCGGTCAAGGACAAGGTCAACGGCTACGACATCGCGGGCGACTACTTCGGCCTGCCGTGGCCCTGCTATGGAACGCCCGAACTCAAGCATCCGGGCTCGCCGAACCTTTACGACACCTCCAAGCACGTGATGGACGGCGGCGGCAACTTCCGCGCGAACTTCGGCGTGGAACGCAATGGCCAGAACCTGCTCGCCGAGGACGGCTCGCATTCGCTGGGCGCCGCGATCACGACCGGTTACCCCGAACTCGACCACCTTCTGCTGAAAAGGCTCGGGTGGTGGGATGAGCTGACCGACGCCGAGAAGGCCAAGGCCGATGGAAAGAACTGGAAGACCGACAGCTCGGGCGGCATGATCCGCGTGTTCATGCAGAACCACGGCTGCCATCCCTTCGGCAACGCGAAGGCGCGCGCCTTGGTGTGGAACTTCCCCGATGCGATTCCGCAGCATCGCGAACCGCTCTACGGCACACGCCCCGACCTCGCGGCCAAGTACCCCACGCACGACGACAAGATGGCGTTCTGGCGTCTGCCCACGCTCTTCAAGAGCGTGCAGCAGCGCAACATCGCCGACAAGATCGCCGAGAAGTTCCCCTACGTGATGACTTCAGGGCGGCTGGTCGAATACGAGGGCGGCGGCGAGGAAACCCGCTCCAACCCCTGGCTCGCCGAGTTGCAGCAGCACATGTTCATCGAGATCAATCCGAAGGTGGCGGCCGAGAAGGGCATTCGCGACGGCGAGCGCGCCTGGGTCCACACACCCACCGGTGCGCGGCTCAATGTGCAGGCACTGGTGACCGAGCGGGTCGGGCCCGACACGGTGTTCATGCCCTTCCACTTCTCCGGTCACTGGCAGGGCGTCGACCTGCTTGCGCACTACCCGGCTGGCGCGCACCCGATCGTGCGCGGGGAGGCGATCAACACTGGCACGACCTACGGCTACGACAGCGTCACGATGATGCAAGAGACCAAGACCACCGTCTGCAACGTTGAAAAGGCCTAGAGGAGTCGTCATGGCAAGAATGAAATTCATCTGCGACTCCGAGCGCTGCATCGAATGCAACGGCTGTGTCACGGCCTGCAAGAACGAGAACGAGGTGCCGTGGGGCGTGAACCGGCGCCGCGTGGTCACGCTCAATGACGGCGTGCCGGGCGAGCGGTCGATCTCGGTGGCCTGCATGCATTGCTCCGACGCGCCTTGCATGGCGGTGTGCCCGGTGCAATGCTTCTATCGCACCGAAGAGGGCGTTGTGCTTCACGACAAGGACGTGTGCATCGGCTGCGGCTATTGCTCCTATGCCTGCCCTTTCGGCGCGCCGCAGTTTCCGGAGCAAGGCACCTTCGGCGTGCGCGGCAAGATGGACAAGTGCACCTTCTGCGCCGGCGGCCCCGAGGCCAACGGCTCGCAGGCCGAATTCGAGAAATACGGGCGCAACCGCCTCGCCGAAGGCAAGCTGCCGGCCTGTGCGGAAATGTGTTCGACCAAGGCACTGCTCGCGGGCGACGGCGATGTCGTCGCCGACATCTTTCGCACACGCGTGGTCCAGCGCGGCAAGGGTGCCGAAGTCTGGGGCTGGGGCACTGCGTACGGATCTCGGCAGGCCGGTACGCCGACCCACGGAGGCACGAAGTGAAGCGCGCACTGGCGACCGTCGCGCTGGTCTCGGCGGCCGTGTTCCTTGCTGCCTGCGGTGAGAAGCCGCAAACCAATGCTCACGGTGTCAGGGTTGATGCGCCGCCGTGGACCGGCACCGGCGTGCAGCCGAATACCGGCACAGCCTTCACCGCCAGCGGTTGGACGCCGGGCGACAGGGCCTCGTGGGAAGAGCGCCTCAAGACGCGCATGCAATACGGCCAGAACGAATACAACCGGATCAGGTGAACCGGAGGAGGTTGCATGAGACAAGTGCTTAACGCCCTGGTCCTGGCCGCGTCGCTGGCTTGCGGCCTGGCGGTTGCGCAGACGCCGGCACCTGCCGCCGCGGAGGCGCCGCCCGCCGCTCCCAGCGCTCCGGCTGCTGCACCTGCACCCGCCGAGTCCGCCGGCGGCATCCGCGGCCAGAACATCTTCGAGGTCAAGCCCGACGCGAGCGCCGATCCTGACTACCTCAACCAGACCAATGGCGAGCGCCAGCGGGTGCAGCCGGGCAACAACGCGCCGATGTGGCGGCAGGTGAGCAGCGGCGTGACCGGCACCACCAGCCTGCCGCGGAGCGAGGCGCCTGAGGCGGGCAACCTGATCCAGCGTTTCGTGAAGTACCCGGGCTCGTACTACACCAACGCGGGCGAAGCCTGGCGGCAGGCGCGCAACACCTTGATCATCCCGTACGGGGCCGCGCTGCTGTTCGTGATGCTGCTCGCGCTGGCGATCTTCTACTTCACGCGCGGGACCATCGGCCTGCACGGCAAGGAAACCGGCCGCAAGATCGAACGCTTCACGCCTTTCGAACGCGCCACGCACTGGTCGAATGCCATCGCCTTCGTCATCTTGGCCATCTCGGGCCTCGTGATGGCCTTCGGCAAGTTCTTCCTGCTGCCGGTCATCGGCGGTGCGCTGTTCGGCTGGCTGACCTACGTGCTCAAGACCGTGCACAACTTCGTGGGGCCGCTGTTCGTGGTGACCACGATCTTCATGGTGTTCACGTTCATTCGCAGCAACTGGCCCAGCAAGGACGACATTGCGTGGCTCAAGCGCGGCGGCGGGCTTTTCGGCGGCTCGGAGCCGCCGTCGCATCGCTTCAATGCGGGAGAAAAGGCGGTGTTCTGGGGCGGGGTGTTGTTCCTGGGGGCCTTCGTCATCGGGTCCGGCCTCTTCCTGGACAAGCTGCTGCCCGGCTTCGTCTACACGCGCGGCCAGATGCAGATCGCGCACATGATCCATGCGGTCGCCACGCTCCTCATGATCGCGCTCATCATGGGCCACATCTATATCGGAACCCTCGGCATGAAGGGCGCCTACCCGGCCATGCGCGACGGCTATGTCGATGAAACCTGGGCCAAGGAGCATCACGCCCTCTGGTACAACGACATCGTTGCGGGCAAGATTCCGGCGCAGCGCAGTGCCGAGGCACGCGCCCAGGCGCCGGGGCACGGCGCGCGGGTTGAAGGAAGTCCCTCATGAAGAAGTCTTCGTTGATCCTCTGCAGCGTGGTTCTGGGCCTGGCGTTCGCGCCGGGGGCCTTTGCCAAGCTGCCCGCCCCGGCAACCACGCCGGAAGCCAAGGCCAAGGCGGCCGAAGCTGCCGCCAAGACCGCCTGGAGCGCCAAGGTCGACGGCTTCCTGCTCTGCCGCGCGCAAGAGCGCGTGGCCGCCCGCGTCCGCGATGACCTCGTGGCAGCAGGCAAGCCCGTGCCCACCGCGACGCCGACGCCACCCTGTGCCGATCCAGGCTCCTTTGCCTTCGCGCCGCCGGAAGAGGCCAAGCCGATCGAGGCTTCGGGCGCACATTCGCCGGCTTCCACGGCCGCTTCGCCGCCCAGCACGACCCAGCCTTCGGCCGACATCAATCCCGCGCCCAACAAGTGAAGCTGCCGCGCCTGACGCAGGCCCGGGCGCCGCTCACGCGCGAGGTCGAGATCGTCGATGAGCATGGCGACACGGGCATGGTCTCCATTCCGGCGGAGCGCGACCTGACGGTCTACGTGGATCGCCGCGAACTCGTCACGCTGATGACGCTCGGCGCCCAGCCCGAATTGCTGGTGCTCGGCTACCTGCTCAACCAGCGCTTGATCGAATCGGCCCGGGATGTCGAATCGATCACTGTCGACTGGGAGGTCGGCGGCGCCGCCGTCAGGACGCACACCGGCATCGATCGCATCGAGGAGCGCACCGCCAAGAAGGTCGTCACCACCGGTTGCGGCCAGGGCAGCGTGTTCGGCGAGCTGATGGCCGGCATCGACAAGCTCCGCCTGCCCGACACCCGCATGACGCAGGCCCAGCTCTATGCGCTGGTCAACGCGATCCGGCTCCAGGAGAGCACCTACAAGTCGGCCGGTTCGGTCCACGGATGCGCGCTCTTCACGCTGGGCGACGGTGCCGAAGACGTGCGCATGCGCTGCTTCATCGAGGACGTGGGCCGCCACAACGCCATCGACACCATTGCCGGCTGGATCGCCATGCAGCCGCCGCACGAGCTCAGCGACGCGCGGGTGTTCTACACGACCGGACGCCTCACCAGCGAGATGGTGATCAAGTCCGCCCAGATGGGCGTGGCCATCGTGGTTTCGCGCAGCGGCATGACGCAGATGGGCCACGAGGTCGCGACGCGCGTGGGCCTGTGCGCCATCGGGCGTGCGACCAACCGGCGCTTCGTCTGCTATGCGGGCGCGCAGCGGCTGGTGCTTCAACCGGAGCTGGCTGGCGCGCGGGCGCCGGCCGCAGCCTGAAAGATCGATCGACGACATGAGCGACCCTCAATTTCAATACGTTCAGGGGCAGGTGCGCGAGACCTTTCCGGCGCTTCTCGCCGCCTACGAAGCGGAGAGCCATGCTGCCGTGACCAGCGAAGACTGCGCACTCGACGTGCGCTATGGGCCGCTCGAGCGGCAGACCTTCGATTTCTTTGCCGCTCGCGGCCGTCCGCGCGGAACGCTGCTGTACTTTCATGCCGGCTACTGGCAGACGCGGGACAAGTCGAACTTTCGCTTCATTGCGCCCGCGTACACCGCCGCCGGCTTGAACGTGGCGCTCGCGAACTATCCGTTGTGCCCCACCGTGTCGCTGGCCGAACTCGTGGAAGCCGTGCGGGCCTCGGCCCCGGCGATCCAGGCGCATGCTGCCAGTGGCGGCGCTTCGCCTGCGCTGGTGGTGTCGGGCCATTCCGCGGGCGGCCATCTCGCGGTCGAGATGGGGTTGGCGCGCTGGCCTTCGTCCTCGCCAGAGCCCGAGATTGCCGGCATCGTCGCCATGAGCGGCATCTTCGACCTCGCTCCCCTGGTCACGACGTCACTCAATGACAAGCTGCGGCTCGACGAATCCGCCGCCGCAGCCTGTTCGCCTCTCCATCGCGTGCATGGCGGCGCACCGCCGGCGCTGATGGTGGTCGGCGGCGCGGAGACCCCGGCCTTCGTCGACCAGAGCCAGCGCATGCACGAGACGTGGATCGAGGCAGGCAACCGCAGCAGCCTGCACATCGAAGCGCACGCGGATCATTTCAGCCTGCTGCGTCCGTTCGCGTCGCCCGCGAGCGCGCTCTTCACCAAGGTTCTCGGCCTCCTGGGTTGAGTCGAAATCATCCTTCGGTTTGGTGGGGGTTGGCCTGTGGGCTATCGTCATGCCCCATGAATGCCTCCCTCCGTCTCGGTTGGCGAACGCTCTGGCGCGATCTTCGCGCGGGTGAGCTTCGCCTTCTCATCGTCGCCGTGCTGCTTGCGGTGGCGGCGCTCACTGCCGTCGGCTTCTTCGCCGACCGGCTCAAGGGCGGCCTGCAACGCGACGCGCGCCAACTGCTGGGCGGCGACGCCGTGCTGGCAAGCGACAACCCGACGCCGCCCGTCTTCATTGAACGCGCCCGTGCGCTCGGCTTGCAGGGCGCGATCACCTACGGATTCCCGACCATGGCACGCGCGAGCGATGCGCAGGGCGGCACGAGCAAACTGGTAGCGCTCAAGGCGGTGACTGCGGGCTATCCGTTGCGCGGCAGCCTGCAGGTCAGCCAGGACCCGGCCGGGCCCGGCCAGACGACCCGCGACGTTCCAGCGCCGGGGGATGCCTGGGTCGATGCTTCGTTGCTTGACTCGCTCGGCCTCAAGGTCGGCGACACGCTGCTTCTCGGCGACACGGGACTTCGCATCGCGCGCGTGATCACGCTCGAACCCGATCGCGGCGCCGGCTTCATGAGCTTTGCGCCGCGCGTCATGCTGAATCAGGCCGATGTGGCGCGCACGGGCCTCGTGCAGCCGGCGAGCCGCGTGAGCTACCGGTTTGCGGTCGCGGGCGGGGCAGGCGCGGTCAAGCAGTTCAGCGACTGGGCCGACGAAGCGATCAAGAAGGGCGAACTGCGCGGCGTGCGCCTCGAATCCTTCGAAAGCGGCCGCCCCGAGATGCGCCAGACGCTCGATCGCGCGGAGAAATTCCTGAACCTCGTCGCGCTGCTCGCCGCGCTGCTGTCGGCGGTGGCGGTTGCGCTGGCGGCGCGCGGATTCGCGGCCAGGCACCTCGACGATTGCGCCATGCTGCGGGTGCTCGGCCAGAGCCAGCGCACCATCGCGGGCGCCTACGCTTTCGAGTTTGCCGTCATCGGGGTGATCGCCAGCGGCCTCGGCGTCGCGATCGGATTCGGCGTGCACTACGCGTTCGTGCTGCTGCTGGCCGGGCTGGTCGAGAGTGCGCTGCCCGCGCCGACGATCTGGCCCGTCGCATTCGGCCTGGGTGTGGGGCTCACGCTGTTGTTCACGTTCGGGCTGCCGCCGGTGCTGCAACTGGCCCGCGTGCCGCCCCTGCGCGTGATTCGCCGCGATGTCGGCAGTCTCAAGCCCGCATCGATCGCGGTACTTGGCCTGGGCGTCGTCGGTTTCGCCGCATTGCTGGTGGCCGCGAGCAGCGATCTGAAGCTGGGGCTGATCGCGGTCGGCGGATTCGCGGGGGCAGTGGCGGTGTTCGCCCTGCTGAGCTGGGTGGCCGTGCTGCTTCTACGCCGCAGCGTCAACGAGACCACGGCGCCGCGATGGCTGGTGCTGGCCACGCGGCAGATTTCCGCGCGGCCTGCGTATGCTGTGGTGCAGGTCAGCGCGTTGGCCGTCGGTCTGTTGGCGCTGATCCTGCTGGTCCTGCTGCGCACCGACCTCGTGTCGAGCTGGCGCAAGGCGACGCCGCCCGACGCGCCGAATCGTTTCGTCATCAACGTGATGCCCGACCAGAGTGCGGAATTCCAGAAGACCCTGCGCGACAACGGCGTCAAGAAGTTCGATTGGTACCCGATGATCCGCGGCCGGCTGGTCGCGATCAACGACAAGCCCGTGTCGCCCGACGACTACGCGGACGATCGCGCGAAGCGGCTGGTCGATCGCGAGTTCAACCTCAGCAACAGCGCCGATGCGCCGCCGCACAACATCATCACGTCCGGCACATGGAAGCCCGATGCGCCCGGCGAGGTGAGCGTCGAGGCAGGGCTCGCCGACACGCTCGGCCTGAAACTCGGCGACACCCTGCGCTTCGACATCGGCGGCATGCAGAACGAGGCGCGAATCACCTCACTGCGCAAGGTCGACTGGGGCTCGATGCATGCGAATTTCTTCGTCATGTACACCGTCGCTGCGCTGGCCGATGTGCCGGTCACCTACATGGGCGCGTTTCGTGCGCCCGACGTGAAGGGCTTCGACAACGCGCTCGTGAGAACCTATCCGAACGTCACCAATGTCGACATGAGCGCCACGATCAACCAGGTGCAGCGGGTGCTCGACCAGGTCATCCGCGCCGTCGAGTTTCTTTTCGGATTCACGCTCGCGGCGGGGCTCGTGGTGCTGTTCGCTTCAGTCACGGCCACGCGCGAGGAACGTGCGCGCGAGTTCGCAGTGATGCGTGCGGTGGGCGCCCGGGGAAGCCTGCTGCGCCAGGTCCAGCGCGCCGAGTTGGCCGGCGTGGGGCTGATGGCGGGCTTTCTCGCGAGCATCGTCGCTTCGGTGATCGGGTGGGCGCTGGCGCGCTATGTGTTCGACTTCACCTGGACCGCTTCGCCGCTCGTGCCGATCGCCGGCGCGCTGTCGGGTGCGGTGCTGGCTTGGGCGGCGGGCTGGTGGGGGTTGCGCGAGGTGCTGCGGCGGCCGGTCGTCGCGACCTTGCGGCAGGCTTCGGAATAGGAGCCCATCGCGCCATGGCGGAGTGCATCGAGTTCGATACGGAGCGTCTCCGGGTGCGGCAATGGCGCGAAAGCGACCGCGAACCCTTCTCTCGACTGAACGCCGATGCGCGCGTGATGGAGTTCTTCCCTGCGCCGCTCTCGCGCGCCGAAAGCGACGCGATGGTCGACCGCTGCGCAGAAGGCATCGCTCAAAGGGGCTGGGGGTTCTGGGCCGTCGAGGAGCGTGCCAGCGGCGCGTTCATCGGCTGCGTCGGCATCACGGTGCCGCGGCCGGATCTGCCGTTTTCTCCTTGCGTGGAAGTCGGGTGGCGGCTGGCGCAACGGTACTGGCGCCAGGGCTACGCCTTGGAGGCCGCCCTCGGCGCCTTGCGCGTGGGCTTCGAGCGCCTCGCGCTCTCCGAGATTGTTTCGTTCACCGCGGTGCCGAATCTGCGCTCGGAGGCGGTTATGAAGCGTCTGGGTATGACGTCCGATGGTGTGTTCGAGCATCCAGCGCTGCCGGTGGGCCACGCGCTGCGCCTGCACAAGCTCTATAGGCTGCGCGGCGACGCCTCGTCCCTATAGGGGCTGTCGTACTTCCCGAGCATGTATGGACCCGACGCTTCTCCTCGAGGAGACGGTGCGCGATCAACCACTGCTGTTCGGAGGCGCATCATGCAAATCGACATTCCTGGCATCGGCTTGGCCAAGCGCGTGTTCCAGCTTCATGGCGCCGATCACCATGGGCATGCGCGGCATCGTTCGAAGGTGGCCGCGCGCCGCGCTATTGCAAGCCGTACAAGAACTGCGGCCGCGGGTGATCGCGATGGAGGCATGCAACTCGGCCCACTACTCGGCGCGGCGCTTTCATGGTGGGCATTGAGGTGCGGTTGATCAGGCCGCAGTACGTGACGCCCTTCGTGAAGACCAACAAGAACATCGACGGTGCTCCCATGTCCGATGGGGGCCAGACCCGGTATCTCGAGGCATCGAGATCGCATCAGCCGACTTCCCGAGGCTAGCCCCGGCCAACCCAGTGAGTCTTCACTATAGAAATCTATATTGCTATATCAGCCATCAACTGATCAAGAAACTGACGCATGAATACAGAACGCTCGCGCGCCATTCTAGCGCCAAATTCCGTCATCATTTCATTTTCCAAATGCAATAGCTTTTCGTGGAAATGATTTACAACAGATGAGGATTTTCCGTGGACAAACTTTTCCGATGCCGTGCTCGCTGGTGTCCACATCGGCTCTCCCAGAAAACCGCCAAACATAAATGCCCTCGCAACACCAACTGCCCCTAGTGCGTCGAGCAAGTCGGCGTCTCGCACTATTTTGGCCTCCAGTTCAATTTCGACGTCCAATACAGTGTCGCCAGCGCACTCGTAATATTCTGTGAAATTGATCGCGCTGCAGATAGCAGCGTAAAGTTCCCTGGGGATGCAGTCAAGACGCTGAAGAATGCTCACAACTTCACCCTCGACTTCCGCCGGCGCGACATGTCTACCGAACCGCTTCTCTGCAAAGCGATGATAGTCGTGAAGGTACGAAGCAGCGACAACAGTAATTGGGTTGCCGCCCGTCGTTTCACGAATTGAATTTGCCAAATGTGCAACGCGATCCAAATGGTGCAAGTCGTGCGCCACGACGGATGCATCAAACAATCCGGAAATTTCTCTAAGAATATTTGAGCGAAATGAATCAAAATCAAATACAACAGATGAACTCTTCACTTCATCGCTCCCTCATCGCTATAAGTGTCTCTTGTAATTCTTTGTAAAGCTGCTTTTTGACGTCACCAATAGTCCTTTCCCCCTTTAGCTCTCGAACGTTAATGGGTTTTCCGATGTTGATTTTGATCTTCGATGGAAAGCCGATGAGAAAATTGAAGCAATGCGCGGGCACGCCACATAGGCTCGGAAGCACAGTAAGCACGCTCTGAGGTGTTACTGGATAGAGATTACGGTCGAATTTGAAAGCTTTTCCTAGGAGCTTCGATGTAAAAAGCGTCGGCAATGCTTCCTCGCAACCAATGGTTGCGACGGGGATAAGGGGTACATCGTGTTCAATAGCGCCACGGATAAATCCGCCGCCGAACTGATGGATAGGACATAGACTTCTACGTTCAGAGAAGGGCTTTGACGAACTGTTTCCCCCTTCCGGGTATGTAAGAACCAACTCTCCTTTCTGCAAAAGGTATTCCAAATTTCTCGGATGCCCTATGGTTGCTCCAAGTCTATTGTTCAAAAAAGGGCCGAACAGTGGGAGTTTCTCCGAACCAATATGATAGAGCGACCTAATGAATCTTTTCGATGACGAGTGTTTTCTGGCGGCCACAGTTAGCATCAAGCCGTCGAGAAGATTGAAGCCAGCGTGATTTCCAAAAAGAATGGCTCCGCCGTGTGCTGGAATGTTCTCAAGGCCCGTGGCTTCAACCCGATGCCAAAACGAATAATAGTGGTTGAAAAAATTCAATGTTTTGTCAATAGTGTTCTTATCAAAACCGAAGGCGTCGTACCGCTCCACATTCGCTCCTTTTTGTTACCGCACCGAGAACTGATCGAGCCAACGATCGGCGATAAAATTCTTTGATCCGTCATTCAATTGTCGAATGCCGGTTCGTGAAATCTTTTGAAGTTGGGAAAGTGCAAAAATGAGCTCAGCCTGAACAAGCATGATGAATGGACCAACTATTCCGCCATGCATGAAATTGGCAGAATTGCCGTCATTGCAAAGCAAGACTTTTTTGCCGTTTTTTTGAACTATTGAAATTCTCGGGTGGGCGGACGGGCTAGCACTTGAAATTGTTGAGTGGTAGTCTTCGATCTCATCATCTCCAGACGTTGCTGTAAAAATCATCGCGTTTTGTTTCATCCGCTGGAAGTCGGTCGACCTCAGCGACTTGTTCCCGGTTGCGCAAAAAAACAGATCTGCCGCCGAGATCAAATTTGCCTTGTCCCCACCTCTGAAGCCATGCGCTAGTGCGAGAGCTTGGCGCGCAGGATTTTTGTCGAATACGTCCACTTGAACGAATTTTGCTCGGAGGTGAGTGGCGATACTGCTCCCGATCTTGCCATATCCCATAACTAAAGCTTTTCTTCCAGTAAGCAATCGACCGGTCTCTCTGAGCAAAGCGTCCGCTGAAAATACGACCGCTTGCCCTACTAAAAAATCTTCTGGATCCTTGAGTCGGCTCCTGGCCACAGAAATCACAGGGCAGGGGTAGGAAGCAGAAGCTTCGAGTAGACACTCGTATTTTTGATGGCCATTTTCAGTATCTTCAACTACCCCCAGCAATTGGCTATTTGATTCGGCTGCCATTTCGAACAGTACATGGGAGAAGTATCCGCCAGTATCGATGATTGCAAATGAATCACCTTTCACGTGGCTCATTATTTTGCAGACGAACTCCTTCTGGTTATTTTTGATTTGATCTCTGGTGTACCTTAGTATGGGTATGAACGGCTGAATTTTGCTTAACACGCCGTGGTCGACCGAATTTGGCTTGGGAATTACTGCGGCGACTCTTATTCTTGAGTTGACGGCAAGTAAAAAATCATCGACTCCCGGGACAAGGTGCGTTACGATCACTAAGCTCTGAATATCACCGGGTACGTGCTCCAGAACCGATTGGAAAAATTGCTGTGAATACATTAATTTATTGTGATTCGTAGTGTTTTTATTTTTTTGATGAGCCGTTTTAAGTTCGGCTCGCTAATGTTCGGTATCTCAATCCAAGAAGCGTGATGTTCGCCATTCATTGCGGCGTGCGGTATTGTGCTCAATAAATATCGAAAGTCGAAATGGAGATGAGTCGGCTCCAATTTTTTGGTGTTTTCTGGTATTTCGTGAATATCAATGTCGATAGGGAAACGGTTTGTGTGATGCCACGAGTGGATACTCGATGTCAGCCCTGTTTCTTCTCGCACCTCACGTTTTGCTGCGGCTATAGGCGTTTCCCCCGGTTCAACATGTCCGCCCGGCTGCAACCATTTACCAAGCACCGGGTGTGCGATCATTAAGAGTGAGTCACCCTGTAAAACGATGCCACTTGCAGTGATGTGGCCGGGAGTATTTTTGCGATCGAACAAGTTTTTCCCACCGGTCGATTTAATGTGATCGAACAGCGGCGCAAGCCGATCCCTTTCGGAAGAAAAGTGATCAAGGTACTGCCTCGTTTCTGCTTCTGAATTTTCCATTGCTCACCTTCCTTTTCTTGAATCAGCGTTTGTAGCGCTGTCGCGTGTTGGTTTGGAATCTAGCCCGAATTTGGCGAGTGCGACTATGTCGGGGAGTACTGATCAGCAAATAGAGAAATTTCTCGAGCGAATTGAGAATGTGCTCGTAGGCCGAGTCATCCCACAACACCGGCATCAATGGCGCTGATTTGCACGCCGCGGTAGACACGGCACCCAGGCGCCAGGTGGGCTAGGCCTTCTCGCGTTCCTGCGCCCAGCTGTTGCCCTGGACTTCAGGCAGGCTGTACATCGCGAGCCGTGGCAGGCCGGCTTCGACCAGGTGGTCGCGCGCGAGCTTGACGAGTTTGAAGTTGTCGGTGGCCGCATAGGGCACGCCAACGGGGTAGTCGGCCGGTTCGGCATATGAGCCGCCCACCGCCACGACCGGCAGCGTGCCGGTTGCAAGTGCCTCGAGCGCAACGCTTCCCTATAGCACCTCGTCGCCAAGCTGCGGAAACACCTTTGAGACTTTCGCCAGCAGGTAGTCGCCGTACTTGCCATTGAACGCATGCACGTTCGCGCGATCCCAGCGCGCGGCGCTGTCGTCGTGCGCGTCGGCGCCCGCGAGTCCCTCGATGCGCTGCACGCGCGCCTCGAAGTTCGGGTCGAAGAAGAGCGGGAAAGAGAGCCTGTCGCGACCCGAGGTGTTGCGCGTCACGCGGTGCGGCGTCGACTTGTAGAGCCCGCCCGTCATGCGGTCGAGCATGTCACCGATGTTGCAGACGAAGGAGCCCGCGATCGGCGGCGCCTCGATCCAGCCTTCCGGCGTGCGCACTTGCAGGCCGCCGACGTCGTCCTGGTGCAGGATCGTGAGCAGGCCGTAGTCGGTATGCTCGCCCACGCCCCAATGCACGTCCATACCCTCGGGCACGGGTTGGGTCGGGTAGTTGAAGATGCGGAACAGGATCAGCGGGTCGGCCGTGTAGCGCTGTGCGAAGTACGCGGCGGGCAGGCCGAGGCTCGATGCGATGCCTTCCATCAGGCGATGGCCGAGCCGCGTGACCTGGTCGATGTAGGCGAGCACCGTCTCGCGGAATCCGTCGATGTCGGGAAACAGGTTGGGCCCGTGCACCGGCGTGCCGGCGCGCACCAACGGATGGTCTGCGGGCAGTTCGGTGCCGAGGTAGAGGCCTTCCTTCCAGTCGGGCCGGCCGGAAGTCAGTTCGCCCGCAAGCGGAAAATAGCCGCGCCAGGCACGGCCCCCGAGCGCCATTCGCCAGCGCATCTTGGCGGGTTCGTCGAGCGAGAAGAAGCGGTGGCTGAGGTCTTCCAACTGATGGACGAGCCCTTCGTCGACACCATGCCCGACGACGTAGAAGAACCCGTGCGCACGGCACGCGGCGCCGATCCGCGCCGCGACTTCGCTGCGTGCGTCGGCGTCGCCGGTGCCCGTGGTGAGTGCGGAAACATCGATGACCGGCAGGCCGCCGGCGGAGGGAAGGGGCATATCTCGCATCCCCGGATGTTGCCCCAACTCTTGGGGACAATGTCGACCATGCAAATTCAGGAAAAACCGCCTTTCGACACCCCGTTCGAGTGGATCGGCGGCGAAACCAAGGTCCACGCACTGGTCGAGCGTTTCTATGACCTCATGGACCTCGAACCCGCCTATGCGCAATTGCGGGCCGTGCACGGCACGACGCTCGACAACGCGCGCCAGAAGCTCTTCTGGTTTCTCTGCGGATGGCTGGGCGGCCCGCAGCATTACACCGACCGCTTCGGGCATCCGATGCTGCGCGCGAGGCATCTGCCGCAGAGCATCGGCGGCCACTCCATCGGCATCAAGGAGCGCGACCAGTGGCTGGCGTGCATGGACCAGGCGATGGGCGAGACCGGCGTGCCCGAAGATTTGCGCGAACGGCTGCGCGGGTCCTTCTTCCAGACGGCCGACTGGATGCGCAATCGCTAGTCATCGCAGTTTTGTTCCTGCGTCCGGAGCTTGACGACGAAATGGCGAGCATGCAGACTCCATTGCCATGAACACGGCGTTCACCTCACCCACCATGCTTGCTCGCGCAGATATGCGGCCGTGCGCGGCTTCCGGTCGTGCGCGCCCGATGCTGGCGCTAGTGATGGTCGCTGTCTCGCGATCGTGGAGGGCGGGTTAGGGTCCCCGTTCACTTCTCATCATCGATTCTTGAAAAAGGCCCGCATCCGCGGGCCTTTCGCTTTTCAGCCCCTTCCTACATCAGGAGTCTTCATGGACGACCACGACGCAATTCCAGCCGAGCGACGACGAAGCGCTACCAACCCGGCCATGCATGTGCGCAAGGCCCGTGTTGCGGATGCCGAGGCGTTCGCTCGGATGATGTCCGATCCTGAGATCTATCCGCACCTGTTGCAGATGCCCTATGGCGATGCCGATCTCTGGCGCCAACGCTTGACTGAGATGTGCGCTCCTGGCAAGGGCGATCTGTTGCTCGTCGCCGAAGTCGACGGTGAAGTTGTGGGAGCCGCAGGGCTCCATTCAACTGGTCCTTCGCCGCGACGTCGTCATGCCATGGGAATGGGTATCCAGGTTCAGCCTCAATGGCAGGGCCGCGGGGTGGGCACGTTGCTCATGCAGTCGCTGTGTGACTATGCGGACCGGTGGCTCGGACTCTCCCGGCTCGAACTGAACGTCTACACCGACAACCTGCGCGCGCAGGGCCTCTATCGCCGCTTCGGCTTTGTTGATGAGGGTGTGCATCGCGCCTACGCGATGCGCGACGGTGAATATGCCGACTCGCTGTCGATGGCGCGATTGAGGCCGAAACCTTGACGGGCTCTCAGCGCCGCGACGGCGCCAGCAGCACCACCAGCGCACCAGCGCCTCCTTCCGCAGGCTTGGCCTGCACGAAGGCCAGCGTCTCGTTCTTCTGGATCAGCCAGCGCTGCACCTTGGCCTTGAGCACAGGCTGTCGGCCCGGAGAGCCGAGGCCCTTGCCATGCACCACGCGCACGCATCGAATCCCCTGCTTGTGCGCTTCGCGAATAAAGGCGCCGAGCGCTTCGCGCGCCTCGTCGCTGCGCATGCCGTGCAAGTCGATCTGGCGCTGGATCGACCATTCACCCGCGCGCAGCTTGCGCGTCACGTCGGTATTGATGCCGGGGCGGCGAAAGCTCATCGCGTCGTCGGCGTCGAGCAGCGTGCTGACGTCGAATTCATCGGAAAGCGATTCGCGCAGCACGCGTTGTTCGTCCAGTTGCTGCTGCACGGGTATCGGCGCTGGCGGTTCGGGCGCGAGAGGAACGGCGGCTTTCTGCCGCAGCGGTTGGGTCGCGCCGATCGCACGCGCGAACAGGTCCTGGTCGGCGGCGCGCTTCTTGTGCGCCGCGGCCCGTGCAGCGGCCTCGGCGGCCTCGCGTTCACGCTGTTCGGCGAGCGAGCGCTGAACGTCCTTGAGGTCTGCAAGGCTCTTGAGGTTCTTGGGCTTGGAGGGCATGCGTGACGGGCGGGTTCAGGCGGCGATGGCGGTGTCGATCGGGCAGCGCAGTTCGAGGGTGGTGCCGATGGTGCTGGAGCGGATCTCCAGCGTGCCACCCAGGCGCGCGGCCCGTGCGTGCATGTTCTGGAGTCCCATGCCGCCGGAAGCACGCGACGTGGTCTCGTGGGCGAAGCCGCGTCCATTGTCCCGCACGGAGAGGCTGAGCTGGCCGTTCACCGCTTCGATCCTGACGTCGACGTGGTCGGCGCCGCTGTGCTTGAGCACGTTGGCCAGCGCCTCCTGCAGCACGCGCAGGAAGTCCAGGCCGCGCTTGCCGTCGAGTCGGCAGGCTTGCAGGCCTTCGAGGTGCCAGCGGCATTCGATGTCCGCGGCCTCCAGCAAGCGTGTGCAGCGATGGCGCAGCGGCACCAGCCGCTCGGCAAGCTCGTCCGTGTCGTCGAAGGCCGAGCTCTCGATGATCAGGCGCAGGTCGTCATTGACTTCCCTGAGCGCCCACAGCGCGATGTCGCCGCTGCTGTCCTGCCGATTGCCGAGCGTGTGGATATGGCTGTTCAAGGTCATGCCCAGTCCGTCGTGAAGATCGCGCACGAGGCTCAGGCGTTCGGTCAGTCGTGTCTGGATCAGCTCGGCGGCGTGTTGCCGGCTCAGGCCTTCGGCCAGGCGCCGGGTCGCTTCGTCCACGCGCTGTTGGAGCTCGACATTGAAATGCTCGACCAGCCGCATGTCCTTGACCATGCGCCAGGTCAGCGCGAAGGAGATGCCCAGCAGCGTGGCGCTCGACGATAGCGCCGCATAGTAGCGATTGCCGGGAAGCCATTCGAGCAACACGAGCGTGTCGTGCGCAGCGGCGACCAACGGGATCGTCAGGCACGCGGCCAGCACGACGGCTTCCAGCCGGCGCGAGGCGAAGGCGTGGCGCACGATCAGCGCGCAGCCGCCGAGATAGGTGAACAGTGCCGCGAGCACGGTGATGTTGCGCACCGTGACTTGCATGTCGGGCGGGCCGAGGGCGACCGCCGCGATGCACAGGCCACCGGACGCGAAGACCACCCGCCGCAACCGTTGCCAGTCGAAATGGCAAAAGCTCAGCGCAAACATGAAGAAGCACACGATGCTGGCGAGCAGCAGGATGTGGTCGGTGCGCTGATAGGCCTCGGTGCTGGTAAACGGCCATGGGCTGACCGCTACGTAGTTGTATGAATACAGCGCCCACAGCAGCGTGAAAAGGCTGAACCAGCCGTACGACACCTCCTTGCGCCGCAGAAGCCAGAGCATGCCGTAGAGGACGCCCATGACCAGCGTCAGCCCGATGCCGAGCAGCGGCAGTGTCTGGCGCGTGAGCCGGCTCTGGTGATACACGCTCTTCACCTCGGCGAGTTGGCCGAGTTGCACGGGACCGAGCCCGGGCTGGTACGCCGACAGGCCCGAGACGCGGATCAGGAGTTCGTTGGCGCCGGGCCGCAGCAGAGGTTCATCGAGCAGCCAGAAGCGCGGCACGTTCCAGGAGCGCGAGAGTGGTTCCGTCAGGCGAGTGTCGCTCCCGATCAGGCCCCCGTTGAGATACACCGCCCCAGCCATGTTGAAGTATTCGATCGCGAGGCCCATGGGGGACACGCGGCCGGACCCGGTGGATTCGTTCCATCGCAGTCGGTACCACACCACGCCGTCGAAGCCGGGCCACCGCGTGGTCCAGCTGTCGGGCAGGGTCACGCGGGTCCAGCCTTCGGATGGGGGAGCGGTGGCGTTCCAGTCGGAACGCACGGCCTCGACTTGCTCGAAGCTGTGGACGCCGGCTGCATCGGCGGGAGCGCCGTGCGCGGCCGTGAGGAAGAAGATGCAGGCGAGAAGTGTGGAAAGAAGGGCGCCCGCCGCGCGCATCAGGGCAGCAAGCCCTGCGTGCGCGCACTGTGCACCGCGCCAGCGCGTGACCGCACCGCAAGCTTGCGGTAGATGTTCTTGGCGTGGCATTCGACGGTGTTGATGGACAGGGACAGGCTGTTCGCGATCTCGCGATTGCTATGGCCCTGTGCAACCAGTCGCAGCACATCCAGTTCGCGCTCGCTCAGTTTCGCAGCCGGTGCAAGGCCCGGCGCGGCGTGGATGGTAGCAAGTGCGGCGGCCGCGGGCTGGGGAGCGGCCATCAGCTGGAGGATGCGGCGCGCGATCACCGGATCGATGGGCGCGCCGCCGCGCTGCATGCTGCCCAGCGAGAGTTCGAGCTCGGTGTCGCTGCCGTTCTTCAGCAGATAGCCCACCGCGCCGCCGCGAATCGCCTCCAGGACGGTGGCGTCGTCGCCCAGGCTGGAGACCACGACCGCATCGACCTCCGGCGCGTTCGCCTGGAGCCACGGCAGCAGTTCGAGCCCGCTGCCGTCGGGAAGGCTGACGTCGAGCAGGGCCAGGTCGAACCTGCCGTTGGCGAGATGTTCGCGTGCCTCGGCCAGCGTGGAGGCCATGGCGCAGCGCGCCTGCGGAGCGGCCGTCGCAGCCACGCGCTCGAGGCGCTGGCGGACGGCGCGGTCATCGTCGACGATCAGGATGTCTTCCACGGTCATGGCGGGCTTGTCGCTTACTTCGGCTTGGAGATTCCCTGATTGATCACGACGCCGCCCGTGCCGCCGTCGATGTGCGTGGCTTGCGAGCTGCTGCTCTTCTGATTGTCCACGTAGACGTCGACCACGCCGCTCCCCTTCTGCTGGGCGTTGGGCGAGACCGGCGCCTTGGCGGTCGGCGCAGGCGCGGCCGTTGGGGTGGGCGGCGGTGGCGTCGACGGCGGCTTGCTCGCGCCGGTCGTGGTACCGGTCGGCTTTGGCGCAGGGGTCGCCGCGGGCGTGGAAGCCGGCGCAGTGGACGAGCCGGTGGATCCGGTCGTGCCCTTCTTGGTCGGCGTCATGCTCGAACCCGAAGCGGACGCCGAGAAACCGACCGTCTGCGAGCTCGATGTGCTCTTCGCTTCCTTCTGGATGAAGGCGCCGCCCGCGTCGGCGGTGACGCCGTTGGCCGCCTTCACTTGCGTGCCTTCGAGCGTCGTGTTGCCGCCGGACGAAAGCTTGATCGCGCCGCCGCTCGTGATGCCGCCGCCGGTCGCGGTGTCGCTGTCGGACTTGGAAGTGCCGACGCCGAGCGAAGCTGCACCGCTGCGGGTGTCCATGGTCTCGCCGCCGGTCTTCTTGCCATCGGTACCGCGCGTGCCGCCGACGTTCTCCTTCTTGCCGCCCGACGCGGATGCGGAAACATCCACGCTGAGGCTGCTGCTGCTTTCCACCTTGTGCGCGGCATTGAAGTTCAGCGCCCCGCCCGCAGAGACCGAGACATCGCCGTTCGTGCTGGAAATCTGCGTGCCGGTGAAGTTCGCGTCGCCGCCGCTCTTGATGGTCAGCGGTCCGCTGCCACTCTGGATGCTGCCGGCCACGTCTTCATTGAGACTGCCCTTCGATTGCGAGTAGCCGACCGCTGCGCTTCCGCTCGCGCCGGACTTGCCTGCGGTGACACCCACGTCGACGCCGGTTTCCTGGCTGCTCGATGAAGCCGTGTTCTTGGCCGCCGCGAAGTCCACCTTGCCGCCCGCATCGACGCTGGCTGCGCCGCCGGCCGAGAGGTTGGTGCCTTCGAGCCGCGTGTCGCCCGTGGTCTTGATCGACAGGTTGCCGCCGGCCTGGATGCCGCCGACGACCGCAGTGCTCGAATTGCTGCTGCTGTTGCTGCCGTCGTAGTTGACGCCGACGCTCACGTCCTTGTTCACGAGGTCCACGCCCACCGAGGCCCCGGCGCTCGTGCTCTTCGAACTGGCGCTGCTGGTGTTCTGGGCGGCCTTGTAGTCGAGCGAACCTGCGCTCAGCGAGACGTCCTGGCCGGCGGAGACCTGCGTGCCTTCCAGCGTCGTCTTGCCGCTGGAAGTGCTGTTCACGCTGCCGCCCATCTTGATCGTCGAGACCACAGCCGTGCTGCTGCTCGACTGGTCGGACGAATTGTCGTACTGGTAGCTTGCGCGGACGCCAGCGCCAGCGCCCGATTCCTTCTGTGCCGGCTTGCCCGCGCCTGGACCGACGGAAGCGTCGGCCGAGGCGCCGACGCCGGCTTCGGCGTACGCGCCGACCTTGGCGGTGTGCGTCGTGCTGCTCGACGAGCTGTACGTGGTGTCCGCCGCGGCCAGGCTGGAGATGGTCTTCGCCGACTGGTTCAGGTTGCCCGCGCCCTCGATCTGCGTGCCCTGGTCGGTGATGCTGTTGGTCGCGGTCCGGTTGATGTTGCCGCCCGACGAGAGGCTGGACGTCATGGCCTTGGTCGAGCCGTCGACGCTGCTGCTCTGCGTGTTCGAGCCGTAGAGCCCGACTTCGATCGACGCCGAGGCCTCGCCCTTCGCGCCGGCCTGGGCGCCCAGCGCCGCGTTCGCGCCGGCGCTGCCGCTTGCTTCGGCCTTGCCCGTCGCGTAGAGGCCGGCCGTCGTCTTGTCGCTCGTGGTGCTGACCTGATGCACGTCGTCCACGGCCTTGAAGCTCATGTCCGTCGCGTTCAGGTTCATGTCGCCGCCGGACTTCATGCTCGATCCCTCGAGCGCCAGCGTGCCGGTGGCGTTCACATTGAGATTGCTGCCGGCATTGATGGCCGAGCCCTGGTGGGTGGTGTCGAGCGTGTCGGTGGTCGTCTTGGTGTGCTGCACCAGGTCGAGGTGGTTCTCGCTCGTTGCCGACGCGTCTGCGCTGGCCTGCGCGCCTGCGCTCGGGGTGCCCTTGCCACCGGATGCCTGTGCGCTCGCGCCTGCATTGGCTTCGGCCTTGTTGTCGGTGCTCGCCATCAAGCCCACCGAGGTCGATGTGACGGTCGTGCTGGACGTCTTCTTGTCCTCGGCCGCGAGCAGGTTGACGTTCTGCGCGTTGACGGTGGCGCTGCCGCCCGCATTGATGGTCGAGCCCTGCAGGTTCACGTCCTTCGACGCATTGATGGTGACGTCGCCGCCGAAGTTGAGGTTGGAACCGACATGCCTGAGGTCGGTGGTGTCCGTCTGCGTGGTGGTCGATGAGCCGAAGGCGAGGCCCGCGGCGCCGGTGCCGGTCGCGCCGGCCGAAGCCTCTGCGGAGGCCGAGGCCTTGCCGCGGCCCGAGGATGCCTCGGCCGACGCACCCGCGTCCGCCGAGCCCTTTGCGGACGCGCTCACCTGCATCACGCCGGTCGTCTTGGTGGTCGTGTGCGTTTCGTCGTAGTTGCGACCGGCCAGCACATTGAGGTTGGTGGCGTTGATCTCGCCGCTGCCCTTCACGTCGAGATTCGAACCCTGCACCGTCATGTCCTTGCCCGCGGTGAAGGTGGCGTTGCCGCCGACCTCCAGGGTGCTGCCGACATTGCGCACGGAGAGGCTGTCGCTGGTCGTGCTGCTCGTGCCGAACAGCGAGTTGTTCATTCCGACACCTGCCGACTTGCTCTCGCTGTGCGTGGTCGTACTGTTCTCGCGCGCGACGATGTTGAGGTCGCCGCCGGCCTTGAGGTCGGCATTGCCGCCGACCTTGGCGTCGGTGCCGGCCAGCGTGATGTCCTTGCCGGCGTCGACGTTCAGGTTGCCGCCGACGGTCAGGCCCGATTTCACCTGTTCGACGGTAGTGGTCGTCGTGGTGGTCCAGCCGCTGCCGCCAGAGACAGCGACTGCGCCCTGCGTGGTGTTGGTGTTCTTGTTCTCGATCGTGTCGAAGGTCACGTTGCCGCCGGCCTTGAGGCTGGCGTCGGTGCCGGCGCTCATGGTGGCGCCGATGTTGGTGATGTCCTTTTTCGCGTCGAGTGCGAGCGCGCCGGTTGACTGGATGCCTGCCGTCTTGCCGATCGTCGTCTGGTAGAACTGGTCGCCGCCGCTGCCGGCGCTCATTGTCTTGTTGACGATGCTGCCGTTGGTCGACGTCAGGCTGACGTCGCCGCCCTTGATCGTTCCCGAAAGATTGGTGATGTCACCGGTCGATGCGACGACCAGCGACTTGCCGCCCACGATGGTCCCGCCGGTGTTGGTCAGCGAGGTCAGGCTCATGTTCGCGTCCTGGGCCGAGATGACGGCGCCGGTCGCGATGTTCGCCTTGGTGCTCTGGGCCAGGTAGACAACCGGTGCCAGCACGACCTTTCCGTCGATCTGGGTGGCGACCATCCAGACGATGTCCTGCTTTAGCGAGGCCTGCTGCTCGGGCGTGAGCGCCTTGCCGTATTCAAGGCCCAGCGACTTGCTCTCGGTGGCGGCGCTTTCCATCAGGCCCTGCATCTGGGCGTCGGCGCTCTGGTAGCGGGCCAGGATCACGCCACCGGTCTGCGCGATGAGTTGCTGCTTGACCAGATAGGCCTCGTAGCTCGCATCGCCGAGGCGCATGCCGAGCTCGTCAGGGTTGTAGCCGAGCAGCTTGGACAGGTAGTCCGATCCCATGGTGGAGGAGCCCACCATGTAGAGCGGATTCGTCTCGACGAGATATTTGGCGCTGGCGTCCTGCGAGCGCACGTAGTAGCCGTTGGGGTTGGTCGGCAAGGCGACGCGAATGCCGCCGAAGGCATTGCCGTCGATCCCGTTGGCTGCGTTGAAGCCCAGAAGCGAGATGCCGTTTGCGCCCGTCACGCCGAGCGAGCCGCCGTAGGACTTGGTTCCGGCGCTCCCGGCGCCGCTTACCGTTCCGCCCATCTGCCCGGAGGACGCGGTCTGGCCGGCTTGCGTTTTCGGTGTGGGCTGCCACGGGGAGCCCGCATTGACAAGTCCGAATCCCGAGGCGTTGAGCGTGTTCGCATAGACACCCGCGCCGATGCTCTGGAGCGTCGAGTCGGAGGTGCTGACGTTGGACGCGTAGTGGCTGTCGTCGGTGTAGGTGAGCCCGCCCGCCGCGACGTACTTGATGTAGTGCTGGTACTGGTCGGTGTACGTTCTCCGCAGCAGGGAGAGGTCGTCGTTGGTGAAAGTCGCCGTTCCGCTTTTGCCCGTGAGATTGAGGACATTGCCGGAGATGACGCCGCCGAGGTTCTGCGCGGTCTGGAAGCTCAGGTCGACCTGGCCGCCGCCGATGATCTGCGGCTTGAGATTGCTGTCCGGCGTGCCGCCGACGTAGTACTGGTCCTGGATCCAGGTGGCCGTGTAGTACCACGCCTCGGTCTGATCCACGCATCCGCAGCCGTTGTAGCCCTTGCCCATGTGGTCGGTTTCGACGACGGTCTTGGGGCCCTCGGCGCCCCATGCGCGCGTGGTGTCGGTGGCGAAGGAGTTTCGAATCGTGTTGGCGTCGATCTGCAGGTTTCCGAGACTGTTGATGGTGCTGTTGTTGACCACCGAATCGGCCTTGAGGACCACGGCACCGTCCGCGTTGATGGTGCCCTGGAACGCCGAGGCGCTGGCGGCGTTGGTCAGCGTGCCGGACAAGGCCTGCGCGGTGAGCGTGCCGCGTGCATACAGGGAGCCCTGGTTCATCAGGTTGCCTGTCGACGCCGTCACGTTGAGGTTGCCGAGGGCTGCCATGCCTCCGGTCAGCCCATTGGTGATCGACGGTGCGGTGACGCCCAGATTGGTGGCCGAGAACAGCAGGCCGTTGTTGATCAGCGCGTTGTCGACGTTGATCTGACCGCTGCCCGTGTTGCCGAGCGCGACAAGCATGCGCGACGCACTGCCGCCCATCGTGAGCGTCTTGGCGTGGAAGGTCAGGTTTCCGTCCGACGCGAGGGTTGCGCCGTCGGCGAGAGTGACATTGCCGGTGTCGATCGCCACATTGGCGCCCCTTGCGGTCTTGCCCTGAGAGATGCTCAGGCTCGAGCCTGTGCCGCCGGTGACGCTGAGCTGTGCGCCGCTTTGCAAGGTGCCGTTGATGGTCGCCGCGTAGTCGCCGGACTGCGCCTGCAGATGGAGATCGTCATTGGCAAGGATGTCGCCGTTGCTGTTCAGTCCGCTGCTGCCGACCGATACCGTCAGCTTGCCGGCGGATTGGAGCTTGCCGTCGTTGTCGATGCGCTTCGCCGCCACGGTGCCGGCCCCGGCGGTCTGTCCGTCGCTCGTTCCGAGGGTGATCACGCCGTTGGCGCGATTTGTGAGCGTCCCGCTCGCAGTGATCGCGCTGTCAGTGCGAAGTCCGCCCTGAATGGCGCCGTCGTTGTCGATGGTGGCGACATTTACTTGCAAGCCGTTGCCCAGCAGTTTGCCGGTCGATTGGTTGGTGAGCGCACTGTTCGCGCCGCCCACCGAGAGTGTGCCGCCGGCCTGAACAGTGCCGGCATTCGTGTAGCCGCCTGCGCCTGCAGTGGTGACCAGGTCGCGACCTGCGCGCAGCGCTGCGCCGGCCTTGTTGGCGATCTTGTCGGCGGTGACCTTCGCATCCTGTTGCGCTTGCAGGATGCCGCTGTTGGTCAACGTGCCGGTCACATTCAGCGTGCTCTGCTGGCCGTTGTCCTGCGTCGAGAGCACCCAGGTGCCGTCGTTCGTCAGGGTGCCTGCTTGCACGGAGCTGCTGTCCGAGGCCTGGATCCAGCCGTTCTGCGCCTGGTTGCTGACAGTTGCCGCCTTGAGCTGCAGATCCTTGCCAGCCAGGAGCAAGCCGTTGTTGTCGACGTTCTGGCTGCCGGCGCCTGCGCGATCGGCGATGTCCAGCGTGGTGGCGGCGTTGATGGTTCCGCTGTTGCCGATCGTGCCGTTGACGCGCAGCGTGGTCGAGCCCGTGCTGGCGGTCAGGACGCCGGCATTCGAGAGGCCCTGCGAAGCTTCGAGGCGCAGATTGCCACCGGTGCTTTGCAGGCCGCCGCCGGTGCCGATGTCGACCTTGCCGCCGGCGCTGACCGCGACGTCGCCACCAGATTGGGTCGCTGCGCCCGCCGCGCTCGTGAAATCACCAGTCGTGGTGGCCGCGAGTGCGTCGGAAGCGACGATCGTGCCCTGGTTGGTGGCCGAGCCCGCGTCGAGCGTGAGACCACCCGCTGACTGCAGGGTCCCGGCGTTGACGAGCGCTCCAGTGAGCGTGACGCGGTCGGCCGCGCCTGCTTGTTGCGAGAGCAGCCAGGTGCCCTGGTTATCCAGGCTCGATGCGTCCACCATGCTGCCGGCGGATGCCTGCACCCAGCCGCTCTGAGGGTCACCCGCAACGGGTGTGTTGGTGATGGTGTCGGCGCGCAGGGAGAGTGCGCCGGCGGTCAGGAGCTTGCCTGTGTTCACGACGTTCTCGCTGCCCGCCCCGTTGCGGTCGGCGATCTCGATGTTCTGGGCCGACTGGATCGTCCCGCTGTTTCGTAGCGTGCCGTCCGCCCGCAGCGAGGCCTTGCCGTCCGTCAGGAGCATCCCGCTGTTGGTCAGATTGGCGGCAGCCAGGTTTGCGTTGCCGCTGGATTGCAGCTTGCCGCTGTTCGCCAGGTTGCCGCTGACGGCGACGCTGTCGTTGCCGCCGGCCTGCTGCGAAAGCAGCCATGTGCCGGCGTTGTCCAGGCTGTCCGCGTTGATTGAGGTACCGGTGCCTGCCTTGACGCGACCCGTGTCGGTGTTGCCGACGCCTGCGGCCGAGATGGTGAGCGCAGTGCCCGCGACAAGGTCTCCGCTGTTGGTCAACGACTGCGTCTGGCTGCCGGCTGCATCGGCAATGTCGAGCGTCGTACCGGCGACGATCGTGCCCGTGTTGCCGATCGACTGGCCGACCCGCAGCGTGACGCTGTTGTTTGCGGAGAGCGTTCCGCCGTTGTCGAGGCCCTGGCCGGCATTGACATTCAGGTCGCTACCGGCAGCCCACTGGGTCGCGCCGACACTGGCAGTTCCGTCGACGGTGACGTTGATGGCGCCGACGGCGCTGCGGGTATTGCTCGCGCCTGCGCTGGCGGTATCGAGCAGGCTGCGTGCGCTCACGCCGAGGTCGCCGCCGGCGACGATCGCACCGCCGCCGATGGTGGCGCCGCCTTGTGTCGCCGAGAGGGCGATGTTCCGGCCTGCCGCCGTGCTGGCGTTCGTCAGCGCAATTGCCGCGGCGTCATTGCTGTTGCTGGCGACCAGCACGTCGCGTTGCGCCGAGATCTTGTTGCTCAGCTCGATCCTGCCAGCGGCCGACAACGTGAAGTCTTCCGCGCTGGCCGCCGCATCGCCAAGCATGCGCACCCCCACGCCGGCCTCGGTCGCCGTGAGCTTGATGCGGTTGGCATACATGCCGCCCAGTGCGGAGCTGTCGATCGCGTAGGTAGGCGCCGTGCCCTGCGCGTCCACGCTGCCTGTCACGGCGCGCGTGCCGTAGTCCCATGAATTCGTGCCCGTGTGGATGCCGAGGTCCTGCGCGTTGATGGTCCCTTCGATCCGTACCGAGCGCGTGACAAGGTCAAGCACCTGCTGCGCCGTCGCATTGAGGCCGTTGCCGGTGACCAGGATGTCGCCCTGGCTCACGTTGAAGCCGCCGAGGCTGCCGTCCGCGCGCATGAAGGGCAGGCCGGTCGTGAGCGTCACGCGGTCGGTGTTGATGAAGCCGCAACTCGAGCAGGTGATGCCGTATGGATTGGCCAGCACTACGTCGGCCTTGCGGCCCAGCACTTCGGTGAAGCCCGCGAGCGTGCTTCGGTTGTTGGCGACCACCTCGTTGAGGATCACGCTCGCCGGATTCGCCATGTTGTAGTTGGCCATGATCTGGCCGGCGAGCTGCGAGCTGTACGTCACCTGCTGCGTGGTCGTGTTGTTGAGGACCAGGCCCATCGCGTTCACGTTGAACTGCTGATAGCGGTTGTGCGAAAGCCCCGCAGCGTTCGGGTTGGCAATGTTCACCACCGTGACGCCGTTGCCAGCGACATAAGCGTTGGTCTGCGCTCCGGGAGCAACGACGACGGAGGCGGGCAGTGTCTGCGACTGCGCGAGACCCACGCCCAGTGCGGCGGCGACCAGGACGGCTGCCGGGCGGGCGGACTTGCTGCTCTTGCTGCGGCCGCGGGCGGTTTCCGCGACGGCGACCCAGGCGCGAACGGCGTTGTTCCAGACGATTCGATAGACGTGGTTCATGGCGTTTCCTTGGTCGGATTCACAGCGAGTAGGAGAGGCGGACGCTGTAGAGCGTCCCTTCGCTCGTCATCGAGGACGGCAGGTGCGCGGCGCGCGAGGCAAAGAGATCCATGCTCAGGCTGCGCCACACGAAGGCGACGCCCAGCGTCACGCCCGAGATCGAACCCGAGGGCACCCCGGGCACCCTGTTGGTGACGTTGCCGATGTCGTAGCCCACGTAGGCCCGGCCCGCCAGCGGCTGATTGCCGAGCGTGATCTGCCATGGCAGCGAGACGTCGTTGCGCCAGAAGTAGCCGTTGTCGCCGCTCAGCGTGTTGACCATGAAGCCGCGCACCGAACTGGCGCCGCCGATCAGGATCTGCTGCGAGCCGTAGAGCGTGTCGGTGGCGTACTGGCCGCTGAATTGGCTGGACCACAGCAACGGTTGACTGCCGGCCTCGAAGCGCCGGTTGAATCCCAGGTCCAGCGCGAACTTGCCGAACTGGGCGTGGGGAAGGTCGGAGGGCAGGTAGGCCGGATCTTCCATCGCGCCCAGCAGGCGCAGGCCGCGCACGTAGACGAAACGTCCGTTGACGATGCCGCCCGCCGCCTGGGTGAAGGTGCTCGCACCGAGGTCGAGCGTGGTGAGCTGGCGGCTGCTGACGGCAAGATATTCGCCGCCGAGGAAGTTGCGGGTGTCCTGGGTTGTCAGCCGGCTGACGAGCGAGAAGCGGCTCGCCTGGTCGCGGAAGATCACGCGGTCGGCCGCGAGGCTCTGTGTGGATGTCGTGCCTTCGGAGGCCAGGCTCTTGCCGCTCGGCAATTGCAGCGTGTTGACGTAGTTGCTCTCGCTCGCATCGAAGGAAAAATTGTTGTAGCCGTACGGAACGGCGACGTGCAGCGCGGTGGCGTCGGCGTTGTGATCGCTGTCATGCGGCACCGACTGGCGGCGCGTGACCGCGATGAGTTCGTTGAGGCCGAGCAGGCTGTCGAAACTCACGGTGGCCGAGGCGCTTTCCCTTCCGGTCGATGGCGTGCCCAGGTTGTCGTAGGTCGCGAAGAGGTTGACCGGCAGCGCCGCCTGGTTGCGCACGACCACCACGCTCTGGCCCGGCTGGGTGCCCGGCTGCACGTCGAGCGTCGCCGAATTCGACGCCAGGCCGTTGAGCTGATCGATGCCCTGTTCGAGGTCGCGCAGGTTCAGGTGATCGCCGGGCCGGGCCGGAAAGGCGCCGCGGACCGAGACGTTTGCCTGGCGGCCCGATTGCTGGAGGTCGAAGCGCTCGATCGTGCCTTCGACCACGGTGATTTCGAGCACGCCCGTGCGCAGGTCCTGCGCGGGCAGGTAGGCGCGGGTCGTGATGTAGCCGCGGTCGATGTAGCTCTTGGTCAGCGTCGCGAGGATGGCTTCGAGATCCTTCGCGGCCAGGCAGTGGCCCGCGTTGTCGCGGATGACGCTTTGGCGCACATCGTCGGGCAGCAGGGTGGCGCCATTGATGTGGATTTCGCGGATGTCGCGGCAGGGGACGCCAAGGTCCGGCACGCTGACCTTCGGCTCGACAGAACGCAAGTCGGTGCCGCCGCGGGGGGCTTGCTGGAGGGCGCGTTCCTGTTCTTCGCGCAGTCTTTCCTGCTGCTGGCGTTCGATGACCTGGTTCTGGCGGTCGATTGCGCGGGGATCGATCTGCGCCTGGGCCGTCAGGCCCGTCAGGAGTGCAGGTAAGGCCAGCAGTGACGCGATCTGTAACCGGGTCGTGGGGCGGGGATGCGGGTCAGGACGTGAGAAGGAGAAAGACATGTGCGCTGCCCCGAAGAGGCCCTGCACCGGCTGCGAAATGCGACCCTTGGAGGGCGGCCGGTCAAGGTTTCTGAGGCGCGCGAACTTTTACATAAAGTTTCACATTTGGGAATCACGGAAAGCTGTGAATTTGTCACACCAGCCCGCGCTCGGCCATCGACAGGCTGGAACCCCTGGAGACGATCACGTGGTCGAGCACGCGCACGTCGATGAGCGCCAGCGCGGACTGGAGCGTCCGGGTGAGCGTCTCGTCGGCGCGGGAGGGCTCCACGCAGCCGCTCGGATGGTTGTGGGCCAACACCACGGCGGCAGCGTGGTGGTGCAGGGCGCGGGTGGCCACCTCGCGCGGGTAGACGCTGGTCTGCGTGAGCGTGCCGCGAAACAGTTCTTCCATGGCGATCAGCCGGTGTCGCGCGTCAAGGAAGAGGGCGGCAAACACTTCGTGCGGACGCGCCCCGAGATGAAGCTGCAGGTAGTGGCCCACTGTTTCCGGCGAATCGAAGACGGGCCTTTCTTTCAGGCGTTCGGCGAGCACGCGGCGGGAGAGTTCGAGCACCGCCGCGAGTTCTGCACGTTTGGCGGTGCCGCCGAGGCCCTTGACGCGCTTCAGGTCATCGAGTCCGGCGTTGAGCAGCCCGGCGAGGCCGCCGAAAAGCTCGAGCAGTTCCTGTGACAGTTGCAGCACGTTCTTGCCGGCAATGCCCGTGCGCAGCAGCAGGGCGACCAACTCGGCGTCGGCCAGCGCGCCCGGGCCGTGGTCAATGAGCTTTTCGCGCGGCCGCGATTCCTCGATCAATTCCTTGAAAGACATGTCCTGTACGGGGTTCGAGCCCCACTCCCTAAAATGTGGGCCCCAGTCTATAGCGACGTCTCACCTTGTCTTCGACCACCCGCCCCGCCGTCGTCACGGCCGGTTCCTTCCTCACCCTGCACTACCGGCTGGCCGGCCCCGCGGGCGACATCATCAACACCTTCCAGGACAAGCCCGCCACGCTGTCGCTCGGCACGGGCGAACTTTCGCCGGCCATGGAGCAGCGCCTGATCGGTATGGAAGAAGGCACGCACGCCACTTTCGAGCTCCCGGCCGGCGATGCCTTCGGCGAGCGCAATCCCGAGATGCAGCAATGGGTGGCGCGCAAGCTGCTCGCGCAGATGGGCGACCCCGACGAGCAATACGCCGTCGGCGACGTCGTACAGTTCCCGACACCCGACGGCACCGGCAGCTATGCGGGCGCGGTGATCGAATCGAACGAGACGGGCGTGCGCTTCGACTTCAACCATCCGCTCGCGGGTCAGCCTGTGACCTTCGAGGTCGAGCTGATTGGTGTTCTGTGAGCGGCGTCGAAGAAGTCATCCTCGCCGAGCCGCGCGGCTTCTGTGCGGGCGTCGACCGCGCCATCGAGATCGTCGAGCGTGCCATTGCGAAGTTCGGCGCGCCGATCTACGTGCGTCACGAGATCGTGCACAACACTTACGTGGTGAACGAGCTCAAGGCCAAGGGTGCGGTCTTCATCGAGGACCTCGCGGACGTGCCGCAAGGCGCGACGCTGGTGTTCAGCGCCCACGGCGTCAGCAAGGCGGTGCAGGCCGAGGCGCGCGAGCGCGGCTTCGAGATCTTCGACGCCACCTGCCCGCTCGTGACCAAGGTCCATGTCGAAGTGGCCAAGCTGGCCAAGGAAGGCTACGAGTTCATCATGATCGGCCACAAGGGTCACCCTGAGGTCGAGGGCACGATGGGTCAGCTCTCCAGCGGCATCCACCTGGTGGAAGACGTGGCGGATGTCGCGCGCGTCTCGCCCGCACAGACGGAGAAGCTCGCGGTCGTCACGCAGACCACGCTGTCGGTCGACGATGCGGCAGAGATTTCCGCCGCGGTGCGCGCGCGTTTCCCGAGCGTGCGCGAACCCAAACAGCAGGACATCTGCTATGCGACCCAGAATCGCCAGGATGCGGTGAAGATGTTGAGCCCGCAGGTCGATCTCGTGATCGTGGTCGGCAGCCCGACGAGCTCCAACAGCAATCGCCTGCGCGAGCTGGCGCAGCGCCTGGGCACCGAGAGCTACATGGTCGACTCCGCGGCCGAGCTCAAGCCCGAATGGTTCGACGGCAAGACCCGCGTCGGCCTGACCGCGGGCGCGTCGGCACCCGAGGTGCTGGTGCACGAAGTGATCGACCGCATCAAGGCGCTCGGCGCCGTGTCGGTTCGCAAGATGGACGGCATCCAGGAAACGCTCAAGTTCCCGCTGCCCAAGGGCCTGAAGCTCGACGACATGCCAACACCGGGACACATCTCGTGAGCGGTGCTGCAACCGACTGGCGCGCGGACATCGAAGCCGCAGCCTCGCGCATTCGCGAGCGCGCACCGAACTTTCTGCGCGAAACGCCGCTGTGGAAGCTCGAAGGCTCCGCTCTTGGTGTGAGCGTGAAAGGCGTTGAAATCTGGCTGAAGCTCGAACATCTGCAGACCAGCGGCAGCTTCAAGGCGCGCGGAATGATGAACCGGTTGCTGGCCAACGACATCCCGGCCAGCGGGGTGATCGTGGCGTCGGGCGGCAACGCAGGCATTGCAACGGCGGCTGCGGCGCAGGCACTCGGCGTTCATTGCGAGGTCTTTCTTCCCATGGTCTCGTCGGAGGCCAAGCGCGCCAGGCTGCGTGCGCTCGGCGCGCAGGTCGTGGTGGGCGGCGAGGCCTATGCCGACGCATTGGCGGCCTGCCTGGAGCGCCAGCGCGCAACCGGGGCGCTGCTCACGCATGCCTACGACCAGCCCGAAGTGGTGGCCGGTGCAGGCACGCTCGGGCGCGAGATCGAGCGCCAGGGCGGGCTGCCGGACGCGGTGCTCGTCAGCGTCGGAGGAGGCGGCCTGATCGGCGGTCTCGCGGCGTGGTTCGAGCAACGCGCGCGCGTGGTCGCGCTCGAACCCGAGCGCGCGCCGACGCTGTTTCGCGCGCAGCAGGCAGGTGAGCCGGTCGATGTCGACGTCGGCGGTATCGCGGCCGACTCGCTCGGTGCGCGGCGCATCGGCAACATTGCGTGGGACATCACACAGCGCCACGTGCGCGATGCGCTGCTGCTGTCCGACGATGCAATCCGGGCGGCGCAGTCGTGGCTGTGGAAGGAACTGAAGCTGGCCGTCGAACCGGCCGCCGCCTTGCCGCTGGCCGCGTTGCAGTGCGGGGCCTACGTGCCGCGCGAGGGCGAGAAGGTGTGCCTCATCGTCTGCGGCGCCAACGTCGATCCGGCAACGCTCGCCTGAGAGCTCAGCTTTGCGCGGGCGTCTGCTCGCAGTTGACCATCCAGGGTACGCCGAACTTGTCTTCCAGCATGCCGAAACCGGCGGACCAGAAAGTCGCCGCATAGGGCATCGTCGCCTTGCCGCCTGCTGACAGGGCGTTGAAGAGCTGTTCGCCTTCCTTCACGTCCTTGGCCTGCACCGAGAGCGAGAAGCCTTTGTAGCCCTCGAACTTGAAGCCGGGCGGTGCGTCGGAGGCCATCAGCTTCTGGCCACGCGCCTCCAGCGTGGCATGCATGATCTTGTTCTTGAAGTCAGCGGGAGTGTCGGCCCCCATGGGGCTTTCGCCGAAGGTCATGCTGAATGCGATCTTGCCGCCGAGGCACTTGGCGTAGAACGCGAGCGCTTCGGCCGCGTTGCCGTTGAATGTCAAATAGGCTTCCATGCGATCTCCTTGAGGTGAACGGGCAGGGGAAGACGATCCTACGCGCACCTAAAATCGCGCAATGCTCGATATCACTCTGTTACGCAAGGACCTCGCTTCGGTCGTGGCGCGCCTCGAAACGCGCAAGAAGAACCAGCCCTACCTCGACGTGGCCAAGTTCAGCGCGCTCGAAGCCGAACGCAAGACCTTGCAGACCCGCACCGAGGAATTGCAGGCCCGCCGCAATGCCCTGAACAAGCAAATCGGGCCGTTGAAGGCCAAGGGCGAATCAGTTGATGCGCTGATGGCAGAAGTCAACGCGCTCAAGGCGGAACAGGAATCCTCGGCCACGCGTCTCGACGAAATCCAGCCCGAACTCCACGCACTGCTGCTGGCCGTGCCGAACCTTCCGCACGCCAGCGTGCCGGTCGGCGAGGACGAACAGGCCAATGTCGAAATCCGTCGCTGGAGCCCGAAGGGCGGCGCGGGCGGGTCCGCAACGCCGCTGTCTTTCACGGCCAGGGACCATGTGGATCTCGGGACACCGCTCGGGCTCGACTTCGAGACGGGCGCCAAGCTTTCCGGGTCGCGCTTCTCAGTGATGAAGGGACCGATCGCGCGCCTGCATCGTGCGCTTTCGCAGTTCATGCTGGACATCCAGACACAGGAGCACGGCTATACCGAGTGCTATGTGCCCTACATCGTCAATGCCGACACGCTGCGCGGCACCGGCCAGTTGCCCAAGTTCGAAGGCGACCTGTTCGCCGCGAAGAAGGGCGGGCAGGACGGCGAACCGGCACCCGACCATTCAGCGCTCTACCTCATTCCGACGAGCGAAGTGCCGCTGACGAACTTCGTGCGCGACGAAGTGGTGGTCGAGTCGCAGTTGCCGATCAGGCTCACGGCGCATACGCCGTGCTTCCGGTCGGAAGCAGGCAGCGCCGGCCGCGACACACGCGGGATGATTCGCCAGCACCAGTTCGACAAGGTCGAGATGGTGCAGATCACGCACCCCGAGAAGAGCTACGAGGCACTGGAAGCAATGGTGGGTCACGCCGAGGCCGTGCTTCAGGCGCTGGACTTGCCATATCGCGTCGTGCTGTTGAGTTCGGGCGACATGGGATTCGGCTCCACCAAGACCTACGACCTCGAAGTGTGGCTGCCGGCCCAGGACACTTACCGCGAGATCAGCTCGGTCTCGAACTGCGAGGCCTTCCAGGCCCGCCGTCTTCAAGCTCGCTTCAAGAACGCACAGGGCAAGAACGAACTCGTCCACACGCTCAACGGCTCGGGTCTGGCGGTGGGGCGTACGCTGGTGGCGGTTCTGGAGAATCACCAGAACGAAGACGGCTCGATCAACGTGCCGGCGGCGTTGCGCCCCTATCTGGGCGGCATCGAAGTGCTGCGCGGCTGAAAAAACGCGATTTCGGGTCTGCTAGAATCGCGGGCTCGACAGACACCGGAGAGGTGGCAGAGTGGTCGAATGTACCTGACTCGAAATCAGGCGTACGTGCGAACGTACCGAGGGTTCGAATCCCTCCCTCTCCTCCAGAAAAACAACCTAGGTAATTGATTTACCTAGGTTTTTTTTCGCCTGCGGGTCATGCCAGGACGTCATCGATGCCCGACAGGGCCCAGCCGTTGCCGGCAGCGATGGCGCTCGCCCGGACCCGGGCCAAGCGCTCCTTCGCCGCTACGTCCACGCCTGATTCCATCGCGGCGGCAATGGCGCGCGCTCGCTCGACCATGAGTTCGATCCAGGGAAGCGGCTCGCTGCGGAACTGGGTCTCCAGCTTGCCGGCATAGTCCAGCGCGGCTCCCGTTTCGCGCGCCGCAAGACTCGCCTCGATGGCATCCCGGTAGAACCAGAGATGACTGTGCGCCAGGCCGGTGGTCTTCAACAGGGCTTCGCCCTCGGCCAAGTGCTGTCTGCGTTGCTCAGGGGTCGCGGCGACGCGTGCAAGCCGCCCCTGCAGGGCGGCGCCGATGAATCCGAGACCGGTCTGCCGGGCGAGTTCAAAGGCCAGATCGAGATCGTCGCGGGCCTGCGCCCGGTCGCCTCGCCGCATGTTGTGCTCCGCCGAAAAATACAACACGGTCGCCTCGTAGCGCCGTGAACCAGCCATTCTCGCCAGTGCAAGCGCCTGCGCGTAGGCAACTCTGGCTTCGTCAAAGAGTCCGGCTTCGGTGAGAACCTGGGTCACCGTCGCCTGGGCGAACACCTGCACCGGCACGACACCGAACCGCAATGCGTCATCGCATGCCGACCGTGCTTCGACGAGGGCGTCGGGCAACTGGTTCTCGTACCAGAGGCAGTGACCGATCATGCAGCGGTTGGGGCCCGCGATCCTGATCTGGCCGTTGCAGAGCGCGACGCAGCGCCTGAAGTATTCGAGCGCGCTGCCCATGCGCCCCTGCGCGTAGCGCGAGTCACCCAGGCCGCTGAGCGCGCGCGCCTGGCTCTCGGCATCGCCACACTGTTCCGCATACTGCAAGGCGAGCACATGCTGGGCGTCGCACTCCTCGATGCGGCCCTGCGAAAAGTAGAGATTGCCGCGCGTGTGATGGATGCGCGAGCGCTCGACGGTCAGCGCCAGTTGCTCGGCGATCGGCTCCGCAGCGCCGAGCGCCTCCATCGCCGCCGCGAATTCGCCCGTGACCCGGTAGCCCGCGGCAATGCCCATCGAGGCGCTGCAACGCTGCAGATCGTCGCCCGCCAGTTCGCGCGCCGCTTGGTAGGCGACGATCGACTCCCTGGAGCGTCCGATCTCGCGCAACACCTCACCACAGAGAAGCGCAAGTTGGCAGCCGACGCGCGCATCGCCCCGCGCCGGGTCGGCCGCCAGTGCACTGCCACGTTCGGCCAACCGGAGGGCGGACTCGAAGCGCATCCGGCTGGCTTCCTGCGTGGCTGCGCGCAAGTAGGCCGGTGCGGCGGCCGCGTCTTCGGCTCGGTCGAGATGCTCTGCCTGAAGCACGCAATCGTCGTCGCCGAACCACCGCGCCGCTGCCAGGTGCAATTCGCGTCGACGGCTCTTGAGCGTCGAGGCGTAGACCGCCTCCTGGATCAGCGCATGCGCGAACATGAAATCAGGGCCATCAGGCCGCACGAGATCGGCCGCCAGGAGAACATTGCAGTTCGCGTTCGGCTCGGCCCCGACGCCGCGCAAATTGGCGAGGGAGAAACGCTTGCCGATGACGGCCGCGGCCTGCAGTGCGGCGCGATCGGCCGCAGCGAGGCGGTCCATGCGTTCGAGCACCAGGCTCTGGATGGTCGGCGGCACCGCCGGCATGAGCCCCGGCGTCTCGTTCGCCTTCGCGGTCCGCAGCAGTTGCTCGAGGAACAGCGGGTTGCCCTCGGCGCGCTCGATGCAAAGAAGCGCGAAGCGGCTCGATGCCTCGACCAGGCTGCCTGCCAGCAACTGCGCCTCATGAGGCCGCAGCGGCGCAAGGTCGATGGTCATGAAGGCGCTGCCGTGGATCGACGCGCGCCATGCCTTGTCGATCGGGTCGCCCTCTATGCGCGAGGTGAGCAGCAGGATCATCGGCGCGCGCGCCGCGGCCCGCGTGACGGCTCCCAGCAGACGCAGCAGTTCCGGCGACGCCCAATGGATGTCTTCGACCAGAATGAGTTGCGGGCAAACGGCGGCCGCGCGCATCAACACGGCTGTCAGCGCATCGCTCTGACGCCGCTGTCGGGTCTCGTTGTCCATTGCCTCGAATATCGCCTCGAGCGCCTTCGGCCGGGGCAGGTCGAGCCACTCGGTGACGAAAGGCAATTCATCGTCGGTCATGAGGCCGCTGTATGTCGCTGTCTGAACCGCCGCCTGCCGCAAGGCCTCGTCATCGATCGCGCCCACGCGCAACACGGCCTTCAACAGCGTCGCTATGGCATCCTGACCCTTGCCGACGCCGAAGTCCAACACCTGCGCAGAAGGCGTATCGAACGACTGTTCACGCGCGCGGGAGCGGAACTCTTCGACCAGCCGCGACTTGCCAATGCCTGCGTCGCCGCGAACCAGCACCGCCGATCCGACGCCCGTCTCGCGCGCCGCATCGAGCACGCCGACGAGCTGCCGCAACTCGGCCTGGCGCCCCACGAAATTCATGCGTTCGGCGCGCGGCGCGTGCAGCCCCAGCACGCGCCATACGACCACCGGAGCGTCGAAGCCCTTCACGACTTGCTCTCCGACGGCCTGGGTTTCGACGATGGAGGAGATCTCGCCAAACAGTGCGTCGGAGATCAGCGTCTCGCCGGATCTCGCGAGCGCGTCGAGACGCGCGGCAAGGTTGACCGTATCGCCGGTGACCGAGTACTTGGATTTGCCGCCGCCGGTGATGGTCGCGGCGACGACCTCGCCCCGGGAGATGCCGATGTGAAGCCGCAGCGGAACGCCAGCGCAGTCGAGCACGGTAGCGGCAGCAGTGTGCATCGCGAGCGCGGCGCGCACCGCCCGCTGCGCGTCGTTGCCGTGCGCAACGGGAGCGCCGAAGACTGCCATGACCGCATCGCCGGCCCGGTCGATGACGCTGCCGCCATGTGATTCGACCACCGCGTCCATTGCATCGAAGAAGCGTCCGAGCATCTCGCGGATCTGCTCCGGATCGCTGCGCGAACACATGGCGGTATAGCCGCTGATGTCCGCGAACAGCACGGCCGCCTGGCGGCGGTCGGCGATCGCGGATTCCGGGAGCCGGGGTCCTCCAGGCGTGACGGGTGCCGGCTTGGCGGCCGCTGCGATTCCCGGCGCCGCGCGTTGGGCTGGCGTCCCGCACTCGCTGCAAAACTTGGCCTGCGCTGGAAGCGCATGACCGCAGTTCGCACACTGACGGGGCAAGGCAGTGCCGCATTCCTCGCAGAACTTGGCGCCCAACGAGTTCGCATGCAGACACTGAGGACATTGCATGCGGGCGAGTTTATCGCTGGGTCCGTGGCGCGCGTCGACTGGATGAAACGCTCGACGAGAGCTCAGATCCCGCTCAAATCCGCACTTTCGATACGACGGGCGTAGGCGGCAAGAACGATGCGCTCGGAATGCACGAGGTAGTCGCCGAGCTCGATCGCGGCCTTGGCAAACTCGCCCGCTTCGGCCAACTCGAGAATCTTCATGTTCATGTCGACGTACGGCGCATGCAAGAACTCGGGATCTTGCAGCAGCCCGAAGGCGAGCCGAAGTTCGGCCAGCACCTGCGCAAACATGAGGTTGAGGCGTTCGCTGTCGGCCAACTCGACGATGGACATGTGGAAGGCCATGTTCGCCGTGCCCACGCCCAGCCAGTCCGACGCGGCGCGGCTGCGTGTTGCCGTTTCCACCGCTTCGCGCATGCGGGCCTTGGCCGGATGGCGCGGATACGCCTGCCGCAGCGCCTGGCATTCGATCAACCGGCGGACGCGGTAGATGTCGATGATCGACGCGATGCTGGGAATCGCAACAAACACACCGCGATTGGGCGCATGCTTGAGGAGGCCGTCCTTGGTCAGCACCCGGAAGACCTCTCTGAGCGTGTTGCGCGAGATCTCCAGCTTCTCGCTGAGCGCTTGCTCGGACAGGCGCTGACCCGGAGAAAACTCGCCCTGGGTGATCATCCGCCGAAGTTGCTCGGCGATGCGTTCACTCAGCGTCAAGAGAGTCGACGGCATCGGCGCAGGTTGTTTCATTGGTGAGCTATTCGATGAAGGTTGCCGGCGGTTGTAGCAGATCGGCCAATCAGTCAACGAGTTTTGCCACTGGGATTGCGGGTTTGCACCAATGATTGACCTTCGATGATGGATCAACAATCTATGTATTGTTCAACAATATTAGATGTTTAAGCCAGTCAATCAAATTGAATGATTGATCGATTGGCACGCATTTTGCGATCGTTGAAACCGGTTCTGTTCAATCCATCGACGTTTTCAAGGAGCGATCCTCATGGCAAGCGACATCCATCTATGGCCCCTGATCGGGGTGGCCGTCATCATTGCGGGCTTCATCCTGCGCTTCAATCCGATGCTGGTCGTGATCGTTACCGCGATCGTGACGGCCTTCGCCGCAGGCTTTCCTTTGGACAAGATCCTCGCCACCATCGGCACCGGGTTCGTCAAGACACGCAATCTGCCGCTCATCATCCTGCTGCCGCTGACGGTGATCGGCTTGCTTGAGCGGCACGGGTTGCGCCAGCATGCACAAGACTGGATCAGCCGCTTCAAATCGGCGACCGCCGGGCGTTTGCTCATCGTCTACCTGGGTGCCCGGCAGTTGACGGCCGCCGTGGGGCTGACCAGCCTCGGCGGGCATCCCCAGATGGTCCGCCCGCTGCTGGCGCCCATGGCCGAGGGTGCGACGGAAGCCCGCTACGGAACGCTGCCCGAGCGTGTGCGGCACAAGCTGCGTGCCTACGCGGCCGCCACCGACAACGTGGGCCTGTTCTTCGGTGAAGACATGTTCGTGGCCTTCGGCGCGATCGTGCTCATGACCACCTTCCTGCACGAGGCAGGCATCGATGTCGAGCCGATTCACGTTGCAGTGTGGGGTATCCCGACGGCGGTATCGGCCTTCATCATCCATGCCTGGCGATTGCGCAGGCTCGACAAGTTGCTGGCCGACGAACTGGCGAAGGCCCCTGCGGCCTCCGAGTCCGATGCGGCGCCAGCCGCCGTCAGCAAGCAAGGGGTCTGATCATGGTGCTGTCCATCGTTCACCTTTATTACCTGGTCGGCGCGATCCTGGCGCTCACCGCAGTGATGACGCTGGCCGACCGCCAGCATCCGAAGCGCTACTCCAGCGCACTGTTCTGGGGCCTGTACTCGCTGGTGTTTCTCGTCGGCGACCAATTGCCGCCCGTCTGGGTCGGCGTGGGCGCGATCGTGATGGCGTTGATCGCCGGGTTCGGCGGCGTCGGCGCGGGCCACCATGCCGCGCGCTCGGTCGCCGAATACGCCGCCAGCGCCAAGCGACTGGGCAACAAGCTCTTCATCCCGGCGCTGGCCATTCCGCTGCTGACCATGGCGGGCACGCTGTCGGCGAGCCACTTGATCATCGGCGGCGTGCCGCTGCTGGACCCGAAGAACACGACGCTCGTGAGCCTCGGTATCGGCTGCATCGTCGCGCTGGGGCTGGCCTGTTGGCTGACCCGCGAGACGCCGGCGCAGGCCATCCGCGAATCGCGCCGTCTGACCGATGCGCTCGGCTGGGCGCTCGTGCTGCCCCAGATGCTGGGCATGCTGGGGCTGGTGTTCTCCGACGCGGGTGTGGGCAAGGCGGTCGCGTATCTCACGACCAGCTACATCAACATGGACGTGCGCTTCTTCGCAGTGGCGGTCTATGTGATCGGCATGGCGCTGTTCACCGTGATCATGGGCAATGGTTTCGCGGCGTTCCCGGTCATGACCGGCGGCGTGGGCGTGCCGATCCTGGTCGGCGTGTACCACGGCAACCCGGCGGTGATGGCCGCGGTCGGCATGCTGTCCGGCTATTGCGGCACGCTGCTGACGCCGATGGCCGCCAACTTCAACATCGTGCCGGCCGCGCTGCTCGAACTGCCCGACAAGAACGCGGTGATCCGCGTGCAGGTGCCGACGGCGCTGACGCTGCTCACAGTGAACGTTTTCCTCCTCTATTTCCTCATGTTCCGTTGAGGACCCTGTCATGAAACAAGCACGCGAATCGGACCGCCGCGTCCTGGTGACGGGCTTCGAGCCCTTCGACCGCGATACGGTCAACCCCTCGTGGGAAGTCGCCAGGGCCCTGGACGGCTGGGTCTGCGAGGGCGCCGAAGTCAAGGCAGCGCAGTTGCCGTGCGTGTTCGGCAGCGCCATCGATCGGCTCGACAGCGCGTTGGCCGAATACCGTCCGACGCTCATCGTCGCGCTGGGCCTGGCCGGCACACGCGCCGAGATCTCGCCCGAGCGCGTGGCGATCAATGTCGACGATGCCCGCATCCCCGACAACGGCGGGCGCCAGCCGATCGATGTGCCGGTGGTGCGCGGCGCCCCGGCGGCGTACTTTTCCACCTTGCCGATCAAGGCGATCGTGCGCGACATGCGCGCGGCGGGCGTTCCGGCATCGGTGTCCAACACGGCGGGCACTTTCGTCTGCAACCACATCTTCTATGCGCTGATGCATCGGCTGGCGACGCGGCCCGAGCTGGCTGCCGCGCGGGGTGGCTTCGTCCATCTGCCTTGCTTGCCGGAGCAGGCGGCCCGCCTCGGTGGTACACCCAGCATGGCGCTCGCCACCCAGATCGAGGGTCTGCGCACGCTGCTGCGAACTGCGCTCACCGTGCGCGAAGATGCGCGGGAAACCGGCGGTCAACTCGATTGACCGCTTGAAGAAAAATCCGGCCGCGTCGCATCGCGCGCGGTGGTCATTCAGGGGCTCCAAATGAACATCGACTTGAACAGCGACCTCGGCGAAAGCCTGGGCGCATGGCGCATGGGCGACGACGACGCCATGCTCGGCATCGTGAGCAGCGCCAACGTGGCCTGCGGCTTTCATGCGGGCGATCCAGCCGGCATTCTCCAGACCCTGAGGCGGGCCAAGGCCAAGCGCGTCGTGGTCGGCGCCCATGTGTCCTATCCGGACCTCATCGGATTCGGCCGTCGTGCGATGGATGTGGCCAGTGCCGACCTGCGGGCGGATGTGATCTACCAGATCGGCGCACTGAAAGGCCTCGCCGCGGCGGCCGGCACCGAGGTGCGCTACGTCAAGCCGCACGGCGCGCTCTACAACACCATCGCGCATGACGAGCGACAGGCGAACGACGTCATCGCCGCGATCCGCGAAATCGATGCCGGCCTGAGCCTCGTCGCGCTGGCGGGCTCGCCGCTGCTGGGCTGGGCGCGTGCGCAGGGCTTGCGCGTCGTGGCGGAAGCCTTTGCCGACCGGGCCTACATGCCGGACGGCTCGTTGGTCTCGCGGCGGCAGGCCGGCTCGGTGCTGCACGATCCGCAGGAAGTCGCCGAGCGCATGTTGCGCCTCGCCAAGGAAGGCGTCGTCACGGCCATCGACGGCAGCACGGTGAGCATCCAGGCCGATTCGATCTGCGTCCACGGCGACAGCCCCGGCGCGGTCGAGATGGCGCGGCAGGTGCGCCTGCTGCTCGAAGGCGCCGGTGTCGTCGTTCGCTCATTCGCTGGCCCGGCCGACGTCGATCAGGGGGCTTGATGCGCTTCCTCCCCGTCAATCTCGACGCCGTGCTCGTCGAGCTGGACGACCTGTCTCAAACGCTGGCGTTGCTGGCGTCGTTGCAGGCCGAGCCCATCACAGGCGTGGGCGAAATCGTACCCGCTGCGCGCACGCTGTTGGTGAGCTTTCGCCCCGCCGCGATTGCGCGTTCGGAGCTGATCGAGCGCATCAGCCTTTGCAGCGTCGACGCACGCGCCGAGGTGGCCGGCGACCGGATCGAGATTCCCGTCACCTACAACGGTGAAGACCTCGACGAAGTGGCCCGGCTGCTGGAGATTTCGCCCGCGGAACTGGTCCGCCGCCATACGGGCAGCGACTACACCGTGGCCTTCACCGGCTTCGCGCCGGGATTCGCCTATCTCAGCGGCGGCCATCCGAGTCTCAACGTGCCACGTCGCGCAACGCCGCGCACGCGTATTCCGGCGGGGGCAGTGGGCTTGGCGGGCAGTTTCAGCGGCGTCTATCCGCAGGCGAGCCCTGGGGGATGGCAGATCATCGGCGTGACCGCCACGCCCATGTGGGACCTCTCGCGTGAACGGCCTGCGCTGTTGCAGCCCGGTCAGCGCGTGCGCTTCGTCGACGTGGGGTCGCAAGCGGCAGCACCCGCCGCATCGGAGCCGGCGCTCAGCGAGGTGCGATCCGCTGCACATGCGGGCGGCGCAGCGCTGGAAGTCCGCCAGAGCGGGTTGCAGGCGCTCTTCCAGGACCTGGGTCGTCACGGCCAGGCAGGGCAGGGCGTTTCGACATCGGGCGCGATGGACTGGGCCTCGCTGCGCGCAGCCAATCGGCTGGTGGGCAATGACCCTGACGCAGCTTGTCTTGAAATCGTCTACGGCGGCTTCCGACTCGTTTGTCGGGGTGAGGCAGTCGTGGCCGTCACAGGTGCCGAGGCGCCGCTCGAACTCATTGCAGGCAACGACGCGCGCTGGCCTGTGCCGCGCCATGCCCCTGTCGCGCTGACCGATGGCGACGCCCTCTTGCTTGGCGATCCACGCGCTGGCATTCGCTCGTACGTGGCGGTACGCGGCGGCTTTGAAGTGACGCCGGTGCTCGGCAGCTGCGCGACCGACACCCTGGCGAACATCGGACCCCGCCCGCTCGCGGCAGGCGATGTGCTGCCGATACGGCCGGTGGCGCGCGGTGCCGTGGTGGCGCTGCCCGAGTCGGCACCGGATGACCTGCCGACGCTCAGCGAAGTCATCACGCTTGATGTCGTGATGGGACCGCGCACCGACTGGTTCACGCCCGAGACCATCGAGTTGCTCGCCAGCCAGACGTGGACGGTCACTCCCCAATCCAATCGCGTCGGAGTCCGCCTCTCGGGTGAGCGACCGCTGGCACGCACCGCAGCCATGGAAGGCGCCGAACTGCCCAGCGAAGGCACGGCGCTCGGTGCGCTGCAGGTGCCACCCAACGGGCAGCCCGTGCTGTTCACGGCCGACCATCCGCTGACGGGCGGCTATCCCGTGATCGCATCGGTCGCCACCTATCACCTCGACCGCGCAGGGCAGTTGCCAATCGGCGCCCGCGTCCGCCTTCGCCCGATATCGCTCGCCAACCATTCACGCTCATGAAAAAAGTCCTCATTGCCAATCGCGGCGAGATCGCCGTGCGAATCGCCCGCGCCTGTGCCGACTATGGCGTGCAGTCGGTCGCGGTCTATGCCGACGCCGACATCGATGCACTCCACGCGCGCATGGCCGACGAGGCCCATGGGCTCGACGGCGACAGGCCGGCCGATACTTACCTGAGCATCGACAAGCTGCTCGCCGTCGCAGCGCGCTCTGGTGCGGATGCAGTGCATCCCGGCTACGGCTTCCTGTCGGAGAGCGCAGCCTTCGCCCAGGCCGTCATCGATGCTGGCCTGACCTGGATCGGGCCGCCGCCCGCCGCGATCGAGCGGCTCGGCGACAAGGTGCAGGCACGCAAGATCGCGCTCCAAGTGGGTGCACCGCTGGTTGCGGGCACCGCCGATCCGGTGAGCGGCGCACAGGACGTGCTGGCCTTCGCGGAAAAGCATGGCCTGCCCATCGCGATCAAGGCGGCCTTCGGCGGCGGCGGTCGGGGGCTCAAAGTGGCCTGGCGCATGGATGAAGTGGCCGATCTCTACGAGTCGGCCGTCCGCGAAGCCGTGATGGCCTTCGGCCGCGGCGAATGCTTCGTCGAGCAATTCCTCGATCGACCCCGCCACATCGAGGCGCAAGTGATTGCCGACACGCACGGTCAGGTGGTCGTGCTCGGCACGCGCGATTGCTCGCTGCAGCGGCGCAACCAGAAACTGGTGGAAGAGGCGCCCGCGCCGTTCATCGACGACGCACAGCGCGAGCGTATTCACCAGGCCGCGCGCGACGTTTGCGCAAAGGCGGGCTATGTGGGCGCCGGTACGGTGGAGTTCCTGCTCAGTGCGTCGGGCGCCATCTCTTTCCTCGAAGTCAATACGCGCCTGCAAGTCGAGCACCCGGTGACGGAGGAAACCTGCGGGATCGATCTGGTCGTGGAGCAACTGCGCATCGCCGACGGACACCCGCTGTCGGTCGCGCAGACGCCAACGGCGCGCGGCCATGCGATCGAGTTCCGCATCAATGCCGAGGACGTGGGCCGCGGCTTTCTGCCTTCACCCGGCCGTGTGCTCGCGTTCGAGCCGCCGTCGGGCCCCGGTGTTCGCCTGGACACCGGCGTGGTGTCCGGCTCGACGGTGCCCGGCACTTTCGATTCGCTCATGGCCAAGCTGATCGTCACAGGTGCCACCCGCGAGCAGGCCATGGCCCGCGCCCGGCGTGCATTGGCGGAGTTCCGCATCGAAGGCGTGGCCTCGGTGCTGCCCTTTCATCGCGCCGTCGTGGCCCATTCCGACTTCGTGGGAGGCGACGGCTTCAAGGTGCACACCCGCTGGATCGAGACCGACTTCGCTCCCGAACTGGCGGCGGCGGCGCGCCCCGAGCCTCTACCCGCTACGGCGCTTCATCGCACGGTCATGGAAATCGACGGCCGCCGCGTTGCGCTGGGCTTGCCGGCCGAACTGCTGCGCGGGATTCAGTCTGCCGGTGCCGCGGATGCCTCCCCGAAACTCGCGCCTGAGGCCGCATCGGATCGCGACGAGGCTGCTGTGGCAGCCCCTGTAGCGGGAACCCTGCGCGCATGGAAAAGCGAGGAAGGCGCCGAGGTTGCGCAAGGTGAGGTCATTGCCGTCATGGAGGCAATGAAGATGGAAATGCAGGTCTGCGCGCACCGTGCCGGTCGGCTTGCGCGCAGCGTCGAGGCCGGTGGGTACGTGAATGTCGGCGCCGTCATCGCGCGGATCGAATAGCAACGCCAACATCCTCGGGCGTGGCGAGCGCAAAGATCGCGCGCGCGACGGACTTGTGCTCCATCACGCGCAATTCCAGATCGTGCAGGATGCGCGCAAGCTCGGTCTGCGTCGGCTCGCCCGCGATCACGACGCGGGCGGCGACGAGCAGGCGGTCCGGCCCGACGAATTCGGCGAAGAAGTAGGTCACGCGTTCGACGCGGGGATCCTTCTCGATCGCTTGCACGGCCATCGCGCTGCGTTCATCCGACAACGGGACGCCAGCCAGAAACCGGCGGTTCTGATTGATGAGGAACAGGCCCGCCACGCCCATCAGGAGCCCGATCAGGATCGACCCCATCGCGTCATAGAACGCCTTTCCGGTGAGCTGGTGCAATGCCATGCCCAGCCCGGCCGCGATCAGGCCGACGAGGGAGATGAAGTCACCGATCACCACCGCACGCAGCTGGGAATCGGACGTGTCGAACACGTGCTTGAAGATGCCCGAGTCTCGTTCGGCGGCGCGTGCCCGCACAAAGCGGACCGCCCGCACGAACGACACTTGCTGGAGCACGAGCGATACCGCGATGACGGCGTATCCGAAGCGGTAGTCGTTGGGCGTCTCGGCGCTGCCGAGCTGCGCCATGCCGCGCCAGATGGCGATCTGGGCGCCGACCACGAACATGACGATCGAAGCGAACAGAGACCACACGAAGGACTCGCGGCCGTAGCCCAGCGGGTGTTGTGGGTCGGCCGGACGGCGCGCCGCAAGGTAGCCGACCACGAGGAAGATCTCGGACACCGTGCCGATCCACGAATGCACGGCCTCTGCGAGCATCGACGCCGAACCCGTCGCCGAGGCCGCCAGTGTCTTGCACACCGCAATGAACGCGCTCCCGGCGAACGCGAGTGCGATCGTGACTCTGAGTTGCCGCACCTGGGCGTCAGTGCCCAGGCGGCGATGGAGGCGACTGAACTCCCTCATGGTGGATCCAGGGTTGATGGCCGCCAACTGTAAGCTCGTCCGGGCGCAGGCATCGGATCGCCGCGCGCGGGATTCTGACGACGGGCTGAGATACCCCGCCGCCAGGCGGGCCTCCTGCCGGATGTCTTGGGCTTGAAACAGGCTTGCCGCAAGATGCGCCTTGTAGACAGTCGATCGGCGCTGGTAGGGGATGCTTCGGCAGCCGCCCGGACCGGGTGGTTCCCCGATGCCATCGACTGTCGTTGTTATGCTTGGAGGGCTATGCTCGACTCATCACTTGAGCCAGACCTTCCGGCTGGCTGGACTTGCAGAATTGACCTGAATCCCTCGCCGGAGGGCACGTACTCGGGCAAGGCGGAGTTGAGCTTCAAGGGCGCACAGCGCTGCGTTCTCGTCATCGCCCAACAGCCGAGCCGCGAGGCGGCGCTGGGGCGCGTGAAATACCGAGCGGAATACTTCGTGTCGGAGTGGACTTCTCGTCCGCATACAGGCAATACGGGATTTGCCGACCTGACCATCTAGCGTTGCCGCGGGCACGTTGTGCGCGCGCGACGATTTCGGGAAGGTCTCGACTGAAGACCCGAGCGCGGGCAATTAAGATGGAGCGCGTGGCAGGCCGCTGCTTGGTGGGCGGTCTGCAGCCGCATGCAGGGCCCCTCGCGAGGGGCCTTTTTTTGCGGCCTGACTGACAGGGGGGCAGTAATGCCATGATGGGAAATTCGTCGTTCGCGGGTCTGGGTAATTCGTCTTTTGCGAGTTTGACGCCGGCGCCTGCTTCCGCCGACGAGGCCGAACCGTGGGTCCGTGGCGAGCTGATTCGCAGCCTGATGCGGGCTTCGCGCGGCTCGTACCTGCTGGCCGCGGCGTTGATGCCCGCGATGGTCGGCTTGAGCTGGGGCTACGTACCGAGCTGGCAACTGATCGCGTGGCTGTGCATCGGCATTGCCGCGACGGGTTGCCGTATCTGGGGCGAGCAGATCTATGCGCGTCACTACGCCGACCGCGACTCCGCGGCGCAACAGTATTTCGTCGACCACTATCGCATTCTCTGGGCCACCAGCGCGTTTGCATGGGGCCTGTCGATCCTGATCTTCTTCGAGCGCACGCCGCTCGTGAACCAGTTCATGAGCTGGCTCATCGTCGCCGGCGTGGCGACCTTTCCGCTCAACGGGCTCGCGCTGCATCCGCCGCTGCTCAAGCGCTACGTCAACACGCTGTTCTTCACGATGCTGGCGTCGATCGTCCTGCGGATGATCGAGCTCAACTTCGAGCGGCCGCATTTCCACTACGGCTTCCTGATGTTGCCGGGCCTGCATTGGTGGCTGCTGCTGCGGGCGGGGCGGCGCATCCACGAGACCGCGCGCAACAGCTTCGAGCTGCTGTTCCACAACCACATCCTGATCAATTCGCTCACGCAGCAGCGGCAAGCGGCCGTGTCGGCCGTGGCGATGAAGAACCGCTTCCTCGCCAGCGCGGCGCACGACATGCGCCAGCCTGTGCTGGCGCTTTCGCTCTACGCCGACTGGTTGCGCAACGAGCCCGAGTTGGTCGCCGAGATCGCGCCGAAGATCGTCCGTGCGACGCACGCGGTGAATGCGCTGTTCGATTCGCTGTTCGACCTTGCGCGCATCGATTCAGGGCAGGTGAGGCTGCACATCGAGCGGGTCGACGTTGCCCAGTTGCTGCACGACCTGGAGCTGCAGTACCGCCCTGTTGCCGAAGCCAAGGGCCTGACCTTCAGGATCCACGTGACGCCCGGGACGGTGCTGACGGATCCGATCCGCGTACGTCGCATGATCGGCAACCTGCTCGCCAATGCCATCAAGTACACCGCCGAAGGCGGTGTGCTGCTGGCATCGAGGCAGACGCGCGACGGATTGCGCGTCGAGGTATGGGACACCGGCATCGGCATCGCGCGGGAGCACCTGCGGGACGTGTTCCTGGAGTTCTACAAGGTGGCCGACCATGCCGGCACCTCTGACGGCTTTGGCCTCGGCCTCGCCATCGTGGCGCGCCTGTCGCACGCCCTGGGCCATCCGGTCAGCGTGCGATCCCGCCTCGGCCGCGGCAGCGTGTTCCGCGTCGCATTGCACGACGCGGACGAAACCCAAGCCCAGACAAGAATTTCAGGCGCAGTCGGCTGACTTCGCCGGAGCCGCAGGCATTGCCCCTGGCAGGGGGCAAGCCTGGTTTAGCTCGAAGACGAGAGCAATCCGTTGGTGCGCGCGTGGTGCAGGGCCTGCGTCCGGCTCTTCACGCCGAGCCGACGGAACAGGCGCCATAGATGCACCTTCACGGTGTGCTCGCTGATATCGAGTTCGGTGGCGATGTCGCGGTTGCTCATGCCTTGATCGAGCATCGCGATGAGCTGGGTCTGGCGCTTCGAGAGCTTGCTGTTGGCTGCTGCCACCGGTTCCTCGGTTTCGGAATCGGCCATCAGCAGGCCGCGCAATGCGGCGGTGAGTTCCGCCGAGCTGGCGGACTTCTCGATGTAGGTGTCGGCGCCAGCTTCGATGCAGGCCTCTTCCATGTCGGCGGAGGGCGACGCGGAATAGACCGCGATCGGTACGTCCGGATAGGCATGCTTCACCGCGACCACGCCGGAGACACCGGTCGTGTCCGGCAGCTTCAGGTCCAGGCAGAAGAGGCCCGGCGCGCCGTGCTGCTTGACCGCGCCAGCCAGCTTGTCGAGGCGTTCGAGCTCGACGATGTTCTCGGCCGGTCGAAGGCGCCGCAGCACCATCACGATGGCGTCGCGCATCAGGGGGTGGTCATCGATGACGTAGATACTCATGGTTTTCTCACTGTGTCGGCGGGTCGGGTGGACTGGATCCCATCGCCGCGCATTGCTGTCACTTTAAATCAACCTTCACTCGCTGCATCCGCAGCCAGCGCCTCCAGTGCGGCGGATGCCGCACTCATTTCCTCGTTGCCCATCGGCTCGAGTTGTTCGGTCAGCTGCGCCAGTGCGGCGCGGCGCTGCTGTTTCAGCGTGGCGATCGCCCGGCCTGCTTCCTGCGGCGACGCAAACCCCCGGCTTTGTACCAGTTGTGTGCCGCTCGCGTCGAGAAGCTTGAAATAGAAAAGACCATCGCTCGCGCGGTACTGCTTGAAGCTGGGCCGCAAGACCTTGGCTGCCTTGCGCGCTGCGGTGCCTTTGTCGCTGGCGGCCAGGTTGCGCAACCCCACGGCCTGCCGAAGCTCGGCAACGAACGGACGCGATATCGCGCGTGCCTTCTCCGCACCGGCCCGCAGGATCTTTTCGATCTGGGCCGGGTCGTTGATCAGGTCGTCGTAATGTTTGCGCATCGGCGCGATTTCGCGGTCGATGCGTTCGAACAGGATCTGCTTCGCGTCGCCCCATCCGATGCCGTCGGCATAGGCTTGGCGCAGCGTCTCGGTCTCTTCGCTGTCGGCGAAGGCCTGGTAGATCTGGAACAGCGCCGAGCCCTCGGTGTCCTTGGGTTCGCCGGGCGCGAGGGAGTCGGTCACGATGCCCGCGATCAGCTTCTGCAAGTGGGCGCGTGGCGTGAAGAGCGGGATCGTGTTGTCGTAGCTCTTGCTCATCTTGCGGCCGTCGAGGCCGGGCAGCGTGGCCACGGCGTCGTCGATCTCGGCCTCGGGCAGGGTGAAGTGCTCGCCGTAGAGATGGTTGAAGTGCTGCGCCATGTCGCGCGCCATCTCGATGTGCTGGACCTGGTCGCGGCCCACCGGCACCTTGTGAGCGTTGAACATCAGGATGTCGGCGCCCATCAACACCGGGTACATGAAGAGGCCTGCCGTCACGTCGGCGTCGGGGTCCTCGCCCTTGGCGGTGTTCTTGTCGACCGATGCCTTGTAGGCATGCGCGCGGTTCAGCAGGCCTTTGCCCGTGACGCAGGTGAGGAACCACGTCAGCTCCGGAATCTCGGGGATGTCGGATTGCCGATAGAACGTGACGCGGTCGGGGTCGAGGCCGCAGGCGAGCCATGTCGCGGCGATCTCGAGCGTCGAACGCTGAATGCGCGCGGGTTCGTCGACCTTGATCAGCGCGTGGTAGTCCGCGAGAAAGTAGAAGCTCTGCACGTCCGCACGCCGGCTGAAGCGCACCGAGTGGCGCACCGAGCCGACATAGTTGCCCAGGTGAGGCGTGCCGCTGGTGGTGATGCCCGTGAGGAAGCGAATGGGATCGGGATCGGAGGAGGTGGCCATGGAGAAAGACTCAGCGGATCAAGGCGATGATGGGTGTGAGCAATAGGTTGACGGCGCTGTAGCCCACCGCCATCAGCGGACGCAGCCAGTAGTTGCTGACGATGCCGGCGAGGACCAACCCCATCACGATGAAGAACCCGTAGGGCTCGATGCGCGCCAGAAAATTCTGCGCGGCGCCGCGCGGCAGTAACCCGGCGAGCACGCGACCGCCGTCGAGCGGAGGCAGCGGAAACAGGTTGAAAGCCCACATCACGAGATTGACGAGCACGCCGCCCTGCGCCATCTTGATGAAAAAGGTTTCATTGATGCCTGCGCCGACGAGGCCGACGAGAAACAGCCCCCACAGGATCGCCTGGATGAAATTGGACGCGGGGCCGGCCAGTGCCACCCAGACCATGTCGCGCTTCGGGTTGCGCAGGCGCCCGAAATTGACCGGAACGGGCTTCGCATAGCCGAACAGGAATGCGCCCGATGTCGCGAAGTACAGCAGCAGCGGCATCAGGATGGTGCCGACCGGGTCGATGTGCTTGAAGGGGTTGAGCGTGACGCGCCCGAGCACATAGGCCGTGTTGTCGCCGAAATAGCGGGCGACGTAGCCGTGTGCGGCCTCGTGCACGGTGATGGCGAAGATCACGGGCAACGCGTAGATGAGTACTGTCTGGATGAGATTGGATATATCCACTGGCGGATTGTCTCAGACCGGTCGGATGTCCCTTGGGCGACTCAGAGACCGAGCACCGCGAGCGATCCGCGGCCCTGGCGGATCAGCACCGGATCGCCGCCCGTGCCCATCGGCGTGAGGTCGACCACGGTGGTCGGCTCCGACGGGCAGGCGCCGGAATCGATCACTGCGCCGATCTGCTTCTCGAAGCGCTCGCGAATCAGCGCAGCATCGTTCAGCGCTTGGGTTTCACCGGGCGGGATGAGCGTGGTGGCCAGCAACGGCTCGCCGTGGAGCGTGAGCAATTCGCAGAGCACCTTGTGGTCGGGCATCCGCAGGCCGATGGTCTTGCGCTGCGGATGGCTCACGCGGCGCGGCACTTCCTTGGTGGCTTCGAGGATGAAGGTGTAGGGGCCGGGCGTGGCCGCCTTCAGGAGCCGGTATTGCTTGTTGTCGACCCGCGCGTAGTTGGCCAGTTCGCTCAGGTCGCGGCAGATCAAGGTCAGGTGATGCTTCTCGTCCACCTGGCGGATGCGCCGCAACTGGTCGACCGCGTCCTTGTCGTCGAGGTGGCAGGCCAACGCATAGCTGGAATCTGTCGGCACGGCAACGATCTCGCCGCGCGCGAGCAGGGCAGCAGCCTGCTTGAGCAGGCGCGGTTGCGGATTGTCAGGATGGACTTCGAAGAACTGGGCCATGGGACCGGGCGTGGGTGGGAGGGCGACATTCTGCCGTGAACACGGCGGTCAAGATTCCGCCGGCTCGATCGGTACGCGGCGCTCGCGCACCGTGAGCCATGCGCCGGCGGCGCCACAGACGGCGATCATCCCCATGCCGGCCAGCGAGAGATGGTCGGGCACGTGCGAGAACATGACCCACCCGCCGAGCATCGCGAAGGCAATCTGTGCGTAGAGATAGGGCGTGAGCGTGGATGCCGGCGCGCGCTGGTACGCGAGGATGAGGATGAAGTGGCCGACCGTCCCCATGAAGCCCATGAGGCAAAGCAGCGCCCACCAGTGCCAGGAAGGCAGCGCGGCCCACGCAAAGGGCACCACGAACGACGCGAGCAGCGTGCCGACCCAGCCGGTGTAGAAGTGCATGGTGAGCGGGTTCTCGGTCTGCGCGAGCTTGCTGGTCAGCACCTGAAACCACGCGTTGGTCAGCACCAGCCCGATCGGCAGCAGCATCGCCCAGCTGAAGGCATCGCCGCCCGGTCGCAGGATCACGAGCGTGCCCGTGAATCCGCCTGCCACCAGGGCCCAGCGCAGCGGCGAGACGTGCTCCTTGAGCGTGGTGGCCGCCAACAGCGTGATCACCAGCGGCGCGATCAGCACGATGGAGGTGAACTCGGCCAGCGGCATGTACCGCAGGCTGAAGAAGGCCAGCGTGCTCGACGCCAGCAGCAATGCGCCGCGCAGCAACTGATAGCGCGGATGCCGCGTGCGCAGCAGTGCCGTGCCGTGCTTCGGCAGCAGCACAAGCGTCGTCGCGACTGCCTGGAAGGCGTAGCGGACCCACACCCCCATGAGGATCGGCACCGCGGCGGTCGACACCTTGGTGGCGGTGTCCAGCGTCGCGAAGCAGGCCACGGCGAGCACCACCAGACCGATGCCGGCGAGGATGCGCTCGGATTCGATGTCGCGGGTGGTCTTTCTCGCGGCCACGACGCCGCTGTTCAACGCCGTCACTGGATACGGTTCTCCAGCAACTCCCAGACGGGCGTGAGCTTTCCCGGAAGCCAGGGCAGCTTGCCCAGGTCGCAATGGCTTTCGTCGGGGCTGTGGAAGTCGCTGCCGCGCGAGGCGGCGAAGTCGAATTCCAGCGCCTTGTCGGCGTATTCGACGTATTCGGCGGGCGTGTGGCTGCCGGTCACGACTTCGATCGCGCGACCGCCGTGCGCCTTGAATTCGACGAACAACGCGTACTCCTCGTTCGCGGTGAACCTGTAGCGGCCCGGGTGGGCGATCACGGCCAGCCCGTTGGCGGCGGTGATCCAGCGCACCGCATCCTTCAGCGAGGCCCAGCGATGCGGCACGTAGCCGGGCTTGCCTTCGGTGAGGAACTTGCGGAAGACCTCCGAGGTGTCGCGGCAGTGGCCAGCCTCCACCAGGAAGCGGGCGAAGTGCGTGCGCGAGATCAGTTCGGGATTGCCGACGAACTTGAGCGCGCCTTCGTAAGCGCCATGGATGCCCACCCTGGCCAGGCCCTCGGACATCTCCTGTGCGCGCTTGCCGCGGCCGCCCCGGGTGTCGTAGAGGCCTTCGGACATGGCGGCGTCATCGGGATCGAAGCCGAGGCCCACGATGTGCACGGTTTCGCCGGCGAAAGTCACCGAGATCTCGGTGCCGGTGAGGTACTTCATGCCGTGCTCTCGGGCGGCGGCGGCGGCGCGGTGCTGCCCGCCGATTTCGTCGTGGTCGGTCAGCGCCCAGAGTTCGACGCCATTGGCGGCGGCGCGTGCCGCGAGTTCCTCGGGAGTCAGCGTGCCATCCGAGACCACGGAATGGCAATGCAGGTCGGCGTTGAGGATGGAAGTCACGCCACGATCTTATTCTTTCTCGAAGTTGCCTGCAGGGCGCATGGCGTCTGAGAGATGCGCTATCGAATAGATAGCAGCCAACGCCGACGGGCGTTCAGCGCTTCTTGCGAAACGCCAGCCAGGCCGCCGCAGCCGTGAAGGTGACGACGATGCAGACCACGATCCAGAAGCCGTGCTTGTGCTCGGCCAGCGGGATGCCGCCGACGTTCATGCCGAATAACCCGGCCAGGATGTTGATGGGCAATGCCAGCACCGTCACCACCGTGAGCACGAAGAGACTGCGGTTGTTGTCCTCGTTCACGTTGTCCGCGATTTCTTCCTGCAGCAGTTTGATGCGCTCCTGCAGTGCGGCCATGTCGCGCAGCACCACCGAGAACTCTTCCGTGGCACCGCTGAGTTCCTGTGCGTCCGAGTCGTCGATCCAGGCGGGCGGATTCTGCAGTAGGCGAAACAGCGCCGCCGGCTCCGGTGCGAGCAGCCTTTGCAGCCGCACCAGCACCCTTCGAAGCATGCCGAGTTGGGCGCGCTTGTGGACGAGCCGGCCGGTGAGCAGTTCGTCCTCGATCGCGTCGACGCGCGTCGTCACGCCGCGCACGACGTTCACGAGCACATCGGCCTGCGCGCGAAGCAGGTGTTCGAGCAATTCGGTGCTGGAGCGCGGTGCGTCGCCGGCCTTGACCGCAGTTCGCAGCGCGTCGACCGAACGCAGCGGCTGGGCGCGGGCCGTGACGACCAGGCGCGGGCCCACGCTGATCCAGAGCGTCGAGATGTCCGACGGCTCGAAGCTGAAATCGAAATGCACGTCGTTGATGACGGCGATCAGCGAATCGTCCGCGCGCTCGATGCGCGTGGAGTGCAGTCCTTCCTTCAGCGTCTCGAAGAAGACGTCAGAGAGCCCGGCGTGCCGCGCGAGCCAGCGCTCGGCCTGCGCGTGGCTGAGATTGAAGTGCAGCCACATGTAGGCGCCGCCGGGCGGGGCGTCTGCGTCGGCTGAGTGGTCGGTCAGCCATTGCGCTGCTTGCACCGAGTTCACGGCGCGAGCCGGCGTTGAAGCGGCCGCGTCGAAGAGATAGCCGCAGATCAAGCCGGCTTCATCGCTGCCGTAGGCGCCGGTCGTCCAGTCCTGAAGAAGTGCCAAGGTCGGGAAATGTCAGAACAGTCAGAACAGATGGGTGAAGAGCCAGTAGAGCGAGCCCGACAGCAGGATGGCGGCCGGCAGCGTGAGAACCCAGGCCAGCGCGAGGTTGCGCAGCGTCGACCACTGCAGCCCCGAGCGGTTGGCCGCCATGGTGCCCGCCACGCCGGAGGACAGCACGTGCGTGGTCGACACCGGGAGGCCATACATGTCCGCCGCGCCGATCGTGACCATCGCCACCAGTTCGGCGGAGGCGCCCTGGGCGTAGGTCAGATGGGTCTTGCCTATCTTTTCCCCCACCGTGATGACGATCCTCTTCCAGCCGACCATCGTGCCGAGGCCCAGCGCAATCGCCACCACCACCTTGACCCACAGCGGGATGAACTTGGTCGCATCGTCGATCTCCCTGCGGAAAGCATTGACCTTGGCCTTTGCGTCCTCGTCCAGTCCTGCCGCGGGGTTTTTCTCGATCAAGCGGATGGCTTCGGAAGCAAGGTACATGTCGTTGCGAACGTTGCCGACGGCCTCCGCAGGGACGCCGGCGATCGAGCCGTGCGCCTTGACTTGCGCGCCGATGCTGCCGGCGAGTACCGCGACGGACGGCACGACGTTGGCGTTGAATTCACGCGTGCGGATGAAGGTGGAAACGGCATCGCGCGCCTGGTCCTGCGGCAGTGGCTTCGTGGCCGGCACGCTCCGGTCGAGCGCGTTCTGCGCCACTTCCGCCACGGCGACGAACTGGACCATCTGGTCGCTGGGCATCGCGCGGTTCAATGCATAGGCCATCGGCACGGTGCCGACCAGGATCAGCATGATCAGCCCCATGCCCTTCTGACCGTCGTTCGATCCATGCGCAAAGGACACGCCGGTGCAAGTCAGCACCAGCAGGCCTCGAATCCACCACGGCGGCGGCTTGTTGCCCTTGGGCTCCTCGTACAGCGCCTTGTTCTTCACGAGCGCCCGGAGCGCGAGCAGCAGCAGACCTGCGCAGATGAAGCCGATCACCGGCGACAGCAGCAGCGAATAGCCCACCTTGGTGGCCTGGCTCCAGTCCACGCCGCTGGTGCCGTCTCGTCCGTGCATCAGCGCGTTGGCGACGCCGACGCCGATGATCGAGCCGATCAGCGTGTGCGACGACGATGCCGGCAGGCCGAGCCACCAGGTACCCAGGTTCCAGATGATCGCGGCGATCAGCAGCGCAAAGACCATCGCGAAGCCGGCGTTCGAGCCGACCTGCAGGATCAACTCCACCGGCAGCAGCGAGATGATGCCGAAGGCAACCGCGCCGCTGGACACCAGTACGCCCAGGAAATTGAAGAAGCCGGACCACACGACCGCGAAGTTGGGCGGCAGCGAATGCGTGTAGATCACCGTCGCCACCGCATTGGCCGTGTCGTGGAAGCCGTTGACGAATTCGAAGCCGAGCGCGATCAGCAGCGCGACGCCGAGCAGGATGAACGGGACGTAGGTCGTGACCCGTGTACCCGTGGCGCTCACGTCTTCCACCAGGCTCCAGGCCATGTAGAGCAGCCCGACAGCCAGCAGGCCGATGAAGATGACCAGCGTGGCCGGCCCGGGTTTCGAATCCAGGTGCGGGCGGCCGGACGGGGGCGGCGAGGTGCCAAGCGATGGCGCGGTGGAAATCGAGCTCATGGTGTTTGGCGTGTCGTGATGAGTCGCCGGATGCTCCTCCCGCGACATGTCAGTCTCGTGACGGCAGTTGCGTTTGCTCACTTTCTGTCACAGGACGGTCATTCGTCGGGCCCACGATGCTGTTTTTCCTGTCCGAGAGACGACCATGACGCTTCCCGACACCCTGAAAGACCATGAAGACCTGATGCAGCGCATCGCGCGCGACCTGGTCGACAGCTACGACGAGGAGATCGAACTCGAACTCGAAGACCGCAGCCTCGAAGAGCTCGAAACGGGCCGGATCACCGACAAGGCGGGCCGGCAGGCCTACTTCAAGGAGTTGTTTCGTCTGCAGGGCGAACTCGTGAAGCTGCAGGACTGGGTGCAACACAGCAAGCAGAAGGTCGTGATCCTGTTCGAAGGCCGCGACGCGGCGGGCAAGGGCGGCGTCATCAAGCGCATCACGCAGCGGCTCAATCCGCGGGTGGCACGCGTGGCGGCGCTGCCGGCACCCAACGATCGCGAGCGCACCCAGTGGTACTTTCAACGCTACGTGGCGCATCTGCCCGCGGCGGGCGAGATGGTGCTCTTCGACCGCAGCTGGTACAACCGCGCCGGCGTCGAGCGCGTGATGGGCTTCTGTACCGACGACGAGTACGAGGAGTTCTTCCGTACCGTGCCCGACTTCGAGAGGATGCTTGTGCGCTCCGGCATCAAGCTGATCAAGTACTGGTTCTCGATCACCGACGAAGAGCAGCACATGCGTTTTCTCGGCCGCATCCATGACCCGCTCAAGCAGTGGAAGCTGAGCCCCATGGACCTTGAATCGCGCCGTCGCTGGGAGGAATACACCAAGGCCAAGGAGACGATGCTCGAGCGCACGCACATCCCCGAAGCGCCCTGGTGGGTCGTCCAGGCGGTCGACAAGAAAAAGGCCCGGTTGAACTGCATCACCCATCTGCTTGGCCAGTTGCCGTACCACGATGTCGAGCACCCCCCGGTGACGCTGCCTGCCCGCGTTCGCAACGAGGACTACCTGCGGCATCCCGTGCCGGCCAGCATGTACGTGCCCGAGGCGTACTGATCCGGCCCCGCGCGGGCCGCGATAGGGCGATCGTCCGGTAGATCGCAGCGGTCGAAGCTGCTACCGTGTCCCGATCGCTCTCCGCCTATCGATGTCCCGCCGCTCACTTTCCCCGCTCACGCGCGCCTACCAGCGCAATTTGAAGGCGCTCACCAAGGCGACCCTCAGCAGCAGCAAGCGCATGGCGAACCAGGTCCAGCGTGCGGCCGTGAAGCAACTCAAGCCGCCTCCCGGGCAGGGCGACTGGCTGCCGGGCGTGGCCTTGGGTCCGGCGGGCGCGCGTCGCTATCACCTCTATCGCCCGCCCGGCCTGCCGCCGGGCGACAAGGTGCCGCTGATGGTCATGCTGCACGGCTGTGGCCAGACCGGGCGCGACTTTGCCGTGAGTACCCGCATGAACCAGCTGGCCGCGCGCGAGCACTTCATGGTCCTCTATCTCGAGCAGGACCGGCTTGCGAATGCACAGGGCTGCTGGAACTGGTACGACCGCCGATCCGGCAAGGCGGATGCCGAGGCCGCGACGCTGATGATCGCCGTCGACCAGGTGCAAATGCTCTATCCCGTGGACCGCGAACGCGTGGCGATCGCCGGCCTGTCGGCGGGCGCGAGCATGGCGGCCTTGCTCGCGACGCGCTATCCGGCGCGCTTCAAGGCTGTTGCCATGCATTCGGGCGTCGCGCCGGGCGCTGCCAGATCGCCGGTCACTGCGCTGGGCGCCATGCGCGGTCAGCACGTGCCGCCGATCACGGCCACAGCAGTGGGCAAGGCCATGGGCGCCGCGGCCGCGTTCACCACGCTGCCGCCCCTGCTCGTGCTGCACGGCGACGCTGACAGCGTGGTCTCCGCGAGCAACGCCACGAGCAGCGCGGCCGTCTGGGCGATGGCGACGGGTGCCAAGGCCGGCGTGACCCGCGTGTTGCAGCGCGGCAAACGCCATCCGATGCGCGTCACGGATTTCGCGCGCCGGGGCCGTACGGTGGTCACGCTGTGCGAGATCGCGGGCCTCGGTCATGCATGGAGCGGTGGCCTCTCCAGCATGCTCTTCACCGATCCGGCCGGGCCGGACGCGACCAAGCTGGTGTGGGCATTCGCCGCGCGACAGTTTCGGCTGAGCGGAGGTCCCACCTGATGCCGACTATCCTCTACGACGCCAGCCGAACCGCGCTCTACTCGCCGGAACGTCACGAGACGCTGTTCGAGAAGGGTCGCGCGTACATGCCTGTCCAGTGGGCCATCGAAGCTGCGCGGCTCGCGTACTACCGCGCCGAGCATGCGCCGACCGAACTGCAGCGTCTGACTGACGCGCTGGCACAAGCGGGCTTCGGGGAGCCAAGCCTTTTTCTCGATGCGGCCATCTTCGCGTTCGGCGCGCTGCACACGGGGGATGGCAGCGCGCTCGTCGCGTTTCGCGGCACGCAGCCCGACGACATCCGTCACCTCGCGACCAATCTCCAGGCGCAGCAGGTCGATTGGACCGAAAGCGGAGGACGCGTGCATGCCGGCTTCGCGAAAGCGGCGCGCGGCGTGCTGCCGCAAGTGCTCGACTGGCTGGCCGGCGAGGGCAGCCCGCGCAGCCGTCTCATCTTCGCCGGGCACAGCCTCGGCGCTGCGCTCGCGACGCTGAGCGCGACCGTGCTGAAGCCCGAATTGCTCGTCACCCTCGGTTCGCCGCGCGTGGGCGATGCGGAATTCGTGGCCGCGCTTGCGGACGTCAACATCGTGCGGCTGGTCGACGGCTGCGACGTGGTCACGCAACTGCCGCCGGCGCTTTCCTTCTATGCGCATGCCGGGGCGGTGACCTACATCACCTGCGTCGACGGCCAGTGCATCGATGATCCCGCGCCGACCATGATCGAGGCCGACCGCGCCCAAGGGCGGGCCCGCTACGCGTCGGAGCATGCGTGGAAAACGGGCTCCGTGCTGCTGCGCGAGTTGGCGGACCATGCCCCAATCAACTACGCGCGCGCCTTTTTTGCGTAAGCAACATTGCAGTTATCGGATTCTCAAAATCGCTTTCATTGCGTTCTCAAAATTGCTACATTTGAAGCAATTTTGAGAACAAGATGGGCGTCGCTGAATATCTTCTGGGTCAGACACGTACGCGCGTGATGGCGGCGCTGCTGCTCCATCCGGAGCAGACCATGCACGTGCGCGAACTTGCCCGTGTGACCGGCGCTTCCCCAGGTTCGCTCCACCGGGACCTTCGAGGGTTGAGCGATGCCGGAATACTGTTGCGGACCGAAGTCGGCCGCCAGGTGCATTACCAAGCCAACGTTCTAAGTCCGGTCTTCCAGGAGCTGTCTGGATTGCTGCGCAAGACGGCCGGCGTTGCCGATGTGTTGCGCGACGCGTTGTCGCCCCTTGGCGAGACGGTCTCCCTGGCGTTCGTCTATGGCTCGGTCGCCGCGGGAAATGAAAGCGCGCGCAGCGATGTCGACGTGATGATTCTTGGAAGCGCTGGCTTTGCCGATGCTGCGATCGCTCTGGGTGAAGCGCAATCCATTCTGGGGCGGGAAGTAAATCCCACGCCCATGAGCGTCGCGGACTTTGCAAAGAAGCTGAAGGAAGAGCAGGGCTTTGCGGCCGGCGTCGCCGCAAGCCCGAAGATATGGATCAAGGGGGATGAGAATGACTTTGCAAAACTTGTTGAGCATCGGGAGGCTCAAGGCGCACGTCGCAACCGCGCTTGAGATCAAGAAGCTGTTGGTGGCTGCCGAGCGGAACATTGCCGATGCGGCCGTGACCGAGATCAGCGACGAAACGCGGTTCGATGCCGCGTACAAAGCCGTGATGCAGTGCGCACTGGCCGCCATGACGGCCTCCGGATATCGACCTTCGACCAGCGAACCTGGACACCATTCGACGCTGATTCAATCGTTGCCGCTAACCCTTGGCCTTGCCCGCGACGCTTGGGTCGTGCTCGATGCGCTGCGTCGCAAGCGCAATTCGAACGACTACACGGGTGACGTCGTCACTTCAGACATGGTGGTGGAATGTGCAGCGCAGGCCAAGGCCTTGCTGGTGCTGGTGAAGAAACACCTGAAGCGACACCACGCAGCGCTGCTCGCCTGAGCAACATCCTGTACGCCACCCGGCGTATTTCCGGCTCGCGACCTCTTCCGCAGACTCCTCTCCATCGTTCACACACCAGGAGAAGGAAGTCATCATGCAACGTCGTTTCACCCTCAAGGCACTCACCGCCGCCGTCGCTTTGGCGAGTTTGTCTGCCGTGCCCGCATTCGCGCAGGACACCATCAAGGTCGGCGTGCTGCACTCGCTCTCCGGCACCATGGCGATTTCTGAAACCGTGTTGAAGGACACGGTGCTCATGGCCATCGACGACATCAACGCCAAGGGCGGCGTGCTGGGCAAGAAGCTCGAGCCCGTGGTGGTCGATCCGGCTTCCAACTGGCCGCTCTTCGCCGAGAAGACCAAGCAACTGCTCGGTCAGGACAAGGTCGCCGTGATCTTCGGCTGCTGGACCTCGGTCTCGCGCAAGTCGGTGCTGCCGGTGGTCGAGGAAATGAACGGCCTGCTGTTCTACCCCGTGCAGTACGAAGGTGAAGAGCTCAGCAAGAACGTGTTCTACACGGGTGCCGCGCCCAACCAGCAAGCCATCCCCGCCGTCGACTACCTGATGAGCAAGGAAGGCGGCGGCGCCAAGCGCTGGGTGCTGCTGGGCACCGACTACGTCTATCCCCGCACGACCAACAAGATCCTGCGCGCCTACCTGAAGAGCAAGGGCGTGGCCGACAAGGACATCGACGAGAAGTACACGCCTTTCGGCCACAGCGACTACCAGACCATCGTTGCCGACATCAAGAAATTCTCGGCCGGCGGCAAGACGGCCGTCGTGTCGACCATCAACGGCGACTCCAACGTGCCCTTCTACAAGGAACTCGGCAACGCCGGCCTGAAGGCCAAGGACGTGCCGGTGGTTGCCTTCTCCGTGGGCGAGGAAGAACTGCGCGGCGTCGACACCAAGCCGCTGGTCGGCCACCTGGCTGCGTGGAACTACTTCATGAGCATCAAGAACCCGACCAACACGGCGTTCATCAAGCAGTGGAGCGACTACGCCAAGGCGCACAACATCGCCGGCCACAAGGACAAGCCGCTGACCAATGACCCGATGGAAGCCACGTGGATCGGCATCCACATGTGGAAGCAAGCGGTCGAGAAGGCGAAGAGCACCGACACCGACAAGGTGATCGCCGCGATGGCCGGCCAGACCTTCACTGCACCGTCGGGCATCGTCTCGAAGATGGACGAGAAGAACCACCACCTGCACAAGAGCGTGTTCATCGGCGAAATCAAGGCCGACGGCCAGTTCAATGTGGTGTGGAAGACGCCGGGCCCGGTCAAGGCGAAGCCTTGGAGCCCGTACATCGAAGGCAACGACAAGAAGCCTGACTATCCGGCCGGGAAATCTCTCTAACCCCCAGGTTGGCTCACTTCGTGTAGCCGCCCACCCCCTTTCAGGGGGCAACACCAGCGGACCGGCAAAGCCGGATCCGCGGTGTTTCTGGAAATGGGAACGCCGTGCACTGTTTTATGCGCTCTATCTACTTTTGGCTGGCGGCGGTTTTGCTGACTGCTGCTTTTCCGGGCTACGCGCTGACTGGCGATGAGGCCAAGGCGATTGCGTCGGGCGATACGGAAGCCCGCATTGCAGCGCTCAACCAGGCGGTCCTCACGGCCGACGAGAAGACTGCGGCCTTCATCCAGGCGATGTCGGATGATGCGGTCAAGTTCACTGAGAACAAGGTCTTCGTCATCAAGGACGACAAGGCCTACGACCCGGTCACCGGTGCGGAGCTCAAGCTGCCGGACGATGCCGAGGACGTGGTCAACAACAACATGATGCGCGGGGCGTTCGATGCCGCGCAGGCGGCGCTCAAGCTCACGAGCAAGGACGATGCGGTGCGCGCCGAGGCCGCGCAGGCACTCTTCAAGGAGCCTGACGAGTCGCGCTTGCCGATGGTCGAGAAAGCGCTGGCCGCGGAGACGAATCCGAAGATCAAGGCACAGCTCGAACTGGTGCGCGCAGCGAGCATGCTGAACAGCACCGACAAGGGCAAGCGCCTGGCCGCTGCGAAAGAGCTCGGTGAAAGCCGCAGCCCGGACACCAAGCTTCTGCTCAATCAGCGCCTTGCCGACGAGACGGAGGCGGACGTCAAGGCCGCCATCGGGGCCTCGATCAGCAGCATCGACGGTTCGCTTGTCTGGGGCGACCGCATCAATGCCATCTTCAGCGGCATCAGCCTGGGCTCGGTGCTGCTGCTCGCCGCACTCGGGCTTGCGATCACCTACGGGCTGATGGGCGTCATCAACATGGCCCACGGCGAGCTGATGATGATCGGGGCCTATGCGACCTACGTGATGCAGGGCATCTTTCAACGCTACTTTCCTGAATCGGCCTTCGGCTGGTACCTGGTCGTTGCGATTCCTGTCGCCTTCCTGGCCTCGGCGCTGGTCGGTGCAGTGCTCGAACGCGGTGTGATCCGCTTCCTCTATGGCCGGCCGCTGGAGACGCTGCTCGCTACCTGGGGGATCAGCCTGATGCTGCAGCAGCTGGTGCGTTCGATCTTCGGCGCGCAGAACGTCGGCGTCGAAAACCCGGCCTGGATGAGCGGTGGCTTCACGATGCTCAGCAACGTCACGCTGCCGTGGAATCGCATCTGCATCATCATCTTCGCAGGCCTCGTGTTGCTGGCGATGGGTTGGCTCATCGGCCGCACGCGTCTCGGTCTTTTCGTGCGGGGCGTGACGCAGAACCGTCCCATCGCCTCTTGCATGGGCGTGAACACGGCGCGCATCGACACCTACGCCTTCGCGCTCGGTTCCGGCATTGCCGGGCTGGCGGGATGCGCGCTCTCGCAGATCGGCAACGTGGGTCCTGATCTCGGGCAGAGCTACATCGTCGATTCGTTCATGGTGGTCGTGATGGGCGGCGTCGGCCAGCTCGCCGGCACGGTGTACGCGGCCATGGGTCTGGGCATCCTCAACAAGTTCATCGAAGGCTGGGCCGGCGCAGTGCTTGCGAAGATTGCAGTGCTCGTCTTCATCATCATCTTCATCCAGAAGCGGCCTCAAGGAATCTTCGCCATGAAGGGTCGGAGTGCAGAGGCATGAGCAAAGTCGAACTACCGTCCAAAGGTCCGCTGCTCAGCGGTAAGGGCTGGACAGCCTTCTTCGTCGCACTGATCGTCGTGTGCGCGCTGGCGCCGGTGCTCAACATCATGGTGCCCACCGGCAGCGCGCTGCACATGAGCGACTATGCGGTGGCGCTGGTCGGCAAGATCATGTGCTATGCGATCTGCGCGCTGGCGATGGATCTCATCTGGGGCTACACCGGCATCCTGTCGCTCGGGCACGGTATGTTCTTCGCGCTCGGCGGCTACATGATGGGCATGTACCTCATGCGGCAGATCGGCCGCGACGGCAACTACAAGAGCGACTTGCCGGACTTCATGGTCTTTCTCGACTGGAAGACGCTGCCCTGGCACTGGACCTTCAGCGACAGTTTCATCGCGACGCTGATCCTGATCGTCGCGGTGCCTGGCGTGATCGCTTTCGTGTTCGGCTTCTTTGCGTTCCGTTCGCGCATCAAGGGCGTGTATTTCTCGATCATCACGCAGGCCATGACCTACGCGGCGATGCTGCTCTTCTTCCGCAACGAGACCGGCTTCGGCGGCAACAACGGCTTCACGGATTTCAAGCGCATCCTCGGCATCCCGATGGCGACGCAGGAAATGCGCATGACGCTGTTTGCGCTGACCGGACTCACGCTGCTGGGCTTCTTCCTGTTCTCGAAGTGGTTGATCGGCAGCAAGTTCGGCCGCGTGTTGCAGGCCATCCGCGACGCGGAATCGCGCGTGATGTTCTCGGGCTACAACCCGCTCGGCTACAAGCTCACGATCTGGGTGATCTCCGCCGTGATGTGCGGTGTGGCCGGCGCGCTGTACGTGCCGCAGGTCGGCATCATCAACCCCGGCGAGATGAGCCCGGCCAACTCGATCGAGATCGCCGTGTGGGCGGCAGTCGGCGGGCGTGCGACGCTGATCGGACCGATCATTGGCGCCTTTATCGTCAATGGCGCGAAGAGTTGGCTCACTGTGGCCTATCCGGAATATTGGCTGTACTTCCTCGGTGCCCTGTTCATTGCCGTCACGCTGTTCCTGCCGAACGGCATCGTCGGGCTGGTGAAGAAGTGGGCGTCGCGGGAAAAGGCGACGCGCGAAGAAGCGGCACCGGGCGAAGGCCGGCGCGAGGCACAGCGGGCCGTGGCGGCGGAGCATGGTGTCGAGCCTGCGGCGCTGACACCGTCTCTCGCAGTCGAACCGAAGGGAGCACGGGCATGACCCCCGATCTGATGGACGCCGGCGCCGAGCGTGTCGCCAGGCACATGGCCTTTGACCATGCGTTGCAGACCGAGTCGGGTGGACGCGCGGCCGGCTACGGCAGGCACATGACGGCGGGCGAAGTCGACACGACGCACGGGCGCATCCTGTACCTCGAAGACGTGAGCGTGAGCTTCGACGGGTTCAAGGCGATCAACAAGCTGTCGCTCGACATCGCGCCGGGTGAGCTGCGCTGCATCATCGGGCCGAACGGCGCGGGGAAGACGACGATGATGGACATCATCACGGGCAAGACGCGGCCTGACGAGGGGACGGTTTTCTTTGGCAGCACGATCGATCTGCTTCGGCACAAGGAAGCGGAGATTGCGCAACTTGGCATTGGGCGGAAGTTTCAGAAGCCTACTGTCTTTGAACACCTCACCGTGTTCGAGAACCTTGAGCTGGCGTTGAAGACCGACAAGGGTGTGAAGGCTTCGATGCTGTTCAGGCTGGATTCGGAGCAGTGCGATCGGCTGGCCGAAGTGCTCCATACGATTCATCTTGATGGCAGCGTGTTGCGGTTGGCGGGGAATCTGAGTCATGGGCAGAAGCAGTGGCTGGAGATTGGGATGCTGCTGATGCAGGACCCCAAGTTGCTGCTGCTGGATGAGCCGGTTGCGGGGATGACGGATGAGGAGACTGCTCGGACTGCGGAGTTGTTTCTTTCGTTGAAGGGGAAGCACTCGTTGATGGTTGTTGAGCATGACATGAGCTTTATTCGGACTATTTCTGAGATCGTTACTGTGTTGTGTGATGGGGCTGTGTTGGCTCAAGGGACCTTGGATGAGGTTCAGGCGGATGAGCGGGTGATTGAGGTTTATCTTGGAAGGTGACTTTTGTTTTGAGGCTGTTGGCCGGGACTCGCCCCGGCGGGCGACTTACTTTTCTTTGCTTCGCCAAAGAAAAGTAAGCAAAAGAAAGGCGACCCTGCTGTGGGCGTCCCTTCGCTTCGCTACGGGCAACCTGCGGTGCTCGCTTTTCGCGGGGTCCGCGCGAAACTCGCTTCGCTCAAACACGCGCAGCCCTGATCCGCGAAAAGCTCCGCTCCTCAGCACCCCCAGAAGGGAGTGCTCGGGCCTTTGCTTCGCTCGGCCTGCCGAATACCAATACCAACAACCAAACCCCAACCCAAAACACAAGGACGCGCCATGGCGCGTTCTGCCTTGGTATTGGTATTCATCTTGGGGTCCCCTCTGTGCGTGCCGAGGAGCGCAGCTTCAGGCGGATCAGGGCCGCGTGTGTTTGAGCGAAGCGAGTTTCACGCGGACCCCGCCTGAAGCGAGCACCGCAGGTTGCCCGAAGCGAAGCGCAGGGACACGCACAGTGGGGTCGCCTTTCTTTTGCTTACTTTTCTTTGGCGAAACAAAGAAAAGTGAGTCGCCCC